>CADEEC010000117.1 GCA_902826255.1 uncultured Hyphomicrobiales bacterium | reverse complement strand
GGCAGGGTCCATGCCGCATAACATGTATTATGGAAATAATTGACCGTACCCGCCCGCCAGCAATGGGTTCTGCCTATGCAACCTTGCGCTACTTCTCCGGCCTCTCGTAGTTGTCCGCCACCAGCCGGTCCAACAGGCGCACACCCCAACCCGACCCCCAGCTCTGGTTGATTTCGTTGCGCCCTGAGTCCATGGCGGTGCCCGCGATGTCCAGATGGGCCCACGGCGTGTCCTTGACGAAGCGCTGGAGGAACTGCGCACCGGTGATGGCCCCACCGTAGCGACCGCCGATGTTCTTCATGTCGGCGTTCTTGCTGTCGATGAGCCTGTCGTAGGCCTTCCCGAGCGGCATGCGCCAGACCTTGTCGCCCGTCACTTCGCCGGCAGCTTCCAGCTCCTTGGCCAGGCGCTCGTCGTTGCAGAACAGACCTGCGTACTCCTTGCCCAGCGCAACCATGATGGCGCCCGTCAGCGTCGCCAGGTCGACGATGAGGCGCGGCTTGAAGCGATCGTTGGCGTACCAGAGCGCATCGGCGAGCACGAGCCGGCCCTCGGCGTCCGTGTTGAGCACTTCGATGGTCTGCCCCGACATGCTGGTGACGATGTCGCCGGGACGCTGCGCCGTTCCGGACGGCATGTTCTCCGCCAGTCCTACGATGCCGATGGCATTGACGCCGGCATTGCGCTTGGCGAGTGCCAGCATCAAGCCGGCGACGCAGGCAGCGCCGCCCATGTCGCCCTTCATATCCTCCATGCCGCCTGCCGGCTTGATGGAAATGCCGCCCGTGTCGAAGCACACGCCCTTGCCGACGAAGCATACCGGCTTGGCGCGCTTGGACTTGGCGCCGTTCCACTGCATGACAACGACACGCGACGGCCGCGCGCTGCCTTGTCCCACCGCCAGCAGCGCATTCATCTTGAGGGCCTTGAGGTCATCCTCATCCAGGACCTCGACCACAAGGCCGCTCGACGCCAGTTCCTGCAGGCGCTCCGCGAACTCGACGGGGCCCAGCACATTGGCCGGCTCGTTGACGAGGTCGCGTGCGAGGAACACGCCATCGGCAACCGCCTTGCGGCCGGCAAAAGCCTTGGCCGCAGCATCCGGCTTGGCGCATAGGATGGTCAAAGTGCGCAGCCCGTCGCGTTTTTCGTCCTCATCGTTGTCGTTCTTTTTCGATCTGTATTTCTCGAAGGTGTAGCTGCGCAGAAGGGCGCCCAGCGCCAAGTCCGCCGCAAACACCTCCTCGCTGACCTGACCGGCGTCGACAGGATCCGCAACCAGCGTTGCCGTCTCCGCTTTACGTGCGCTGATCAGGCCAAACGCCGCGCCGCCGAGCCGCAGGCGGTCGAGCTCCGTCTTGGTACCGCCGGTTCCCAGCAGGAGCACACGGCGCGCCTCGATCCCAGTCGGGGCCAAAATCTCGATTGAGGAGCGCGATTTGCCTTTGAACTCTGCAGCGTCCGCCGCCTTCCTCAGCGCGCCCTTGGCGCGCTCGTCGAGGCGCTTGGCGGCAGAGCCGAAAGCGGGCCCCTCGTCGGCCAGCAGCACGATCGTCGGTGCCATCTCACCGCTCAGCGAGGCGAACTGAATGTCGAGGGGCTGAGACATGAAAGGCATCCTTGCAACCAGATGGTTGGCGACAGGCGATCCTGTTGGATGAGCAGCCACAAGGGCCGCCCAGGCGCAAAGGACCGTCAGGGCCGGAAAGCGGGTCACCATACGCCGCGCCAGCTTGAACGCAAGGTGGCGCCCCGCGCTCGGCACCGCCTTAGAATTCCGGGCATAGGACCAGATCCGGTCTTGCCTGGAGCCACGCTTCCGCCACCATCCTATGGGACGGCCAGCACTAACAGATTGGCGCACATCCAGATTCGGGATGAGGGGATGCGCCCGGGGGACCAGAGCGACGCCATGGGCCAGGCCCTGAGCCGATACATTTTCCGGCAGTCGGCCGGCGCGCTCGTGCTGATCCTCGTTTCGCTCACCAGCGTCGTATGGATTGCGGTCGCCCTCCGTCAGCTCGAGCTGCTGACGTCGCAAGGCCAGGACGCCGCTCGCTTCCTCGTCATGACGACGCTGGCCATTCCCAGCCTGTTGGCGTTCATCGCGCCGATCGCCCTACTGATCGCCTGCATCCACGTCTTGAACCGCATGAGCGGAGATAGCGAGCTGATCGTCATCACAGCCGCCGGCGCTCCCGTGTGGGCATTGCTCAAGCCTTTCGGCTTGCTGGCAATCCTCGTCGGGCTCGGCGTTGCGTTCGTGAACCATATCGCCGGTCCCTGGTCGCAGGCGGCGCTGCGCGACTATTCGATCCTCATCCGCTCCGACCTGCTCGGCCAGGTTATTCAGCCGTGGCGCTTCATGGAGCCGGAACGGCGGATGACGCTGCATATTCGCGACCGCGCGCCCAACGGAGAGCTTCTAGGCCTCCTGCTGCACGACGCCCGCGAGGCGAAGCTTGTCAGCACCTACCTTGCGGAGCGCGCGCGCATCATCAAGCAGGATGACGGCGCCTATCTGCGCATGGAGAAGGGGCACATCATCCGCCGCGAGGAAAAGTCTCCCGCGCCCCAGATCATCAGCTTCGCCCAATATGCGGTCGACCTCAATCAGCTCGAGCAACGGTCTGACCAGACCACGACGACGCGGCCGCGGGAACGCTACACATCCGAGCTCTTCACGCTCGAACCGGGCGAGGGATCGGCCAGATCCAATCAGAACCGGGCCCTCGCCGAGTTGCATGAGCGCCTGTCGAGCCCGCTGTATCCTCTGGCCTTCGTCATGATCGTTCTGGCCTTCATGGGCGCCCCGCAGACAACGCGGCAAAGCCGGCTGAAGAGCGCGGTCGGCGCATTCTCCGTTGCAACCCTCACCCGCATTGTGGGCATCGCCGTCAACAACAGCGTTGCAGTGCGCCCCTCATCGGCGCCGCTGCTGTACGCGATCCCGATCGGCGCCGCCGTGCTCGCAGCGATTTCAGCGCATCGGCAGGTGATACCGCGCGTCACGCCAAAATGGGTCGAAACCCTGCAAAGCCTGCCGGGAGCGATATTCGGCCCGATCTTCAGAGGCGTCTCCGAGCGGCGCATCAAGCGTCGCTTACGCCATGCTGGCAAAGGCGGCCCGCTGCTGTTCGGCAGAACCTTGCGCCGCTATGTGGCCAAGCGGTTCCTTGGCAGCATCCTGGGCGCGTTCGTGGTCTGCGCCTGCCTGATTTTCATGATCGACATGATCGAGTTGCTACGCATGTCCCGGCGGGCCCCGGACCTTTCGATGGCGACTTTGGCGTGGATGGGCTTGTTGCGGCTGCCAGCCTTTGCCGAGATTCTTCTCGCCTTTGCGGTCCTGGTCGGGAGCATTGGGGCACTGCTGACCCTGAACCGGAAATCGGAGCTCACGATCATGCGCGCGGCGGGCATGTCGGCTTGGGAGTTCTTGCGTCCTGGCCTCATGGTCACGCTGGTCCTGGGCATTTTGGCTGTAACGGCGTTCAATCCCCTCGCCGCGACGGCCCGGTTTGAATCGGAACGCCTGCTGGCCGAGGTCTTCGGCAAGGAAGCCGGGATTGTCGCCTCCTCGGGTGAACGCTCATGGCTGCGCCAGGACGGCGCAGATGGCCAATCCATCCTGAATGCCAGCGCAGTTGCCGATCAGGGCGTGGCCCTCTCCGGCGTAATGGCCCTTCAATTCGATCTTGAACACCGTTTTGTGGAGCGCATAGACGCCTCGCGTGCCGTACTCAGAGACGGCTACTGGGAGTTGCAGAAAGCCACCGTTTCACGGCCCATGCAGCAACCCGAGATTTTTGAGGCCTACATGCTCAGCACGCACCTCACCCGGGAGAAGGTGGGGGATGCCCTTGGGTCGGAGATTGCGGTGTCATTCTGGCAACTTCCGGACTTAATCGAAGCGTCTGAGAAGGCAGGCCTTTCCGCTGACAAATATCGCATGCAGCATGCCCTTCTGATTGGGCGTCCGGCACTGCTGATCGTGATGGTTATTTTGGCTGCCACTGTGTCATTGCGGTCATTCCGGTCGGGGGGCATCCAGACTATGGTTCTGACGGGGATGCTAGGGGGAATCGGCTTCTTCTTGCTGGCAGAGATCTCGCGCCAAATCGGCGCGTCGGGGTTGTTGTCCCCGACTCTGGCAGTGTGGGTGCCGATTAGTCTTGCGTTGCTCGTGTCACTAACGGTGTTACTGCACCAGGAGGACGGCTGAGTGATGCGTCGCGGGCGGAAACCGCACGATGTGTGCGGCGAAGCGCCGATTGGTAGCCGTCGGTTCGACTGGCTGCGGTCGGTGTTTGCGCTTGCGCTGATCGCTGCCCTTTTCGCGCTGCTCCAGCCCATTACGTCCGCTCACGCTCAAGTCGACCCAAGCCTTCGTTTGCCGAAAAAGGCCCCGCCGAGTTCGTTCCCGAAACAGCCTGGCGGCATGTTCGGCCCCGCGCCGAAGATCGACAAGGCGCGCCCGCTCTACCTGCAGGCCGACCAGCTGATCTACGACTCCAAGGGCAACCGGGTGATCGCCCAGGGCAATGTCGAGATCTACTACAACGACTTCATCCTCACGGCCGATCAGGTCATTTACGACCAGGGCGTGAACAAGCTCTTCGCCGAAGGCAATGCGCAGCTCAAGGATCCCAATGGCTCCATCACGCGCGCAGATCGCATGGAGGCGCTGGACGATTTTCGCGACGCATTCATCCAGTCGCTGAGCGTCGTAACGCGGGATGACACGCGGATCGCGGCAAAGAATGCCATCCGGCGGGAAGGCAATGTCACCGAGTTCCAGCAGGGACGCTTTACGCCGTGTAAGAACGACCCCGGCTCGCCGCCGCTGTGGTGTCTGGCGGCCGCCCGTATCGTGCACGACCAGCAAGCCGCAACCATTACCTATCAGGATGCGCAGTTCGAGCTGTTCGGCGTCCCGATCTTCTACCTGCCGTACTTCCAACACGCTGACCCGTCGGTAAAGCGTAAATCCGGCTTCCTCACGCCGAGCATTAGCAACTCCTCCTCGCTCGGTTTCTCCGTCGAGTTGCCCTACTACTTCGCTTTGGCGGCGAACTACGATTTCCTCTTCAATCCGCGCCACTACACCGAGCGCGGCACGCTGTGGCAGGGCGAGTACCGGCATCGCTTGGCGACGGGTCAGTATAACGTCGAGTTCGCGACCATCGACGACGACTCCCCCAACCTCCCAGGGGATGCAGGTTGGCGGGGCAGCCTGCGTACGAAAGGGCAGTTCTCGCTGTCGTCCTGGTGGCGTTACGGGTGGGACATCACGCTCGAAAGCGACGACCGGTTCAGGCGCGAGTTCCACTTGGATTCGGTCATCCAAACGGACCGGGTCAACGTCGCCTATCTGCAGGGCATGAGCGAGCGCAACTACTTCGGCGCCAACCTGTACCACTTCGGTGGGTTGCTGCTCGACGATACGGAGAATGCGAATTCTCGCGTCCACCCCGTCATCGATTACAGCTACATCTGGGGTAATCCAGTCGCCGGCGGCGAACTCAGCTTCAAAGGGCACACGCGCGCGATGACGCGCACCGACGGCACGGACTCGACCCTGGCCGTGGTGGAGGCGAACTGGCGGCGCAAGATGATCGACCCGGTCGGTCAGGTCTGGACGCCGTTTGGAAACCTGCGCGGGGATGTTTATTCCTGGTCGAATGCCGTGGCCCCCGGTGTCACGCCGGACGACACCATCGTGCGCGGCATGGCGACGGGCGGTCTCCTCTACTCGTATCCCTTTGTTGCCCACTCCGGCTGGGCCACGCACGTGTTCGAGCCCACCGCTCAAGTCATTGTGCGTCCCAACAGCATCGACCAACGCCGAACGCCCGACGAAGACGCGCGGAGTTTGGTGTTCGACGACACGTTGCTGTTTGATATTGATCGCTTCTCCGGCTACGACCGGATCGAGACCGGCACGCGCGTTAACGTCGGCATGCAGTACACGCTGCAGGCCAACAGTGGACTATACGCCAAGGCCGTTCTCGGTCAGAGCCTGCATATCGCAGGCACGAACCCGTACGCGATGCCGGGAGATGATCCTGCGGGCGTACCAAACTTCTCGCCCATGAGCGGTCTGCAGAACGACCGCTCCGACTATGTCGCAGGCCTGTATCTCTCACCCTTTACCGGCCTGAACCTCGTAGCTCAGGGTCGTTTTGATGAGCGCGACTGGTCACTGCTGCGCCAAGACAGCTATGTGCAGGCAAACTACGGCCCGTTCCTGACGCAGCTCGGGTATACCTACACGAAGTTCGATCCCATAACCGGCGATCTCGACACGCAGCAGGAAGCGATCGGCACGCTGGGGCTGAAATTGACGGACCGCTGGAGCGTGCTCGGGCAGGTGCGCTACGACATCGACTCCCACGAGCGCATCCAGGATATCTTCCAGCTCAAGTACCAGGACGAGTGCTTCGTGCTGACGGCGAGCTACATCGAGACGTTCGTCGACAACCCGGGCCTGGGCATCAAGCCCGACCAGACCCTGATGCTCCGGTTCGAGCTGAAGCACCTCGGCGGGTACACCTACCGCACCGATCAGCTGAGCCACATCTTTGGCGACCAACGCGGCAACGTGGTCCAGTAGCGCTGCGGTCCGTTAGCTATCGGATCGGTGCCCCGTTTACCGGCCCGTCATCCCAATGCCATGGTTGTCCTGTGGAAAATGCGCTTCCACGCGCGCCGCGCGGTGTAAATTGGTTCCTTGGAATCGGACCGCTGGCTGGGATAAGCCCACGGATGCCTATGATTTGCAGCCCCCGCTTTCTGCCCCTCCTAAGCGCCCTGGCGCTCGCTGTGGGCGGCGCACTCCTTGGGCTCACAGGCGAAGTCGCAGCCCAGGCGACTGCCGCCAAGGGCAGCGACAAGGCGGGCAAGCCCTCTCCGTCGTCCGGGGGGCAGGGTGGGATCATCGCCCTTGTCAATGACGAGCCCGTCACCGCCTATGCGGTCGAGCAGCGGGCTCGCTTTCTTGCCCTCAACGCCAACATCGGCGACCAGGTCAAAGAAAATTTCCAGCGCCTCGTAAAATCCGAAAGCACGAATACGCGCTTCCGCGCCTTGCAGCAGCAGGTACTGAGCGAGAACCGCGGCAAGTCCCGCGAGCAGATCCTGGCAATCTTCCAGGAGAGGCAGAAGCAGTTCGGCATGGAGCTGCAAAAGCAGGCGATGGAAAGCGCCCGCTCCGCCGTGCTACCCAAACTCAGGAAGGAAGCCAAAGAAGAGCTGATCGAAGAACGGCTCAAGATTCAAGCCGCCAAGAAGCTCGGCATCGAGGTCACCGACGCGGAGATCGACACCATTGTGAAGGCTCTGGCCGAGCGCAACAAAATGACAAAGGAACAGTTCGGCCAGCATATGAAGGGTATGGGCGTCGACGTATCCACGCTCGTCGAACGCTTCCGCGCACAGAAGGCCTGGCGTGATCTGATCGCGCGGCGCTTCGGTGCGCAGGTTTCCGTATCTCAGCGGGACATCGATCGCATCGTATCTTCCTCCGATCTGGAGACGGGTGAGGACAGCTCCGAGTTGCAGCTGCAGAAAATAACCCTTTCACTCTCGGGCGCGCTCGATCAGGCGGCACTCATCAAACGCTACAGCGAAGCGGAGAACTTGCGGCGCAAGTTCCGCGGTTGCGGCACAATGGCGGAGCTTGCAAAGGGAACTCCAGAGGCACGCTTCACCGACATGAAGTTCGTCAAGCCCGCCGCGATACCTGAGCCGACACGCACGATGCTTCTTGGCGCCAAGGACGGCGATATCCTGCCGCCGGCAACGACAACCGCCGGGGTGGAGATTTATGCCCTCTGCGGCCGGCGCGCGGCGGCTGGCAACGAGGCTGCGCGGACCAAGGCGCTCCAGGAATTGCAGTCCAAGGAGCTCGAGGTTCTCGCCCGGCGGCATATGCGCAACATCCGCCAGGAGGCGGATATAGAGTATCGTTGATCCATGTCTGTTGGTGCCGATACGGCGGGCGCGCGCCGCCAGTTGCCGCTTGCCCTGACGATCGGCGATCCCGCAGGTATTGGCCCGGACATCGCGCTGCTGTCCTGGACCTTGCGCAACGCACAGAACCTTCCGCCGTTTGTCGTTTTCGGCGATGCCGCCATCCTCCAAGAGCGGGCGCGCCAGCTTGATCTTGAAGTGCCAGTTGCGACGGTCCAACAGTCGGCCGACGCATGGGATCTATTCTCACGCGCGTTGCCGGTGCAGCCCGTAACCGGCGACGGAAATCGTCCCGGTACCACAAACGATCGTATCGTCGTCGCGGCGATCGAAGATGCGACCGCCGCGACTGCGCGAGGAGAGACACTGGCCGTTGTCACCAATCCAATAGCCAAGCAATCCCTGCAATCCATCCCACTCGAGTATCCCGGCCATACCGCATTTCTTGGCCACCTGGCCGCGCGCCATTGGCCCGCTTCGGCGCCCGTACGCCCCGTCATGATGCTCGTCGCGGAGGACCTGCGCGTCGTGCCCGCAACCGTGCACATTCCGCTTCGGGAGGTGCCAAGGATTCTGACCGTCGAGCTTCTGATCGATACGGTCCGGACGACGGCTAAAGCGCTTCGCCAATCCTTCGCGATCCGCCGACCGCGCATCGCAGTGGCCGGGCTCAATCCGCACGCCGGCGAGGGAGGACTGATCGGCGAAGAGGAAGCGACAATCATCGAGCCTGCGATCGCGGCTCTGGCGGCCGAAGGCCTGTCAATCGCAGGTCCGCTTTCGGCGGACTCCATGTTCCATCCGGCCGCACGCGCGGAATATGACGTTGCCATCGCCATGTATCACGACCAGGCGCTTATTCCGTTGAAGGCCCTGTCCTTCGACACCGGCGTCAATGTGACGTTGGGGCTGCCATTCATTCGCACATCTCCGGATCACGGCACGGCCTACGCGTTGGCGGGCACAGGAAAAGCGCGTCCGCACAGCCTGATCGCTGCGCTCAGGCTTGCCGCGGAACTCGGCGCGCGCCGGACTGCGCCGCAGGTCACCGTCTCCTGATGCCCGAGGATGAACACTCCGACCTGGGCGATCTTCCTCCGCTACGTGCGGTCGTTCGGGACCTCGAACTGTCGGCCCGCAAGAGTCTTGGCCAGCACTTCATCCTCGACCAGAACATCAATCGCCGCATTGCGCGCGTCGCCGGTCCCCTTGCGGGCCGCACCGTTTTGGAAATCGGTCCCGGGCCTGGCGGTCTCACCAGGGCGCTGTTGGCGGAAGGCGCGGATAAGATCGTTGCGGTCGAGCGCGACGAGCGCGTGCGCCCCGCGCTCGAAGCCATTGCCGCGCACTATCCTGGCCGTCTCGAGTGGCGGTTTGCGGATGCGCTGACCGTCGATTGGCCTCCGTTGCTGGCGGGCTCTCAGACGCGCGCGCTGATCGTCGCCAATCTCCCTTACAATATCGCGACACTGCTGCTGACGCAGTGGCTGGAAACCGAGCCATGGCCGCCGTGGTACGCGCGCATGGTTCTCATGTTCCAGAGGGAAGTCGCCGAGAGGATCGTGGCCGAGCCGAATACGAAAGCCTACGGCAGGTTGGCTGTGCTGTCCCAGTGGAGAACGCGGCCGCACCTGCTCTTCAAGCTGCCGCCTGAGGCCTTTACGCCGCCGCCCGCCGTCGCCTCGGCGATGGTGCAGTTCGATGTGATCGACCAGCCAAGCCCGCCTTGCGCGGTCAAGATGCTCAGCAGGGTCACCGCAGCAGCGTTCGGCCAGCGCCGAAAGATGTTGCGCCAAAGCATGAAATCTCTCGTGCGGGAGCCGGAGGATTTGCTGCGGGCAGCAGGCATCGCGCCCACCCTGCGCGGCGAAGTCCTGACGGTCAGTGATTTCGCCCGGCTCGCCTATACCTATGAACGTTGGCCAGGGCGCTCATAGGCTGTCCTGCAGTCGCGCCACGAACGTTTTGAGACCGGTCTGGCGTGTGCGTTTGAGGCGCTCTGCTGCCAAGATGGCAACCAGCCCGGCGACACTTGCCTCGATGTCGGAATTGACGATCGTGTAGTCGTACTCGTTCCAATGGCTGATCTCGGCCGACGCCGCTGCCATCCGCCGCGCCACGACGGCGTCGCTGTCTTGTTTCCTCGCGCGGAGGCGGCGCTCCAAGGTCGCCGCATCGGGTGGCAGGATGAAAACGCGAACGACGTCGCGAGGCAACCGCTTCTTGAGCTGGCGCGCGCCCTGCCAATCGATGTCGAACAGCATGTCCTCTCCGCCTTCCAAAGCAGAGATGACGGGCGCGCGTGGCGTGGCGTAGTGGTGGTCGAAAACTTCTGCCCACTCCAGGAGCTTCCGACCGCGCTTCAATTTGTCGAACGCGCTCTTGTCGACAAAGGTGTAGTCGGTCCCGTCAACCTCTCCTCGTCGTGGCTTGCGCGTGGTGAGCGAGACCGACATGCGAATGTTGCGGTCGGCCGTCAGCAGGCGGCGGGACAGTGTTGTCTTCCCTGCGCCCGAAGGTGACGAGAGCACCAGCAACAGACCGCGGCGCACAACGAGCGGAGGCTCTGTAGCGTCCTTATTCAATGTTCTGCACCTGCTCACGCATCTGATCGATGATGGCCTTGAGCTCAAGGCCAGCGCGCGTGATGTCCGTGTCGTTCGCCTTCGAGCACAACGTGTTGGCTTCGCGATTGAATTCCTGCGCGAGGAAATCCAGCTTGCGCCCAACCGGCTCCGTCGCGTTCAACAGATCTCGCGCCGCGGCAATATGCGTGCCCAGTCTCTTGAGCTCTTCCTCAACGTCGGCACGGGTCGCGAGGAGCATGGCTTCCTGATACAGGCGGCTGTCATCGAACGTGCCGCCGGTTTCCATCAGGCGCTCGACCTGCTGCTTGAGGCGCTGCCGGATGGCGTCCGGAGTTCGTGCCGGTGATTTCGCAACTGCAGCTACGAGCGTTTCGATCGCCGCAAGCTGCTCCGACAGAATTGCGTGCAGGCGGCTGCCCTCATCCTGCCGATAGCGGATCATGCCGTCCAAGGCTGCTGTGAGGTCAGTGAGCATCGCTTCGGTGCGCGCCTGCGCATCCGTTTCGCTTTCCTCCGGCTCCACGAGCTCAACGAGGCCTTTGATATTCAACAGTCCTTCGGCCGAGGGGGGAGACAGAGGGAGACGCTCGCGCAAGCGCTCGACTGCCGCCAGCACCTGATCGAGCGCCTTCTCATTGAGCCTGAGCTCTGCGACGCCCTGCGTGCGCCTGACACCGAGCGTGATGCTGACGCTTCCGCGGCTCAAGCGTTTGGTCGCGGCGTCGCGGACGCGGGGCTCCAAACTTTCGAAGCCCGGAGGCACGCGCGTCCTGATGTCGAGGCCGCGGCCGTTCACAGACCTAACTTCCCAATGCCAGTTCAGAGGGCCCATCGCACCCTCTGATCGGGAGAAACCTGTCATACTTTTGATGGTCATACGGACACCGGCAATCGGAGAACGGAAAGCCGCTCCCTGCAACGAATCTAGACGGTGTGGAACTTATCGCCCCCTTACAACCGCAACAAGCAGAGCGCCGCTAGCGCTTTTGTTTGGCCGGCTCAGTCGTGGGCGACCAGGATTGGTCGTCCTGAGGCGGCCGAGTCGCCGCCTTGCCCTTCTTTGCATCCGGTTTCTCGGCCGCGGGATTTTGCTTGTCCGGTGTTTTCGGCGGCGGCGTGCGCACGACAGCGCGGGTCTTGGGTTGGGCCGGCTCGGTCTTGGGCTGGGTCGGTTCCGCGGTCGTCGGCGTATCGCCGGAGGGGGCAGCCTCCTTGGCCCGCATCTGCTTCTCAAGCGCGCGCCATCGCTGAACGTTCGAGCTGTGGTCCTTGAGCGTTTCGGAGAAGATATGGCCGCCGGAACCGTCTGCCACGAAATAGAGGTCTTTGGTGTTGGCGGGGTTGAGTACGGCCTCGATCGCGGCGCGCCCCGGGTTGCATATGGGCGTCGGGGGCAGCCCGTCGATCTGGTAGGTGTTGTGCACAGTCTTCTGCTGGACCTCACTGCGCAGGATGGGCCGGTTCCAGACGGTTTTCCCAGCGCTTATGCCGTAAAGAATCGTCGGATCCGACTGCAGGCGCATTTTCTGCTTGAGCCGATTGACAAAGACTGCGGCCACCCGCTCACGCTCATCGTTGCGACCGGTCTCCTTCTCAACGATAGACGCAAGCAC
>CADEEC010000116.1 GCA_902826255.1 uncultured Hyphomicrobiales bacterium | reverse complement strand
GTTGGTGGAGCCGAGGGGAATCGAACCCCTGACCTCTGCAGTGCGATTGCAGCGCTCTCCCATCTGAGCTACGGCCCCGAGGTCGCGGTCATTTAGTTGGGGGCCTCCCACCTTGTCAAGCAATCGGCGCCCGGGAATCCAGGGCCTTACGGCCGCGTGCCCGTACGAAATCGGCCGGGGACCAGGGGCTCGCCGGCGCTTGCTCCTGAGGGTACCGGCGTCTAAACCTGCGGTCAGTGCAAGGGGCGCACCGCGAGGGCTGAAATGCTGCCGATTCTCGTTTTCATCGACTTCTATCTGATCGAGATCCTGATCTGGATCATCATCGCCAGCGCCATCCTGAGCTGGCTGATCGCCTTCAACGTGGTGAACCCCTACAACCAGTTCGTGCGCTCGCTGTGGGACCTGTTCCACCGCATTACGGAGCCCATGCTGGCGCCCATCCGCCGGCTGCTGCCCAACATGGGCGGCATCGACATCTCGCCCGTGATCCTGATCCTGGTCCTGTATTTCATCAGGGTCGTCGTCATCCGCGGCTGGCTGATCCCGCTATTCGCTTGAAGCCTGGAAGTCGAGAACGCGCGTTCTGTGCCCCGACAGGGGGCGGTGTGAGCCTTCGTGTGCGGCTGACGCCCAAATCCAGCGCCGACCGCATCGAGAGCGTGGCAGACACTGCCGCCGGTCCGGCCCTCAAGGCGCGCGTGCGGGCCGTGCCCGAGGATGGCAAGGCCAACGACGCCCTGATCGCGCTCGTCGGCGATTGGCTGGGAATCGCAAAAGCACGCGTAACGCTTGCGTCTGGCGCGACATCCCGCTTGAAGACGTTGATGATTGCTGGCGACGGCGAGACGATCGCCGCAAGCATCGCCTCGAAACTCGAAGAAACAGCTGACAAGTCAGGATAGCCGACAGTGACACAGGCCAAAATCATCGACGGAAAAGCAATTGCCGACAGCGTGCGGCGCGAAGTGGCCGAGGGCGTTGCCGCCTTCAAGCGCCAGCAGGGCGGCGTGCCTGGGCTTGCGGTGGTGCTGGTCGGCGAAGACCCGGCGAGCAAGGTGTACGTCGGCACCAAGGCCAAGCAGACCATCGAGGTCGGCATGGCCTCCTTCGAGCACAAGCTCGAGGCCACGGTCGGCGAGGCCGAGCTGCTGAAACTGATCGGCGAGTTGAACCGGCGCCGGGACGTCAGCGGAATCCTGGTGCAGCTGCCGCTCCCTAAGCACATCGATGCCGCCAAGGTCATCGAAGCCATCGACCCGGCCAAGGACGTCGACGGCTTTCATCCAATCAACGCCGGCCGCATCGCCACCGGCAGCGGCGGCCTCGCCCCATGCACGCCGACGGGCTGCTTGATTCTCGCGAAGTCGGTGCAGCCGAAGCTGGAGGGACTGGACGCCGTGGTGATCGGCCGCTCCAACATCGTGGGCAAGCCGATGGCGCAGCTTCTGCTCAACGAGAACTGCACGGTGACGGTGGCGCACTCCCGTACGCGCGACCTGCCCGCTGTCGTAAAGCGCGCGGACCTCGTGATCGCCGCCGTCGGCCGGGCCGAGATGGTGCGCGGAAGCTGGCTGAAACCGGGCGCCATCGTGATCGACGTCGGCATCCAACGAGTGCCGGGGGCGGCCGGCAAGGCGCGCCTCGTCGGCGACGTAGCGTACCAGGAGGCGATGGAGGTGGCTTCGGCCGTTACGCCAGTGCCCGGCGGCGTTGGCCCCATGACGGTCGCATGCCTGCTGCAGAACACGTTGAAGGCCGCTCAGGCGCAGGGCGGGTAGAGCGGCGCTGAACGCTGTTAATGTTTCACGTGAAACATCGGCATCGTTAACGCCGGCTGGCTCAGTCGCCGTAGCCCTCGACGACGATGATCTCAGCCGTGCTCGCTTCGTCGCGAATCTTGGCCGCCGCCTGATACTCCGGCGAGTGGTAGCAGGCCTTGGCCGTCTCGAAGCTGTCGAACTCGATGACGACATGGCGGCGCTCCCCCAGGGTGCCCGCGGCCACGACGGCATCACCGCCGCGCACCAGGAAGCGCGCGTTGTATTTCTTGAAAGCCGCCGCGTTGGCCGCAGCGTAGTCCTTGTAGCGCTCCGGGTTGGTGATGCGCACGTGCGCCATCCAGTAGCCCTTCTTGGCCATCAGCTCGTCCTCCAATGATCAGCTCAACAGGCGTACGAGCCATAGCGCGAGGCCCGGGAAGGCCACGACCAGCGCCAGCCGCACGAAATCCATGCAGATAAACGGCAGCACACCGCGATAGGTCGCGGCTATCGGCACGTCCTTGGCAATAGAGCTGACCACGAACACGTTGAGGCCGATCGGCGGCGCCGTCAGCCCGATGCCGACCACGATCAGCACCAGGATGCCGAACCAGATCGCCAGCTCGTCGCCGGCCAATCCGAAGTCGAGCGCCTGCACGATGGGGAAGAAAATCGGCAGCGTCAGCAGCAGCATGGCCAGCTCATCCATGACTGCACCAAGCACGATATAGGTCGCCAGCAGCGCGATCATGATCATGTACGGAGGCAGCCCGAGCCCGGCAACCCAGTCTGCCGCAAGCATCGGGAACTGGGAACGGGCCAGGAAGGCGTTGAACACCTCCGAGCCGAGCAGGATGATGAAGATCATGCCTGTCGTTTCGGCGGTTTGCCGCAGGCTCTGCACGATGCCGCTCCAGTCGAGCGTGCGCTGCACGAGGCCGACCAGCAGCATTGAGACAGCACCGACAGCGGCGCCCTCGGTTGGCGTGAACACCCCGCCGTAGATGCCGCCGACCACCACGAACCCGATCAGCAGAACCGGCCACACGCTTCCCAACAGCCGCCCACGGCTTTCTCCCTGCGGCTCCGGCACCTGCGGGGCAAGATGCGGCTTGCGCCGGACCACCCATGCGATCGCCAGGCAATAGAAGAGCGCCGCCATCAACCCCGGGATCAGCGCCGCCTTGAACAGCTTGGCGATGTTCTGCTCGGTCGTGATGGCGTACACGACGAGGATCACCGATGGTGGAATGAGAATGCCAAGCGTGCCGCCAGCCGCGATCGCCCCCGTCGCGAAGCCGCCATCGTATTTGTAGCGCTGCAGCTCCGGCAGGGCCGCGCGGCCGAACGTGGCCGTTGTCGCAACGGACGACCCGCAGATCGCACCGAATGCCGTGCAGGCCCAGATCACGGCCATCGCCAGACCGCCGCGCAGCCGCCCGGCAAACGCTTCCGCCGCCTTGAACAGTGCCGTCGAGATTCCGGAGCGTTCTGCGAGCGCACCCATTAAAATGAACAATGGGATCACCGAAAGCGTGTAGTTGGCGAACTGGTGATAGGAGTTCGTCTTCATATAGGCGAAGAACGCGGGCCAGCTCGACAGGTGGATGAATCCCACCGCACCGACCACGAGCATGGAGAGGCCGACCGGCATACGCAGCGCAATCAGCAACAGCATTACGCCGAAGCCAACGAGGGCTATGGTCATCCCGCTCATGGTTGGGCCCGCAATCGTGCAATCGCGGTGGAAACGGCAACACAAGTCAGAACCGCAAGCAGCATCGTCGAGATGGCAATCGCCGGCCACGCGATGATCTGCAGCAGCATCGTCGTCTGGCCGCTTTGGTAATGCTCGATGGTTCCGACCGCGAGGCACCAAGTCAGCAGCGCCATCATGCCCGCGTAGACAAGATCCCAAAAGGCATCGACGATCGCATTGCTGCGCCGGGGCATCCAACCGGTGAACGTATCGACGAAGATGTTGCCGCGCCGCGCCTGCGTATAGGGCAGGAAAGCGAAGATGGCGACCGCTGTCGCCATCTGCACCATCTCGAAGTCTCCGTTGACGGGGCCGAGCGTAAAGCCCAGTGCGCTTGCAGCGCTTTGCGCCCACGGCATGCCGGAAAGCCAGCGCCCGAGAACGCTGACAATGACAAGGGACGCGGTCGCCAGCGCAAGCAGTCCGCCGAGCACTGCGATCGCGCCGGACAGGCGCTCAGCCAGCGGTGGAGATGCGCCGGCTCCCTCAGAGGAGCTGTCGAGGCTCATCCTAGGCATCCTCCAAAGGGTGCCGTCTCAAACCGCAGCGCGCCGATATCAGGGCACGCCGCGGCTTCAGAGCTTACGCCTTGTCGTACTTGGCGACGAGCGCGCGCGCTTCCTCGATCAGCTTGCGGCCATCAAGACCACGGTCCTTGACCTGGCTGACCCAGCCATCGATCACAGGCTGTGTGGCCTTGATCCACTTGGCCTTCTCTTCCTCGGTAATGGTCGTGAACGTGTTACCGCCGCGCTTCTTCACGCGCTCCAGAACCTCGGCACCTGCGGTGTCCCACATGTTGCCGGCGAGATCGGCAAACGCCATGCCCGAGTTCTTGTCAATCGCTGCCTTCAGGTCGGCCGGCAAGCCGTCGTACTTGGCCTTGTTCATCGCCAGGAAGAAGCTTGCCGTGTAGAACGTCGGCGAGCCTGGGATTTCCGTGTGGAACTTCACCAGCTCATCGAGCTTGATCGCCGGCACCACTTCCCAGGGCACGACCGCGCCGTCAATCACGCGCTGCGCCAGGCTCTCCGGCACCTGCGGTATCGGCATCGGAATTGCGGTCGCGCCGAGCGCCTTGAGGGCCTCGCCCGCGAGCCTGTGCGGCGAGCGCAGCTTGAGACCCTTGAGGTCATCCATGGTCTTCACGGCTTTGTTGGCGTGGATCAGGCCGTGATCGTGCGACCAGTAGCACAGGAGCTTGATGTCGCCGGTCTCCTTGGCGAGATGCGTGGAGGCGTACTCCTGCGAAGCGCGGGCATTGACGATGCCGCGGCGCGCACCGATGAAGGGCAACTCGAAGACCTCGGTCGATGGGAAACGTCCCGCAGTCGAGCCGGGGAGCGTCCACACGATATCGACCACGCCGTCGCGGGCCTGGTCATAAAGCTGCGGCGGCGTGCCGCCGAGCTGCATCGACGGGAAGATGTCGATCTTGATGCGGCCACCGGAGTCCTTCTCGACCGCACTTGCCCACGGCGCCAGCATCCGGCGATGCCCGTTGGAAACGGGTGGCAGGAAGTGATGCAGCTTCAGGGTCACCTGCGCCTGCGCAAATGCCGGGCGGGCAATGGCGGGCGCGGCCAGCACGGCACCCGAGGCAGCGAGAAACCTGCGGCGAGATACGGTCATCTTTTCATTCCTCCCTTTAGTTTGAATTGGTGATACGCGATGGCACACCTTGCGTCAGCCACATTCAGCCTGACGGCAAATTTAGGGAGCGGAGCTTAGCCCAAGCATTGGTTTGATAGCAAAACGTTTGGTCGGCGAAATGCAGCCGGCATGGGTGGCGGCCCGGGAGCTGGTATGCCACACTAGACGTCTTCCAGCTCCAGACGCTTTCCCCAATTGAGGACCCTGCATGCGTTACGAGGCGCCGCACACTCTTGACCAGGCCGTTGCCCTGCTGGCAGGCGCCCAGGGAGAGGCCCGGGTTCTGGCCGGGGGCACGGACCTTCTGGTGCAGATGAAGACAGAGATCATTGCGCCGGATCTGCTCGTCGATATCAAGCACATCGCCGAGCTTCGCGAGATCAAGGAAGAGAGCGGCGCGTTCCGCATCGGCGCCGCTGTCACTGGAGCCGAGCTCAAGGAGAACGCCAAGCTCAAATCGATGTGGCCGGGGCTGGTCGAGGCCGCCAACCTGATCGGCTCCACCCAGATCCAGGGCCGTGCCTCCATGGGCGGCAATCTCTGCAACGGCTCGCCGGCGGCCGACAGCGTACCGGCCTTGATCGCTGCAGGCGCAAAGGCCTCAGTCGTCGGCCCTGGCGGTCGGCGGGAAGTTCCAGTCGAAGATGTCATGATCGGCCCGCGCCGGCTCTCGCTCGCAAAGGGCGAGATCGTCGCGTCGTTCCTGCTGCCGGCCAAGCCTGCCCGGACGGGCGATGCCTATCTGCGCTTCATTCCACGCACGGAAATGGACATCGCCGTCGTCGGCTGCGGCATCTGCCTGACACTCGATGGCAGCGGGACGTGCACGTCTGCCCGTGTGGCGCTCGGCGCGGTGGCCCCACGGCCGCTCCTGGTGGCGCCGGCGGCCGCCGCACTTGTAGGCAGCAAAATAGACGAAGCCGCGCTGGCCAAGCTCGAGAAGGCAGCACGGGCTGCGTGCCAACCCATCGATGACAAGCGCGGCACGCGCGAATACCGGATCGAGGTCGCGGGCGTGATAGCGCGCCGCGCGGCCCTCATTGCATTGGAACGGGCGAGGCAAGCCTGATGGCTAAACACCACATCGAGACGACGATCAACGGCGATCCTGTCGAGTTCTTGTGCGAGACCGAGGACACGCTTCTCGACGTCCTGCGCGACGGTCTCGGCCTCACCGGCACCAAGGAAGGTTGCGCCACGGGCGACTGCGGCGCGTGCAGCGTCACGGTAAACGGCCGCCTCGTCTGCTCTTGCCTAGTGCTCGCCGTGGAGTCGCGCGGCGCCAGGATCGAAACCATCGAAGGCATGGCGCGCGGCGAGGAGCTGCATCCCTTGCAGCGCAAGTTCCTCGAGCATGCGGCACTGCAGTGTGGAATCTGCACGCCGGGCTTCCTTGTTGCTGCCAAATCCCTGCTCGAGCGCAAGCCAAATCCGACCGAGACCGAAGTGCGCTACTGGCTGGCCGGCAACCTCTGCCGCTGCACGGGCTACGACAAGATCGTGCGTGCGGTGCTTGATGCCGCCGCCGAGATGCGCGGTATCCAACCCAAAACGGCAGGCGCCTCACACTAGGCCTGCCGCCAGGTGCGGGGCTGCCCCATGGCCGCCGATGCCCGAAATCCGGATCGCGTCAGCCGCTACAGGCGGGGCCGCATGTCCGAGATCATCGCCGCGGCCACATTGATTGCCAAGGGCTACCGCGTCCTCGCGCGCCGCTGCCGCACGCCCTACGGCGAGATCGATCTCATCGCCACACGCGGCAGGAAGATCATCTTTGTCGAGGTCAAGCGCCGCGCAACATTCCCGGAAGCAGAGGCGGCCCTGTCTGCGCGCCAAGGCGGCCGCATCGCCCGCGCGGCGGAGCACTGGACCCAGCACAATCCGCGCTTTCGTGATTTTGACGTAAGCATCGACGCACTGCTTATCGCGCCCGGCGGCCTGCCCCGTCATCTGCCGGGCGCCCTCAACGTAGCCCTGCCCTTGCGGCGTTGACGGCGTCCGGCAAACGCTCTTGCATCGCCTGTGGAACCTGCGAATAGCTAGCCTCCCCATCGAGGAGCCCGATCGACATGCCGCTCAAAGTCGCCTGCCAGATGGACCCCATCGACCGCATCGACATCGGCGGCGATTCCACCTTTGCGCTCCTGCTCGAAGCCCAGAAGCGCGGGCATCAGCTCTTCTACTACACGCCCGCCGACCTCTCGCTGTTCGGCGAGCGCCTGATTGCGCGCGGCTCGACGCTCGCGGTGGAGGACAAGGTGGGCGATCACTATCGCCTCAGCGACCAGCGCACGGTCGACCTATCGGAGACCGACGTAGTCCTGCTGCGCCAGGATCCCCCGTTCGATATGTCCTACATCACGACCACGCATTTGCTCGAGCGTATCCACCCCAAGACGCTGGTGGTGAACGATCCGGCGAGCGTGCGCAACGCGCCTGAAAAGGTGTTCGTGCTCGACTTTCCAGACCTGATGCCGCCGACGCTCGTCACCCGCAGTCTCGACGCCGTCCGGCGCTTCCGCGAGGAGCACAAGGACATCATCCTCAAGCCGCTCTACGGCAACGGCGGATCGTCGGTGTTTCGCGTGGCTGCCGGCGACACCAACCTGAACTCGCTCGTCGAGCTGTTCCAGGCGGTCTTTCGTGAGCCCTTCATGGTGCAGCAGTACCGGCCGGAGGTTCGCGCCGGGGACAAGCGCATCATCCTGGTGGATGGGGAGGTCGCCGGCGCCATCAACCGCGTGCCGGCCGCCGACGAGACGCGCTCGAACATGCATGTTGGCGGGCAAGCAAAGCCGACGGACCTCACGCCGCGCGACAAGGAGATTTGCGCGCGGCTCGGTCCCGAGCTGAAGAAGCGCGGCCTCCTGTTCACCGGCATCGACGTCATCGGCCCCTACCTGACCGAAATCAACGTCACGTCGCCGACAGGCATCCGCCAGGTCAAGACCTTCGGTGGCGCCGACATCGCCGCGTTGATCTGGGATGCCATAGAACGCAAGCGCACCGCCTGAGGCAGGCGCGCGCGCGAGCGAACTTTGTCTAAAGACCGCCGGTCAGCTTTGCGGGGACATGCGCTGCAGCGTGTCGACGATCGTCAGGAGGTCATCGACGAACTGGTCACGATGCTTGTTGGGGAGCGCCTCGAGAATACGGTCGTCGACCTTCCTGCCCACCGGCTCGGCCTGCCGCAGCACGCGCCGGCCCTCATCCGTAAGCTTTACGGCGTAGGCGCGGGCATCCTCACGCGTGCGGCGGCGCTGCAGAAGGCCCTTGCGCTGCATGCGCCGGACGATATCGGCCAAGGTCGACCGGTCTATGCCCGTGCGGTCTACCAATCCTGTCTGGGACAAGCCTTCATTCTGCGACACCGTCAGCAGCACGGCGAGCTGGCGGGGGGTCAAACCGCCAACTTTCATCTCGGCGTGGAAGATGTCTCCTGCGCACTGCCCAGCCCGGTGCAGGAGGTGAATAGGCGAGCGGTTCAGGCGGTCCGTTTCTTTCTTCATTACGAGTGCCAGTTTTCCTGTTGTGAAAACGTTTTCACGTCCACTTGCACGAAATTCCCCCATCCACACCGCGCCCAAGCGCTTTGGTCTGAAAATTCGTGAAGCTCTAGTCTGCTCTAGTCTTATGTAAGAAGTGCGGCGCACACGCAAGTTACAGAAACGCGACATGGCGTCCCAACTTGCGGGTGTGGATAAGGGAGCTACACGGATTGTCTAGGCTGCGGGCTGATCCACCGCGTACCGCCTGATCAGGCCAATCTGCGCAAAGGCAAAGACCAGCGTCAACGGCAGTATACCCCACGCCTTGAAGCTGACCCAGGTCGCTTCTGAGAAATTACGCCATACGACTTCGTTTGCGATCGCCAGCACGAAGAAGAAGAATATCCACCGCAGCGTGAGCTTTTTCCAACCCTCGTCGGTGAGTTGCACCGCCTCGCCCATGATCATTTTGAGCAGAGGCCGCCCCATGTAGAGACCGACGATCAGGGCTGTCGCGAAGAACAGATTGATGATGGTCGGCTTCATCATGATGAAGCGCGGGTCTTCCAGCCAGAAAGTCAGTCCGCCGAACACAACCACCAGTACAGCGGTAATGACCGGTGTCGGCGAGAACTTGCCGAGCATGGTGCGCGAGACGATCAGCGCTATCACCGTTGCCACCATCAGCACGCCGGTCGCCCAGTAGATGCCGGCTTTGGCATAGGCGGCAAAGAACGCGATCAGCGGGCCAAGATCGACGAGCAGCTTCACAAGGCCGTTCGGCTCGCCGCTGGCGGTAGGCTTGGCGTTCTCACTCATGGCAGCAGCGCCCTTGCCTCTCACGCACTCGCGTCGGCGCGCGTTTCAGACCGCAGCCGTGCGGGCTCTGGCAAGCGATGCTTGTTCATGACACGCACCTGCCACCAGAAAAACAGTGCCGTGAACGGCATCACGATGAAGATCTTGAAGAGAATCCAGATGTCGACGCCGGTGAACATCCGGTTCAGCGCGAACAGCTCGAACCCGTCGAAACCGAGCCGCACGATCTCGTTGACCACAGCTGTCGCCAGGAAAAAGAACGCCACGTTGCGGGTCAGCTTGTGCCAGCCTTCGTCGGTGTAGTGGAACGTGCTGCCGAATACGAAGCGGAAGAAATTGTGCTGCGACTTCATACCGAGCCACAGCAAGGCGGCGACCAACGTGTTGAAGATCGTCACCTTGATCTGCACCCACATGGCATCGCCCGTGATCAGGGTCAGCACGCCGAAGGTCACGCTCACAGCGCCCGCGATGAACGGCATGATCGGCGGACGGCCCAGCATCCACAGACTGACGACCAGCGAGATGATCGTCGTGATGATCAGAGCCCAAGTGCCAGCCGCGATGCCATAGATGCCGTTGACGAGGAACATGGCGACGAGGGGCCCGATCTCGCCGAGGATGTTCACAGTCTGTGCGGCGGTGAAGGGATAACGCTGCCGCAAGTTCATCAGATTGCTTGCCAAGGTCGTTCTCTTCCAGCCAGGTCCATACTTAAACCCAGCTTCTTCCTTCTGTTCCATTAACTTACTGCAATCGCGCGAGCAAATTCTGCCGCATCGAATTGGTCGAGATCCTCGATCCCCTCGCCCACCCCGATGGCATGCACGGGAAGGCCGAACTTGGCCGAAATTGCGACCAGGATACCTCCTCGCGCCGTCCCATCCAGCTTGGTCATGATGAGGCCGGTAACACCCGCCTTGTCCTTGAAAACTTCTACTTGATTCAAGGCGTTCTGGCCCGTGGTTGCATCCAGGACGAGAAGCACCTGATGCGGTGCGGTCGCGTCAATCTTGCGCAGGACGCGAACCACCTTTTCCAGCTCGTCCATCAGGGCCGCTTTGTTCTGCAGACGCCCCGCCGTGTCTATCAGCAATACGTCGCATTCCTGCTCACGGGCCTGTGTCAGGGCGTCGAACGCGAGGCCGGCCGAATCGGCACCGACATTGCGCGCAATGACCTCCGCTCCGGTGCGCTCACCCCAGATCTTGAGCTGATCAATGGCTGCGGCACGGAACGTGTCGCCCGCGGCCAGCATCACCTTCCGGCCGTCGTGCGCGAGACGATGCGCGATCTTGCCGATGGTCGTGGTCTTGCCAGTGCCGTTGACGCCGACGACGAGGATGACGTGAGGCTTCGTGCCGTCATCGATCAGAAGCGGCTGCGCCACGGGCACCAGCACACGCTCGACCTCATGCGCCAGCACGGCGCGGACCTCCTCGGGGGAGATCTCCTTGTTGTGGCGATCCTTCGACAAGGCATCGGTGATGCGCATGGCCGTCTCGACACCCAGGTCTGCCTGGATCAGCAGGTCTTCCAGTTCCTGCAGTGTATCGGCATCGAGCTTCCGCTTCGTAAAGATGCCGGCGATGTCTTGGGTGAGGCGCGACGACGTCTTGGTGAGGCCGGACTTGAGCCGCTGGAACCAGCCCTGCTTCTTCGGCGGCTCGGCGGCGGCAGCGGGTGTCTCGGGCTCGAGCGCTGCGACGGGAGCCGGCGAAGCGGGAGCAGGCGCCGTTGCAGGCGGCGCCTCTGGCGCGACGGTCTCAGGTTGTGGCTCAGTGACGACTTCTTCTGCCGGCGGCCCGGTGGGCAGTGCAACGTCCGGCTCGGCTTCGCGCGCAGCCGCGCCGAACCGGCGAAACACGCCGAAGAATCCGCCGCGCTTGGCCGGTTTATCGTTCATCGCGCTGACGTGGTGGCATCGAGCGACGCGTACAAGCGAGAACCGTCGGACCGAGTGACGCGGGCCGTGACCAGCTTGCCTGGGGCAAGCCCGGCTTCAACGTCACTCTCGAGGCGGACCTGAGCGAAGTCGGGCGTGCGGCCGAAACCGTCGTGCTCCAAAAGGACCTCCGCGGTCCGGCCGACCTGAACGCCGAGATGCCGCACAAGCGCGCTTTGTCCGTGCGCGCGCAACCGCGCAGCGCGCTCCTTGACGACCCCACCCGCCACCTGCGGCATGCGCGCCGCCGGAGTTCCGGGGCGGCGCGAATATGGGAACACGTGCAGATAGGAGAGGCCGCACTCTTCGACCAAACGCAGCGAATTGGCGAACATGTCCTCGGTCTCGGTCGGAAATCCGGCGATAAGGTCGGCGCCGAAGGCGATGTCAGGACGCAGCTTGCGGGCCGTCTCGCAGAAGGCGATGGCTTCGGCGCGCAGATGCCGCCGCTTCATGCGCTTGAGGATCATGTCGTCGCCGGCCTGCAGCGACAGGTGCACGTGCGGCATCAGCCGCGGCTCCTCGGCGACGGCATCCAGCAGGTGGCGATCGACCTCTACCTGGTCGATGGAGGAGAGCCTCAGCCGCTTCAATTCCGGCACGTGACGCAGGATCTGGCGCACCAGCAGGCCAAGCCTCATGGCGCCCGGCAGGTCCTTGCCGTAGGCCGTCATGTCGACGCCCGTCAGCACGATCTCGGGACAGCCGCCCTCCACGAGGCGGCGGACCTGGGCCACGACCTCGCCGGACGGCACCGAGCGCGAAGGCCCACGGCCGTAGGGGATGATGCAGAACGTGCAGCGGTGATCACAGCCGTTCTGCACCTGCACGTAGGCGCGCACGCGCGAACCGAAGCCGTCGATCATGGCGTGCGCCGTCTCGCGCACCG
>CADEEC010000115.1:10182-12321 GCA_902826255.1 uncultured Hyphomicrobiales bacterium | reverse complement strand
GTCGCTCCAATTCAATCGTCATTCCCGCGGAGGCGGGAATCCAGTGCACTGGGCTGCGAGGATGTCCTCCCTATCGCGGTTGCGTGTGCGCAAACAGAACGCGCACCCTCGTTGAGACGTGACCTGGACCCTGCTTGTGCGGGGTGATGTTTGTTGTTGGGTGACACGTCCAATAGCTGGCGTCGTTCCAACGAAGGCGGGAATCTAAGTCACGGTGCTGCAATGGTGTGCTGCCTATTGCACAACCGATGCGGGCCGCGCGGGCGCGAACCGTGCACCCGCTCCCCTCTTGAGAGGTGATCTGGACCCCCGCCTGCGCGGGGGTGACGTTC
Source organism: uncultured Hyphomicrobiales bacterium (assembly GCA_902826255.1). Classification (GTDB taxonomy): domain Bacteria; phylum Pseudomonadota; class Alphaproteobacteria; order Rhizobiales; family Hyphomicrobiaceae; genus AWTP1-13. Next base: position 11,989 of record CADEEC010000115.1, on the reverse strand, counting down.
GTTGTTGGGTGACACGTCCAATAGCTTGCGGCATCCCCGCGGAGCGCAATCCAACACGTGCCTCTGCACTCCTCTCTCGCGACACGTCCTGTCATCCCGGCCGAGCGGAGCGAGAGTCGGGACACAGGGCTGTATGCTGCCGTACCGTCCGCGGCCCTGGGTCCCGGATACGCGCTTTGCGCGTTCCGGGATGACAACCGTGGCCATCCTTTCTGCGAATTGGCCAAGATGAGATGTGGGGCTGTCCCGCGTGGGCGAGGCTTGCGCGACCCCGGAGTGCGGGCGTAAGCCCATCTGCAAAGCAAATGAGGAGGAGACGACCATGGCCAAGATCAGCGTCATCGGACTGGGCAACATGGGCGTGCCCATGGCGGGCAACCTGGTCAAGCAGGGCCACGAGGTGGCGGGCTTCGATCTCGTTGCCACCAACATGGGCCAGGCCGCCTCGCGCGGCGTGACGGGTCGTAAATCCGCGGCGGACGCCGCGACCGATGTGGACATCGTGGTCACCATGCTGCCGGCCGGCAAGCACGTGCTTGAGGTGTACGGCGCCGGCATGCTGAAGGCGGCCAAGCCCGGCACGCTGTTCATCGATAGCTCCACCATCGACGTGGCTTCGGCGCGCGGGGCGCACAAGCTCGCGGGCGACGCCAAGATGCTGTCGCTCGACGCGCCGGTGTCGGGCGGCGTCGGCGGGGCGGAGGCGGCGACGCTGACCTTCATGTGCGGCGGCAGCAAGGACGCCTTCGAGAAGGCGAAGCCGATCCTGGAAGCGATGGGCAAGAAGGTCGTGCACTGCGGCGACGCCGGCGCGGGGCAGGCTGCCAAGATCTGCAACAACATGATTCTCGGCATCAGCATGATCGGTGTCAGCGAGGCGTTCGTGCTGGCGGAAAAACTGGGGTTGTCGCACCAGGCGCTGTTCGACGTCGCCTCCACCGCGTCGGGCCAGTGCTGGTCGCTGACGAGCTACTGCCCGGTGCCGGGCCCGGTGCCGGCCTCGCCCGCCAACAACAACTACAAGCCGGGCTTTGCCTCGGCGCTGATGCTGAAGGACTTGAAGCTGGCGCAGGAGGCCGCCGCCGCAGCGGGTGCGACGACGCCGATGGGCGCAGCGGCCGCGCAGCTCTACGGCCTGCACAACGCATGGGGCGAGGGCGGCACGGATTTCTCCGGTATCATCCACCTGATCCGCGGCAAGTCGCAGTAGGCCCGCCATGGCACTCTACGTGTTCGACGCCTACGGCACCCTGTTCGACGTGCATGCCGCCGCCGAACGCGAGAAGGACGCCATCGGCCCGGCGTGGCAGGAGCTGTCGCGCACCTGGCGCACCAAGCACATCGAGTATTCGTGGCATCACGCCTTCACGGGCACGCCGGCGACGTTCTGGCAGTTGGCGGAGCTGAGCCTCGACTATGCGATCGCGGCGACAGGCGTCAGGGTGAGCGCGGATGTGCGCGGGCGCTTGCTCGCGTCGTATCGCACGATGGCCGCTTACCCCGAGGTGCGCGAGGTGCTGGCCGCGCTGAAGGCGCGCGGCGATGTCTGTGCCATTCTCTCCAACGGCGATCCCGACATGCTGGACGACGCCGTGCGTGCCGCAAAGCTCGACGGCTTGTTCGATGCCGTGCTGTCGGTGTCGACGGCCTCGACCTTCAAGCCGCAGATGAAGGTGTACCAACTCGTGCTCGACCGTTTCGGCGGCGAACCGGGCGATGTCTCCTTCCAGTCCTCCAACCGCTGGGACGTCGCCGCCGCCAAGGCCTTCGGCTTCCGCTGCGTGTGGGTGAACCGCACCGGCGCCCC
>CADEEC010000115.1:0-10082 GCA_902826255.1 uncultured Hyphomicrobiales bacterium | reverse complement strand
TGTCATCCCGGCACTTGTTGCCGGGATCCAGCTCTCTCCGAAACGTCGGAGCAAGCGGATGGATGGATCCCGGGCACAAGGCCCGGGATGACACAAGAGCGTGACGCGCATTTCCAAGACTCTACGCACACTTCCGGAGCTGCACGACGCCGGCCTCGTTGCGACTGGCGATGTCGTGCGGCTGGAGGATGTTGCCAAGCGCTACGCCGTCGCCATCACGCCGCACGTTGCCGACCTCATCGACCGCACGGCGGCAAACGATCCCATCGCCCGTCAGTTCGTGCCGGACGCGCGTGAACTGACGCAAGCGCCGGAGGAACGCGCCGACCCGCTGGGCGAAGACGAGCGCTCGCCGGTGCCGGGATTGGTGCATCGCTATCCCGACCGCGTGCTGCTGAAGCTGACGCACGCGTGTCCGGTCTATTGCCGCTTCTGCTTCCGGCGCGAGGTGGTGGGACCTGGCGGGCCGCAGGCCCTGACAGATGACGCGCTCGACGCTGCGACGGCCTACATCGCTGCGCATCCCGAAATCTGGGAGGTGATCTTCACCGGCGGCGACCCGCTGATGCTCTCGGCGCGCCGCATCGCCGACGTCACCGCGCGGCTGGCGGGAATAAGCACGGTGCAGGTTTTGCGGTGGCACTCGCGCGTGCCGGTGGTCGATCCGGAGCGCGTCACGGATGCCGTTGTGGCCGCCCTCAAATCATCCGAGCGAGCCGTTTACCTTGCCATCCACATCAACCACCCGCGCGAGCTGACCTCGTCCGTACGGGCTGCTTTGGCGCGCCTGAACGATGCGGGGATCGTGCTGCTCAGCCAGACCGTCCTGCTGAAAGGCATCAATGATGATCCTGACGTTCTCGCGCATCTTTTCCGCAGTCTCGTCGCCGCGCGCGTAAAACCCTATTACCTGCACCATCCCGATCTGGCGCCGGGCACCTCCCACTTCCGGCTGTCGATCGAGGAGGGCCAGGCCATCGTGCGGGCCCTGCGCGGGCGCGTATCCGGCCTCGCGCAGCCCACGTACGTGCTCGATATCCCAGGCGGCTACGGCAAGGTGCCGATCGGTCCCGGCTACCTCGACGAGGACGGCCGGCTCGTGGTCGATCCCTCCGGCGGACTGCACCCTTATCCGGACCGCGGGTGATACGCTCCCGTTACGGTCCGTGAGCCAATCCCATCCCGTCGCGATCCGTACCCGCGGCCGAAACGGTGACAATCACTCCGCCGGCACGGGCTTTGGGCTCGCCAGCACCGTCTCGTTCCCCGGCGCTGGATAGCGCGGCACCAGGAACGAGCACGTGAGCGATACCGATGCGATCCCGCACCCGAGCCAGAAGATAATGGACGGATTGATCATGCCGAGCGCGCCGAACGCCACCGGCACCACCACCGCCGCGATATGGTTGATGGTGAAGGCGACCGACACTGTGGACGCCACGTCCGCGGGGTCGGCAATCTTCTGGAAATAGGTGCGCTGCGCCAGCGTCAGCGTGAAGAAGATGCCGTCGACGATGAACAGCGCCCCCGCCACCATCCAGCTCGACGTCGTCGCATAGCCCGCGAACACGCAGATCAGCACGACGTTTTCGATCATGATCGTGCGCCGCTCGCCGACCTGCATCACGAGCCGGCCGAGCTTCGGCGCCAGCAGCGTGTTGCCGGCGGTGACGAACAGCATCAGCAGCGCGATGTCGGCCACGCTGTACTTGAATTTCGACACCAGCAAAAACCCGCCGAAGGCAAAGAACAGCTGCCGCCGCGCGCCCGTCGTGAAGGTGAGCAGATAGTAGAGCCAGTAGCGCTGGCGCAGGATGATCCTCTTGCGCTGCTGCACCGGCCCCTGGAAGCGCTGGAAGTAGGCCATCGCCACCAGCGTCAGCGCCATGCACGAGAGCCCCACCGTCAGGAACAGCTGCTCGTAGGAGCGCCAGCCGGCCCACCACGCGATCGCCAGCCCGCCGTAGGCCAGGAACTGCGCCGAGGCACCCGCCGCGGTGATGGTGCCGATCAGGCGCGGGGCCTCCGCCTTGGGCAGCAGCTGCAGTTGCAGCGACACGCTCATGCTCTCGAAATAGTGGAAGCCGAGCGACATGATCAGCGTCGTCACCAGCACGCCCGTCAGCGTCGGGAATTGCCCCGTGAGCGCCACGCCGAGCCCCATCAGGAACAGCGCGGCATAGGCCAGCACCTGCTCGCGCACCAGCAGCAGCCAGAAGATCGCCGTGAAGGCGAGGAAGCCCGGGATCTCGCGCGTGCTTTGCGTGAGGCCCGTCTCGAACCACTGGAAGCCGGCCTTCTCGACCGTGAAATTGTAGAGCAGCGCCGCCCAGCCCGCGTAGCCCATGTAGTTGATGAACGCCAGCGCCCGCAGGAAAACGATCGGGTTCGCGTTGAGCGGACTTGCCGGCAGGGTGGGCGCCATGGGACTCGGGGCAGATCGGGCGGGCGCCCTACCTGTGATCCCTTCCCGTCCTGCCGTCAATGAGGCGCCGCACAAAGTCATCCCAGGGTGTGCGCACGCGTCGGAGCAGCCGCGATGCCTTTGCCGCGCCAGACGGCAGAGGCCGGTGTAAGCTTGTCCGCATGGTGACCCGCAGGTTTTTCCTCGGCCGCCCGAAGCAGTGCCACAGCCGGGACGGAACAAACGCCGATGCTCTCCTACAGCGGATTCACAGCAGCGCTGGCGGCTCTTATGCTGCTGTCCATGGGCAACGTGGCAACAGGCCAACAGCCGGGCGGCGACATGCTCGCCGCCGCTGCGCGCGGCGACGTGCCCCGTCTGCAGCAGCTCATCGCCGCCGGTGCGCCCCTCGACCCCGTCGATGCAGCCAGGCAGACGCCCTTGCTGCTTGCCGTGCAGAACAACCACACGGCTGCCGCGAAAGTACTGATCGAGGCCGGCGCCAACATCAATGCGCAAGCCGTCAACAGCGATACGCCCTGGCTGCTGGCCGGCGCGCGCGGCCGCACCGAGATGATCCGGCTGATGATCCCGCGCGGGCCCGACTATGCTCTGCGCAACCGCTACGGCGGCTCCGCCCTCGTCCCCGCCTGCCATTACGGCCACGTGGATGCGGTACGCCTGCTGCTCACCACCAAGATCGACGTCAATCAGGTCAACAACCTCGGCTGGACCTGCTTGCTCGAAATTGTAATCCTGGGCGACGGGGGACCTGCTCACGTGGAGATAACGCGCATGGTGCTGGCCGCCGGCGCCGATCCCAACATCAACGATAACCAGGGCGTCTCCCCGCTCGCGCACGCGCGTCAGCGGGGGCAATCCGAGGTGGCAAAGCTCATCGCCCAAGCCGGCGGGCGCTGAGCCTGCGCGCAGGGCGTGGCGCGTCTGCGATCAGGTGATCTCCCGCTCGCTGGCGTGCTTCCTGATCACGGCACGAACAGATCGGCGCCGGGCGCCCGCACCAGTTCCACCGCAACGTCGGAAACATCCGACAACGTCGCAGAACTTCTCAGATGTCGGAACGGTCCCGTATGCAGGTCGTGACCCGCGCGCTTAAGCGGCTGCCCACCGCCAGTCGTCATCCTCGGCCTTGTGCCGAGGATCCAGCCCTCAACCGGCGCGAAGCCCAACAGATGGCCTCGGCCAATTCAGCACGGAATACTTTGGGCTGCAGAGGAAGCTGCTAATCTTCAAGAGTTTCGGCACCCCACAGATCACCAATGTCCAGGCGCGTGAACGGTGACCCCGGCGACGCACTCCCGCGCACCTTGCCCAGTTCAGGGCCAGCCCACCATTTCCGCTCCAGCTTTATGCAGGAATACAGCGGACGAAGATCGCGGGCTCCGAGAACCTGGACGAGCTTGCCCCGGCTGGAGGTGATTTTGAGCTTCACGTTTGGGTTGGCCAACGGCAGGTTCCCCAGGGGTAGCTCCGTACTCGCCTCAAACGTCACGCCAGCCGACTTGTTCTCCGCGATCAGAACCGTTGCGCAGCCCGCAAGGTGCACCGAGTCGACGATGCACCAGTTTTTCTTCCACTTGTTTGCCCGGTGCGCATCGAGAATGGCTTTCGCCATATCTGCGCTGTGTTCCAGAACCTGCTTGCGGACATCGGTGGCGTTGAACACGAATGCGCCCCGGCGTTTGAATTCGACCTTTATGAGAGCTGTCACCGGAAGCACGGTGCCAGCAATGCCGCCCTCGACGACCACCTCGACGCCGCCCTTCGACGTCACCTCCAGGTCCTGGGAGGGCCCTCTGGAGCTCAAATTGTGCTCGATCCCGAGGTCCTTCAACGACGCGCGCTTGCGAAACTGCCCATCCTTCAGCTCGCCCACGTCGCCCAGATCCAGGATATCCCCTGGGAGCCAGGTAGCAAAAAAACCGACGCTGTTGTGCATCTCCTGTTGGTACGTACGCACGTTCACCAGCATTTTCGTCACCCCCAAGGCTTGATCATCCGACGATGGCCGTTTTCAGGGACACGTCGGCGCTACGCACCAGTCTTTCTGCTACGCGGCGAGCAACGGTGAACTCCAGCGATCGGTTGCCGGCTCTCCGCTCGTCCAGCGTTTCGGCCGCAACTGTGCCGTCGAATACTACGGCACCTGTTGCCTCGAACAAAACGATCTCGTCGAGGTTCAGCGCCGCGCGCACTGCACCCAGAGAAGGCGCCGATCGCCACTGAGCGCCCGACGCTCGCTTGAACCCCACCAGTGAATGCAGCGAACTCCCCACTCCGAAAATCAGTATGATCGGTACGCGGCCTGCGCATTTCAGCAGCGATGCAAACAAGCACGCCAGGTCCAAACAGGTGGCCGCATTGTCGTTCCAGATTTCTGCAGGCGTACGGATTGCCTGCTTTCCCTTGACCAGGGTTGGCGGCTCGTGCTCGTAGCTGAAATAGTGGCTTCGCGTGGTGCGATAGAGCAGTTCGCACACTTCCATATCATTCGCATTGACGAGGTTGCCATCCTTGAGACCCCGGACATGATTGACGATCTCATGCACGTGCGGGTCTGAGGGATAGAGGTGCTTGATCAACCCCGCGGCGTCGCCAATGCTCCAGAGCTGCTCGGCCCTCGGGGTCCTTTGCGTCACGGATATTCTGCGGACCGAACGCGTATCCACCGCCTGAACGAAGCCAATTCTGTAGTTCCCCAATTGCGACTCGAAGGCCGACAGAAGGTGCTCGTTGGTCGCCCACCGAATTCTGCCCGCAACAGTCGCTTCCGCGTCGAGCACCGCCGGGTCATGTTGAAGGCGGATGCTGGGAACGCAGTAGGCATGCGCTACTGCCAGCGCAATGTATGCGTCGTTCATTTCCGGGCTCAAAAGGAACACGCAGAACTCGGACGTCCGGATGGCCTCGAGCAGCTCGACATCGTCGAGCGCAGCCGTGACCTGCCTCGCATCGATTTTCTTTGGCAGGTATGCTTTCGATCGCAGAATCTCGGCGATCTGATCCGCCGCGGCATCAAAGTCTGGCCTCTGCTGGGCCACGATGGTAACGGCGCGGTGTCTATAATGCCTTTTGGGGACTGGCCCCTTGTCCCCCAATACCTTCTTGAACCTCCGAATGGCCTCTACGTGTTGAAAGCGATCGGCATCCGGCGCCATGCGCACAAAGGGGACGACGTCATCGGGGAATTGATCGCCGTAGCGCGTCAAAAGCTCGTCATCGACAAAGATCAGTCGCGGCAAACCCGACCGGCGCGCCAATTTGAGTTCGTATCCGATGTAGGGCGAGTAGGTGATGGCACTCGGATCGTCCGAGGAACGGCGTGGGACTATCGAAAGAAATGCGGAGAGGTTGTGGATGTACCGCTCCAGTTTGGCCACGCACCAGATTGGCGATTTCTGATCCGCAAAAAGTTGGAATCCCTGGTCGCTGAGCTGACTGAAAAAATACTGGTTTATCTCGACGTCACGGTAGCTGTGACTGAAATAGACGTCCACCGCAGTCCCCTGTGACAGACCGAGGTAGTCGGTCGCCGGAGTATTGCCCCCAAGGGAGCAACACTCCCCGCCACCGAGTCAAGCCACTCGACACCTGGAGTTGGTCGCTGCTCCCCTGGGACAAGGACGGCGCACGGCTCATCCGAACCGTCATGGTCGGGCTTGGCCCGACCATCCAGCCAACAGCAAGCGCCGCCGTGCGCTGAATGCTGGATCCTCGGAACAAGCCCGAGGATTCCAGCTTGTAGGCCCGCCAATCGGAGCAGATTCGCCGCCTACTTCTTCTTCGCATCCAGCGCCGCGAACGTGCCGTCTTCCGCCGCCAGCTTCTCGATCAGCGGCGCGATCTTCCAGCGTGCGCCGTACTTGGCCTCGTACGCCTTGATGCGCTCCGCCGCCTTCTTCATGCCGATCACATTGTCGACCTGCCACATCGGGCCGCCGCGCCAGGCCGGGAAGCCGTAGCCGTTCAGGTACATGGTATCGATGTCGCTGGCCCTGAGCGCGATGCCCTCCTGCAGGATCTTGGCGCCCTCGTTGGCGAGACGCAGCAAGCTGCGCTCGACGATCTCGTCGGTGGGAATGGACCGCTGCTTGATCTGCAGCGCCTCTGCCTCGCTCTTGATCAGCGCCTCGATCTCGGGATCGACCTGCCGCTTGCGGCTCTCGTCATACTTGTAGTAGCCGGCACCCGTCTTCTGCCCCAGGCGGCCCATCTCCACGATCTTGTCGGGGATGCGCGCGTGCTGCGCCGCCTCGCCGGTGAGCTTCCTCTCCTTGCGGATGCGGTAGCCGACATCGAGGCCGGCGAGATCGCTCACCGCCAGCGGGCCCATGGCCATGCCCCATTTCTCCAGCGCACCGTCGATCTCCTGCGGCATGGCACCTTCCAGGTTCATGGCCTGCACCTCGCCGCCGTAGGAGGCGAGCATGCGATTGCCGACGAAGCCGTCGCACACGCCGGCCTGCACGCCGACCTTGCCGATCTTCTTGGCAATCGCCATCGAGGTCGCCATCACGTCGGGCGCGGTCTTCTCCGCACGCACGATCTCCAGCAGCCGCATGATGTTGGCCGGCGAGAAGAAGTGCAGGCCGACCACGTCCTGCGGACGCTTGGTCTCGGCCGCGATCTCGTCGACATCGAGCGTGGAGGTGTTGGTGGCGATGATCGCACCGGGCTTGGCTATTTTATCGAGCTTGGCGAAGATTTCCTTCTTCAGCGCCATGTTCTCGAATACCGCCTCGATGATGAGGTCGGAGCTGCCGAGGTCCTCGAGCTTCAGCGACGGGGTCACCCTGGCAAAGCGGTCCGCCGCCTGCGCTTCCGTGGCGCGGCCGCGCTTCACGTTGGCGTCCAGCGTGTCCTTGATGCGCTGAACGCCCTTGTCGAGCGCCTCCTGTGTCGTCTCCACGATCGTCAGCGGATAGCCGGCATTGAGGAACGCGAGGCCGATGCCGGTGCCCATCGTGCCCGCACCGAGGATGCCGACAGTCTTCACGTCGCGTAGCTTGGTATCAGGCCCGACACCCGGCAGGTTCGCCGCCTGCCGCTCGGCGAAGAAGGCGTACTGCAGCGCGCGCGCGTAGGGGCTCGCCGCGGCCTCGCGAAACAGCGCACGCTCCTTGGCATTGCCCTCGCTGAGGGCCATCGTGGTGGCGGCCTCCACCGCATCGATGGCCGCCTTCGGTGCAACCGGGCCGCTCGGGTGACGGCCGATCGAGGCGCGCGCCTTGTCGAACATGCCGGCGGTCACTTTGCCGACCTTTTGCTCGCCGATGCGGCGCGGCGTCTTGCCGACCTGCTCGCGCGCGAACGCCACCGCCGCCCCCACCACGTCGCTATCGACCACCTTGTCGATCAGTCCCGCGGCCGCACCCTTGCTGGCGTCGATGAACGCGCCGGTGGTGATGAGCTGCAGCGCCGCCTCCGCGCCGATGGCGCGCGGCAGCCGCTGGGTGCCGCCGGCACCGGGAATGATGCCGAGCTTGATCTCCGGCAGGCCGAGCTGGCGTACGTCCTTGCCGGCGACCCGGTAATGACACCCGAGCGCCAGCTCCAGGCCGCCGCCCAGCGCCGTGCCGTTCACCGCCGCCACCACCGGCTTGGCCGATTTCTCGATGTGGTCGATCAGCGGCGGCAGGTTCGGCTCCTTCATCTCGCCGCGGAATTCCGTGATGTCGGCACCGGCCGAGAAGAACTTGCCCGTCCCCGTCAGCACGATCGCCTTGACGGCGGGGTCGGCATTGGCCGCGTTGAAGGCGTCCTGCAGGCCGACCCGCAGCGCATGCCCCAGCGCGTTGACTGGGGGATTGTTCATGCGAATGACCGCCACATCGCCCTGCTTCTCGGTTTCGACCACCGCCATGGCGCTCTCCTTTGGGACTTTACTTGCTTGCTTCAACCCCGCTTGGCGCGGGGCACTGGAGGGGGATAATCTGGCCAGCATAAAGCACAAGTGGGAGGACCATGCCAATGCTGCGCGGGATGATGATGGACCGGCCGCTCCTGGTTTCGAGCGTGATCGATTACGCCGCCGACGTTTATCCCGACGTAGAGATCGTTTCCAACACCGTGGAGGGCGGCATCCACCGTTACGGGTACAAGGCGTCCCGGGAACGCATCGGCCGCCTCGCCAACGCCCTGATCGGCCTCGGCGTCAAACCCGGAGACCGGGTCGCGACGCTGGCCTGGAACGGCTACCGCCACTTCGAGCTCTATTATGCCATCGCCGGCATCGGGGCGGTCTGCCACACCATCAACCCGCGCCTGTTCCCCGAGCAGATGACCTACATCGCCAACCATGCCGAGGACACCACCCTCTTCTTCGACCTCACCTTCCTGCCGCTGGTCGAGAAGCTGAAACCGTCGTTCAAGACCATCAACACCTACGTGCTGATGACCGACCGCGAGCACATGCCGGCCAACGGCATCGCCGGCCTGCTCTGCTACGAGGGCCTGCTGTCGGAGATGTCACCCGACATCGTCTGGCCCGAGTTCGACGAGAACGCCGCCTGCGCGCTCTGCTACACCTCGGGCACCACGGGCGAGCCCAAAGGCGTGCTCTATTCCAACCGCTCGATGCTGCTGCACACCTTCTTCCTGATCGCCACGCGGCCCGATCTCTTCGCCCACAACCGCACCATCCTGCCCGTCGTGCCGCTGTTCCACGCCAACGCCTGGAGCCTGCCCTACATCACGCCGCTGACGGGCTGCAAATTCATCCTGCCCGGCGCCAAGCTCGACGGCCCCACCCTCTACGACCTGATGGAGACGGAAGGCGCCGACGCCGGCTGGGGCGTGCCCACCGTGTGGCTCGGCCTCATCGACGAGTTCAAGAAGAAGGGCCGCAAGCCCAGGAACCTGCGCCAGATCCTGAGCGGCGGCTCGGCCGTGCCGCAGGCCATGATCGACACGCTCACGCGCGACTACGACATCGAGGTCACGCACGGCTGGGGCATGACCGAGATGAGCCCCGTCGGCACGCTGACCGTATTCCGCCCCGAGGAGCAGAAACTGCCACCCATGGAGCGCGCCAAGCTCAGCGCCAAGCAGGGCCGCCGCATGTTCGGCGTCGACCTCAAGATCATCGACGAGCAGGGCAATCGCGGCGCCCACGACGGCGAGGCCTCGGGCGAGCTGTTCGTGCGCGGCTCCACCATCGTCTCCGGCTACTTCAACAACGAGGACGCCTCGAGGAAGCAGATCGACAGCGAGGGCTGGTTCGGCACCGGCGACGTCGCCAAGATCCAGAAGGACGGCTGGCTGCTGATCGTCGACCGCACCAAGGACCTGGTGAAATCCGGCGGCGAGTGGATCAGCTCCATCGACGTGGAGAACGCCGCCCTCGCCTGCAAGGGCCTCGCCAACTGCGCGGTGATCGGCGTGCCGCATCCCAAGTGGCACGAGCGCCCGCTGCTGGTGGCCGTCAAGGCCCCCGGGGCCGAGCCGACCAAGGCCGAGATCCTCGACGTGCTCGGCAGCAAGATCGCCAAGTGGCAGATGCCCGACGACGTCGTCTTCGTCGACGCCCTGCCGATGACTGCCACCGGCAAAATCTCGAAGAAAGACCTGCGCGCCAAGTTCGCCGACTACCAGTTGCCTGAGCAGGCGCAGGGCTAGAGAAACGTCGCGATCTCACCGAGCGGCTTCTTCTCGGTCG
>CADEEC010000114.1 GCA_902826255.1 uncultured Hyphomicrobiales bacterium | reverse complement strand
AGGCGCTTGGCCTTCTCGATCACCATTTCCGACACTTGCACGTGGCGCGTGGCCGGCTCGTCGAACGTGGAGGAGATCACCTCGCCGTTCACCGAGCGCTGCATGTCGGTCACCTCTTCCGGGCGCTCGTCGATCAGCAGCACGATCAGGTAGCACTCGGGATGGTTCTTGGAGATCGAGTGCGCGATGTTCTGCAGCAGCACCGTCTTGCCGGTGCGCGGCTGCGCGACGATCAGCGCGCGCTGGCCCTTGCCGAGCGGCGCGACGATGTCGATCACGCGCGGCGACAGGTCCTTGATAGTGGGGTCTTCGATCTCGAGCTTCATCCACTGCGTGGGATACAGCGGCGTGAGGTTGTCGAAGTGCACCTTGTGGCGCTGCTTGTCGGGGTCCTCGAAGTTGATGGTGTTGACCTTGAGCAGGGCGAAGTAGCGCTCGCCCTCCTTGGGGCCGCGGATCTGGCCTTCGACGGTGTCGCCCGAGCGCAGCGAGAAGCGGCGGATCTGCGAGGGTGAGATGTAGATGTCATCAGGCCCGGGCAGGTAGTTGGCGTCTGGCGAGCGCAGGAAGCCGAAGCCGTCCGACAGCACCTCGACCACGCCGGTGCCGATGATCTCGGTCTCCTTGGCGGCCAGTTGCTTCAGGATGGCAAACATCTGCTCCTGCTTGCGCATGGAGCTGGCATTCTCGACGCCGACTTCCTCGGCGAAGCTCAGCAGCTCCGTCGGGGTTTTGGCCTTGAGGTCTTGGAGCTTCATCTCCTTGACGATTTCTTGCATGGGATAGTCTCCGGGAGGGAGCGGCTGCGGCCTTGGGAGTGCAAATACGAAGAAAGGCGCGAAAGCCGGTAGGGGAGGGGTGCGGAAGGATATTCCGGATGTGTCGCGGCCCTCGGTGGCGCTTGCGGCCTTGTGAGAGCCCCGCCTGCACGCCTTGAATCGGCGGCCAGCGGCGACGAATCGCTATATAGCAGCTTCGCTGAGAAAATAAAAGAGGGCCGGGAACATAGGGCCGAGTTCGCCCGGCAACTGGCGGCGTCTCCTGCGTCAGAACGGCTTCACGATCACCAGCACGACGATGCCGATCATGATGAGCGTCGGCACCTCGTTCATGAGCCGGTAGAACTTGGGCGAGCGCACATTCCAGTCCTCGGCGAAGTCCTTGCGCCAGGCGGCGAGCGCGTGGTGATAGCCGGTCAAAATCAGCACGAGTGCGAACTTCGCCCACAGCCACTTGTCGTTGACCATGCCCTGCGCCCAGGCCAGGTAGGGCCCCGTCACCCACACCACCACCATCGCCGGGTTCATGATGGCGCGCAGCAGCCGCCGCTCCATCACCTTGAAGGTCTCCGACTGCTTGGAGCCCTTCTCAGCCTCGCAGTGATAGACGAACAGCCGCGGCAGGTAGAGCAAGCCCGCCATCCACGAGATGACGGCAATGACGTGCAGCGCCTTGATCCACAGCAGCCACGAACCGGTCAGCATCATGGAAGCGAACTCGACCTCGCCATTCCCCCTCTCCCCACGCCTCGCCAACCGCTCCACGCGTTCCACAAGCGTGGGGAGAGGGCCGGGGTGAGGGGCAGCCTCGAATGCCAACACTGGAGCAGGCAGCTGCCCCTCACCCTGACCCTCTCCCTGCTTACGGGGAGAGGAGACAGGCGGGCCATCTCACACGCGACGCTCATGTCTTGCGCACCAGCTCCACCAGCCGCGCCACGTGCTCCGGCGGGGTTTGCGGCACGATGCCGTGCCCGAGATTGAAGATGAAACGCTTGCCGGTAACAGCCGCCAGAATTGCGGCGACCCTGCGTTCCATGGCCTCGCCGCCGGCCACCAGCAGCAGCGGATCGAGATTGCCTTGCACGACGGTCGCGTCGGCCAGCGGCCCCGCCATCACGGAGAGCGGCATCGCCGTGTCACACCCGACGCCGTCGACACCGGTCTGTTTCACGTAGTCCGCCGCGCGCGATCCCGCGCCACGCGGAAAACCTATGATCGGGATTGTCGGGTGCTGCGCCTTTACCCGATCGACCAGGAGCTTGGTGGGAGCGATCACCCAGCGCTGGAACTCGTCGTCCGGCAGACTTCCCGCCCAGCTGTCGAAAATCTGCAGGGCTTGCGCACCTGCCTTCACCTGTCCGCCGAGATAGTACGCCGACGTCTCGACCAGCAGGTCGATCAGCCGCTGAAAACCTCGCGGATCGCGGTAGGCCCACGCGCGCGCTGCGGCCTGATCGGCCGAGCCCTGCCCGCCCACCATGTAGGTCGCGACCGTCCACGGCGCGCCGCAAAATCCGATGAGGGCAACATCTCGGGAAAGCTCCTGGCGAACGCGCGCCACGGTTTCGAACACGCGCTCGTACTTGCTGCGAGTCGCACTCACGTTCAAGCGCGCAAGCTCGGCATCCGCACGAATGGGCTCGAGCCGTGGCCCCTCCCCCTCGACGAAGGCCACCGTCTGCCCGAGAGCGTCCGGCACCACGAGGATGTCGGCGAACAGGATCGCCGCATCGAAACCGTAGCGGCGGATCGGCTGCAGCGTAACTTCGCTTGCAAGTTCCGGCGTGTAGCACAGCGTGAGGAAGCTTCCGGCCTTCTCGCGAACCGAGCGATACTCGGGCAGGTAGCGTCCTGCCTGCCGCATGAGCCAGATCGGTGGCGGTGTCGTCGCCTCACCTGCAAACGGACGCAGGAAGTGCGGCAGGCTTTCGGCAGGCGGACGCATCACCACGAGGTCCTAAATCTTAGAATCTAGAGTCTCAGGTTGTTATTATGACTGTTAGGCCGTGGATTCCGAAGACGCCCATTTGTCACCACCACCGCCACAGGTTGTTCGTACGGAGCGGCGCGGCGTGCCAGTGCTAGTCGTGAGCGAACGCGGCGGCTACTAGCAGGGAAAACGGAACCGGGATCAAGACCTTCCTGTTCGAGTTGGTAAGGCCGCCTCGGCGGACATCTTGTGCAAAGCCGTGGTAGAACTTTCCGCTCGCTCGCAGGGCGTAGTCGGAGCTTAACCATGCCGCCGACGCGGCTGAAAATAGGTCTTGCTGTGGACGACTCTGTTGAGAGCCGAACAGGGAGCCGGCACAAAGTCGGTGGTCGCGCTTGGCAGCCTTGAGAAACTGGTGTCTTTTCCACACATGCCCAACACCGCGCCGAGCTACTTCCATCTGCATCTGATTTCCGATGCAACCGGCGAGACGCTGACCACCATGGCCAAGGCCGCGGCGGTGCAGTACGCGCAGATGCGTCCGATCGAGCACGTGCACCCCCTCGTGCGCACCGACAAGCAGCTTGCGCGCGTGCTGCAGGAGGTCGAGCAGGCGCCCGGCGTCGTGCTCTATACCGTCGTCAAAACCGAGCTGGTCGAGGAGATCGAGCGGCGCTGCCGCGAGCTCAAGGTGCCGTGCCTGCACGTGCTGCAGCCGATCATGCAGATTTTCGAATCCTATCTGGGTGCGCCGAAAACACCGATCGTTGCCGGACAGCACGTGCTCGATGCCGAATATTTCGCACGCATCGACGCCTTGAATTTCGCCATGGCGCACGACGACGGCCAGCTGCCCGAGGACCTCAACCGCGCCGACATCATCATTCTCGGCATCTCGCGCACGTCGAAGACGCCGACCAGCATCTATCTCGCCCAGCGCGGCTACAAGACAGCCAACCTGCCGCTGGTGCCAGGCATCGAGCCGCCGGCGGCGCTGTCGAAACCGCATACGGCGTTCGTCGTGGGGCTCGTTGCCAGTGCGGAGCGCATCGCCGAGATCCGCCGCAACCGCGTGCAGCTGATCGGCGACCGCAAGCTCGACGACTATGTCGATCGCACGCAGATCACCGAGGAAATCCAATACTCTCGCCGCCTGTGCGCCCGTCATGGCTGGCCGGTGATCGACGTGACGCGCCGCTCCGTCGAGGAGACGGCCGCCACCATCATCCGTCTTCTTCACGACCGGCGCGGTGGCGCGTCCGAGGCCGAGCAGCAGGAAACCAGCAATGCCTGAGCCTCCGGCCGGCATGGCGGTGTTGCTCGCCTCCGCGAGCCCCTACCGCAGGAAAATGCTGCAGGACGCCGGTGTCGCGTTCGAGGTTGTTGTGGCGGAAGTGGATGAGGGCCTGTTGAAGCGCGAGCTTACCGCCCGCACGCCGACGCCCGCGGCCAGCGAGATCGCATCGGCTCTGGCGCAGGCAAAGGCACAGGCGGTCAGCCGCAATCACAAGGAGGCAATAGTCATCGGCGCCGATCAGATCCTGATGGTGGGCGATGACCTCCTCGACAAGCCCGGCAGCGCTGGTGCGGCGCGGGCTCAATTGGCCCGGTTGCGTGGCAAAACCCATCGCCTTGTTTCAGCCGTGGCCTTGGCCCGGGCTGGGACTACGCTCTGGACGCATGTGGATGAAGCCAAGCTCACCATGCGCAACTTCAGTGAGGCCTTCCTCGACCGTTATGTTGCCGAAGCCGGCGAACGGCTTGCCGGCATCGTCGGGGCGTATGAGATCGAGGGCCGCGGCATCCAGTTGTTCGAGCGGGTAACGGGCGATCACTTCACCATCATTGGCTTGCCGCTGGTCCCGTTGCTGGCCGAGCTCAGGGCGCGCGGGGTGATCGCGTCATGATCCGCGCCGGAGTCATCGGCTGGCCCGTCGCCCACTCGCGCTCGCCGCTCATCCATGGCTATTGGCTGAAGCGCTATGGCATTGACGGCAGCTATGACCGCCATGCGGTTGAGCCCGGCGCTGCCGCGGCCTTCGTGCGCAGCCTGCGCGAGCGTGGCCTTGCCGGCTGCAACGTCACGCTGCCGCACAAGGAGGCGGTCTATGCCGCGGCGGATGAAACGCTGCCGGCCGCCCGCGCCGCCGGGGCCGCCAACACGCTGTGGTTCGAGAACGACCGGCTGATGGCCGACAACACGGATGCGGCCGGCTATCTCAACAGCCTGTTGGCAGCGGTTCCCGGTCTCGATCTCGCAAGCAAAACGGTCGCTGTTCTTGGGGCCGGTGGCGCCGCGCGCGGCATCATTTTCGCGCTGCACGGTGCCGGCGTCGGCACCGTGCACGTTTTCAATCGCACGCGCACGCGCGCCGATGCTGTCGCTACTTACTTTGGCTCCAAGGTCAACGCGCACGACTGGAATGAGCGCGTAGCCGGGTCACGCGGTGCCGACCTCATCGTCAACACCACCGCGCTCGGCCTCGCCGGCGGCGATCCGCTCGACATGGATGTGTCCCAATTGAAGGCCTCGTGCATTGTCTCCGACATCGTCTATGTGCCGCTCGAGACGCCGCTTCTGGCCGCCGCCAAGGCGCGCGGCCTGCGCACCGTGGATGGCCTCGATATGCTCCTGCACCAGGCCGTTCCCGGCTTCGAAATGTGGTTCGGCGTACGTCCCGAAGTGACGCCGGAGCTGCGTGCGCTGCTGGTACGCGACATCGAGGGCACGTGATGCTGATCATCGGGCTCACAGGATCGATCGGCATGGGCAAGTCCACCGTTGCCGCCCGCTTCCGCGCGCTCGGCACCGGCGTGTGCGATGCCGACGCCGAGGTGCACAAGCTCTATGAGGGTGCCGCCGTGGCACCGATCGAAGCCGCGTTTCCTGGCACCACCGCCGATGGCAAGGTCGATCGCCAGAAGCTCGCGCAGGCTCTCCTCAACCGGCCCGAGCAGTTCAAGCGCCTCGAAGCCATCGTGCATCCGTTGGTGTTCGAAGCCGAGCGCGCCTTCCTGCGCAACGAGGCGGGCAACGGCGCCAAGCAGGTTGTGCTCGAAATCCCCCTCCTGCTGGAGACCGGCGGCGACAAGCGCGTCGACGTAGTCGTGGTCTGCAGTGCCCCCGCCGATGCCCAGCGCGCCCGCGTCATGCAGCGGCCCGGCATGACCGCCGAGAAGCTCGACCAGTTGCTCTCGCGTCAGATGCCGGATGCGGAAAAGCGCCGCCGCGCCGATTTCATCGTGGATACCGGCGGCACGTTTGCCGAGACCGACGCGCAGGTGGATAATATCGTCGAATCACTGAAAGACCGTACCGGAACGGCCTTCGAGACCTACTGGCGCTAGGCGCCGTTGTTCCTCCGCTGTGCTCGCGTACCTGCCCGAGATTGCTTCATGCTGCGCGAGATCGTCTTCGACACGGAGACAACAGGCCTCGAAGCCAACAACGGCGACCGGCTGATCGAGATCGGCTGCATCGAAATCATCAACCGCATCCCGACTGGACGCGAGTTTCATCGCTACCTGAACCCCGAGCGCGACATCCATCCCGATGCCATTGCGGTGCATGGGCTGACGCTCGACTTCCTGCGGGACAAGCCGCTGTTCAAGGACGTCGCCGACGAGTTCCTGGAGTTCATCGCCGATGCGCCGCTGGTTGCGCACAACGGCACCTTCGATCTCGGCTTCGTCAATGCCGAGCTGAAGCGACTGCCGCGGCCGCTCGTCATGGCCGACCGTATCGTCGATACGCTGCAGCTTGCCCGCCGCCGCCATCCGGCCGGTCCCAACAGCCTCGACGCGCTCTGCAAGCGCTATGGTATCGATCTGTCCCAGCGCACCAAGCACGGTGCGCTGCTCGATTCCATGCTGCTCGCCGGGGTCTATGTCGAGCTGCTCGGAGAGCGCCAGGCCGTGCTTGGCTTCAATGGCTATGCCGCCGCGGAGACAGTGCGCACTCGTGCAGCAAAAGCAGCGCAACGGCCGGCGCCGCTGCCATCGCGGCTGACGGAGGCCGACGCCGCGGCACACCGCGAGTTCGTCAAGACGCTCGGCGATGGCGCACTTTGGCTGCAGGTCGAAACCGCCTGAGGTTGCGCGTCAGTTGACGGGCTTCGTCTGCGCTTCGGCCTTGTCCTGCTGACGCTTCACGAACAGCGCGCCGAAATCGATCGGGTCCAGCAGCAGCGGCGGGAAGCCGCCTTCGCGCGTCAGATCGGCAATCAGCCGCCGCGCAAACGGAAACAGCAGCCCGGGGCAGTGGATGAGGAGGAACGGCTCGAGCTGCTGGTCGGGCAGGTTGTCGATCTGGAACGTGCCGCCGTAGGCAAGCTCCATGTCGTACACGGTGCCGAGCTTGTTGGTCGCTTCCGCCTTGAAGTTGATGACGCTTTCAAACGTGTTGGCGCCGAGGCGGGATGCACCCACGTTCACTTCCAGACGTAGGTTGGGCTGGTCGCCCGGGTTCTCGAGCAGCTTGTGGACGTTCGGATTCTCGAAGGACAGATCCTTGATGTACTGGGCGATCCCCCGCACCGTGAATTGCGGGGCTGCGCTGCCCTGCGGCGCCGCGGTTGGTGGTCCGCCGTTGCCTGCAGTCTCGGCCATATCCTTCGCCTTTCAATTGAGCAGGGCTGGGTGCGGGTGGCTAGCACGCCCATGCGGCTTTGAGCAACGAACCTTGCGTTAGCTGCGCGGCGGTTCCCGATGGCCGTTCAGGCGCCGGGTGTCCGGTTCCACTCGATGATACTCGCCTTCGATGATGGGCCCGCCGCCGGCGTCGGGTCCGCGGCGCGGGTCCTGGTCGCCAGGACGGCCGCCGGCTTCGTCCTCGAGAGGATGGGTCGCGATGATGCGCCGCAACGTCCACTCTGCGATCACGCGCCGCACCGGCGGAATGAGGAGGATGAGGGCGGCTACGTCCGAGATCAGTCCCGGCAGTAGCAGCAGGAAGCCGGCAAGAACGAGGAACAGTCCGTCCATGACGTGGGCCACCGGCGGACGGCCTTCGCCCATCGCTTCCAGAGATTGGCGAAACACGTTGAAGCTCTGCCGTGACAGCAGAAGCATCCCGGCCGCAGCCATGCCGATCACCAGCGCCACGGTCGCCCACACGCCGATGATCTGCCCGGTCTTGATGAGAACCGCCAGCTCGGCCACCGGCAGCGCGATCAGTAGAAGTCCCACGACAAGGCGGATCATGTACGCATCCTGGAGCCTGATTCCTTCACATGTAGGTCATCTGGGTCATCGCGGTTGGCTTGTGCGCTTCGATGTCCTAAGATCGTTCGGCAGCGGCGAAAAACTCGGCGCATCGGCTTGCGGCGGGTCTGGTTCTTGCGGGCGCGCCAACCTACATGACATGGGTTGAGGCACAGGCTCGAAAGCTAGGGTGTGATGGACGGCAGGATCGACGTAACCACACTACTGTTTCTTGTACTGGCGGTCGTGATCTTCCTCAAGTTGCGCAGTGTGCTGGGCCGCCGCACAGGACACGAGCAGGGCCGCTTCGAGCAGTACAAGGCCCAGCAAGAGGCGCGTCAGCAAGCACGCGAGGCAGCCACGGACAAGGTCGTGACGCTGCCGCGGCGTGATCGCGAGGAAAACGATGCACGCCCGGTCGAACAGGAAGCGCGCGTAGACGGCGAGCAGCGCATGCGCGACTACGCGGCCGGCAACGACGAGATCGGCAAGGCGCTGGTGGACATGGTTCGCGCCGACCCCAGTTTCGATCCCGCGCATTTCGTGCAGGGCGCCAAGGCGGCTTACGAGATCGTCGTCACAGCGTTCGCCGAGGGCAATCGCAAGACGCTGAAGGACCTGCTCAGCCCCGACGTCTATGAGGGGTTCAGCCGAGCCATCACCGAACGCGAGACCCGCGGCGAGCAGATGGACCAGAGCTTCGTCGGCATCAAGGCTGCTGACCTGGTCGAGGCCGAGGTCAAGGGCGGCATTGCGCAGCTGACCGTGAAGTTCGTGAGCGAGCTTATCTCCGCTACCCGCGACCGTGCCGGCGTGGTGATCAACGGCGATCCAAAGAAAATCCGGGAAGTCACGGACATCTGGACCTTCGCGCGCGAGGTGATGTCGCGAAACCCCAACTGGAAGCTTGTGGCCACCCAGGCCGCAAATTAGCCAATCTTGCGGTCGAAATAAGCGTACTGTTTCCTGACGGGGGAAATACGCTTTGGGGTCGTCCAGCACGACGTGTTTGCGTCTGGCCGGTGTTGCGCTGGTCATGGGAGCCTTTGCCGGGTTATCGTCCGGCGAGGCTAACCAGTTGACCAAGCGCACGGATTCTCCCGTGAAGTCGGTTCGATCTCCCTCGGCTCCCTATCAGGCGGTGACCTATGCCGACCTGCCCAGTTGGGCCGACGACGACCATCTTGCTGCTTTCAAGGCGTTCCTGAAATCCTGCGAGCGGGTGGTCGCGGGCGCGCGCGACAAGGCTGCCTCCGCAAATCTGGCCATGACCTGCGCGGAAGCGGTGAAATCAGGCCCGGCGGTCAAGACGAAGGAGACCGCCCGCGCATTCTTCGAACGCAACTTCACCCCGAACGCGGTCGTGAACAAAACCCGGCCGGGCATGGTCACCGGCTACTACGAGCCCTTGCTGCATGGGTCGCGCAAGCAGCACGGTCCCTACCAGACGCCCATCTACCGCCGCCCGGACGACCTGGTCACCGTTATCCCGGAGACGCACCGCGGCGCCGTCAAGCGGGGGACGCTTACGCACGGGCGCAAGACTGCAACTGGCACCGAACCCTATTTCACCCGTGCCGAGATCGATCAGGGTGCCTTGAAGGGCAAGGGACTCGAGCTGCTGTACTTCAAGGATCCGATCGATGTGTTCTTCATGCAGATCCAGGGCTCCGGCCGCGTGAAGCTCACCGACGGCACCACCATTCGTGTGCAGTACGACGGCAAGAACGGCTACCCCTACAGCTCAATCAGCCAGTATCTCATCGAGAAGGCGCTGCTGGCTGCCAACCGCGTGTCGATGGTCGCGCTTATCGAATGGCTGAAGGCTGATCACGAGCGCGCCAAGCCCGCGCTTTGGCATAACCGCTCCTATGTATTTTTCCGCGAGATCAAAGCCGCCGATGACGCCGGCGCGCCGCTAGGCGCGATGGGCGTGCCGCTGACGCCGGGCCGCAGCCTTGCGTTCGATCCCGCGTTTCACGTGCTCGGCTCGCCGGTCTACGTGAGCGCACCGAGCATCAAGCATGTCCCGAATGCCCCGCCGTTCCACCGGTTGATGGTTGGCCAGGATGTCGGCTCGGCCATCAAGGGACCGGAGCGCGGCGACCTCTATTTCGGGTCCGGCGAGGCCGCGGGCAAGATTGCGGGCGGCACCAAGAATCCGGCGAAGTTTTTCGTGCTGGTGCCGAATGTTGCGCCCGCAGCAAAATCAGCGGCACAACCGGAGCCGGCAGCGCCGCAGAAAATTGCGCGATGAGCCGGGAGGGCCGGAAATCTGGCCGTTCCGTTACGCCTGAAGAAGCCGACCTCTGGGATCAACTTACGCAGTCCGTCAAGCCGGCTAAGGTCAAATCGCGCGTCGGGACGCAGGCGGCTCCCGACCCTCCTTCCCGAAAGGCGCCGCCGGCGCCCAAACCGGAGCTGAAGGCTTCGCGGCCTAAACCCGCTCCCCCTCAGCCGCCGCCGGCACCTCCGCGCAAGCCGCCGGCGCTTGCCGACTTCGAGCGCCGGGCGGCGCGGCAGGTGGCGTCCGGCAAGCTTTCGATCGACGCGCGCATCGATCTGCACGGGCTGCGTCTGCGCGATGCGCACGGGGAACTCAGGGCGTTCCTGTTTGCAGCCCAGGCCAGGGGCGCCCGCACGGTACTTGTCATAACGGGCAAGGGCGGAGGGTCATCCGAACGCGATAATCTCGCGTCGGCGCTCGGCAAGCCGCAACGCGGCGTACTGCGCCATGCCGTGCCGCAGTGGCTGGCGGAACCGGATCTGCGGCCGGTGGTTCTGAGCTTCACGACGGCGAGCGTCCGCCACGGCGGCGATGGGGCGCTCTACGTGCAATTGCGCAAGGGCCGGCAGCAGGACTAAGGCTTCACTTTCGTCCGAGCTTGCCACTTCCCAGCATTGGTCCGCCAGCAGGCTTTCCGCCCTCGTGTATGGGCCGCGGCGCGAACCGTCCAAGGGCGCGCGCGCGGTCGTACATGACGATGGCGCCGGCCATGGCCAGGTTGATGCAGAACACGGTGGGGATGCGCACCACGTAGTCGCATCGCGCCACCAGCTCCGGCGAGAGCGAGCCGCGCTCGGGGCCGAGAACGTACGCCGCTCGGCGAGGATGATGGAAGCTCGGCAGGTCGATGGCCTCATCGAGCAGCTCCACCCCGACCAGCTTGCAGCCGGCCGGCAGGATCAGCTCCTGTGGATTGCCCCAGTCGTAATGGGGAAGGTGCTGCGCACCCTTGGACGTGTCGGCCTTGGCCTCAAGTGCCTGATAGGTTGCGCCGATGGTGAACGTGAAGCTCGCCCCGAACCCGTGCGCGGAGCGCATGAGGTTGCCCAGGTTCAAGGCTTTCGAAATCCGCTCGGCGCCGATGCCGAAGTACCCGCGCGGCAGCGCGGACGGCTCTACGTCCTGCATGGTACGTTCCTGGGCACACTGAGCCTGTAGCCGTCCGGGGCGATCAGGGCAAGATCGGGCCGGAATTGCGGCCAGAAAGCTTGCTCTGGCTGCGCAAACTCGGCTAATAGCCATTCATAGCCAAGGCCATAGGTGAGCCGGCTGTCAAAATCCCAGGGAGGTGACTTGATATGAAATTCAAAGCGCTCGTTGCTTTTGGTGCGATTGCCGTCGCGGGTGCGGTGGCAGCTTACGCCCAGCAGAGCCAGCAGCTTTCCATTGCGACCGGCGGTACCGGCGGCGTTTATTATCCTCTCGGCGGCGGTTTCGGCAGCATCCTGGGCAAGACGTTTCCGGGCATGACGGCCACGGCACAGGTGACGGGCGGCTCCGTCGCCAACCTGCAGCTGATCGGTTCCGGCCGCGCGGACATTGCTTACAGCCAGGTCGATGCGGCATGGGATGCCATCAACGGCACGGACAAGTTTGCGAGCGGCAAGCTGCCGATCCGCGCGCTCGTCGTCATGTATCCCAACCACATGCATGTCGTGTCCGTCGAAGGCACGGGCATCAACAAGGTCGAGGACATGAAGGGCAAGCGCGTTTCGACGGGCTCGCCGGGCAGCGCCACTGAGGTCTATGCCCTGCGCGTCATCGAAGCGGCCGGCCTCAATCCCGAGAAGGACATGACGCGCGAGCGGCTCGGTGCTGCCGAAAGCGTGAATGCGCTGAAGGACAGGAAGATCGAAGCCTTCTTCTGGGTCGGCGGCCTGCCCACCGCGGCGGTGACCGATCTTGCGTCGACCCCCAACACGCAAATCAGGATGATCGACATCGCCCAGTACACGGCCAAGATGAACGCCAAGTACGGCCCGCTGTACGCAGAGGCGGTGATCCCAGCGACCACCTACAAGGGCATGAAGGCCGACAACAAGAACAACACCGTCTGGAACATCATGGCGGTTAACGCCAGCATGCCGGATCAGCTTGCCTATAACCTCACCAAGACGATGCTCGAGAAGCGTGAAGACCTGGCGCTGGTGCACAAGGAGGCCTTGAACATCAAGGTCGAGAACCAGACCTCCAGCCGCGCAGGCGTGCCGTGGCATCCCGGCGCTCTCAAGTATTTCAAGGAAAAGGGCATCAAGGTGGAGTGATCTGAGCCACCTGCCAATTGTCCGGATCGAGCTGCCGGGCCTTCAGTGGTCCGGCAGTTTTGTT
>CADEEC010000113.1 GCA_902826255.1 uncultured Hyphomicrobiales bacterium | reverse complement strand
CGCAACCTCGAGCGCGAGATGGCCAAGCTTGCCCGCAAGGCGGTGAAGGAGATCCTGGTCGGCACGACAACGTCCGCGACGGTTACGCCGGATAACATCGAGAAGTACCTCGGTGTGCCGAAGTACCGTTACGGCGAGGTTGAGCTGGAGGACCAGGTCGGCATCGTCACCGGTTTGGCGTGGACCGAGGTCGGCGGCGACATTCTGACGATCGAAGGCGTCATGATGCCGGGCAAGGGCAAGATGTCCGTCACGGGCAACCTGCGCGACGTCATGAAGGAGTCGATCCAGGCGGCGAATGCCTACGTGCGCTCGCGCAGCCAGGATTTCGGCATCGCGCCGTCGCTGTTCGAGAAGAAGGACATCCACGTGCACGTGCCGGAGGGCGCCACCCCCAAGGATGGGCCGTCCGCAGGTGTCGCGATGGTGACCGCCATCATCTCGATCATGACCGGAAACCCGGTCCGCAAGGATGTCGCCATGACGGGTGAGATCACCCTTCGTGGCCGGGTCTTGCCGATCGGCGGCCTCAAGGAGAAGCTGCTTGCGGCCCTCCGCGCGGGCATCAAGACGGTTGTGATCCCCGAGGAGAACGTGAAGGACCTCGCCGAGATTGGAGACGAGATCAAATCCAACCTCGAAATCCTGCCCGCCTCCCGGATGGATGACGTCCTTAAAGTTGCGCTGCAGCGCAAGTTGCAACCTGTGCCTGCGGAGGAGGAGAGTGCTTCCGGTACTGTGCCCCCGGCGCCAGCCGAGGGAGCGGAACGGGTTACTCACTAAGCCTCTGATAGATAGGTATCTTTAGACTTTCTGACGCAGTTCGTGCCGCAGGCCTTGCCGGGTCTGCGGCACGTTTCGTTAAGCATCATCCGTTCTCTGAATGGGCGCGAAACGCCTGTAAAATCGCGGTTTCCGGCCACTTTCTCCTTGACGCTCGGGGCCTTTGGGCGTTGGTTCCGCCTCGTAGCTGCCCTGCGGCAGCGTGAGTTCGCAGACTTGGCGTCTTAGGCGCCTCAATTGCGGCCTTTCCCCTCCCCCAGAGACAAGGAACGAGCAATGAGCAAAAAGGATTTGATCGACGCAGTGGCAACGGCCACGGCCTTGAGCAAGGAGCAGGCGACCCAGGCTGTCGATGCCGTCATCTCCCATATCCAGGCCAGCATGAAGCGCGGCGAGGAGGTGCGTATTCCGGGCTTCGGCACCTTCAAGGTCACCAAGCGCGCAGCGCGCAAGGCCCGCAATCCGCAGACAGGCGTCGAGATGATGCTCAAGGCTTCGGTGGTGCCGAAGTTCAGCGCCTCCAAGAACCTGAAGGAAGCCCTGAACTAGATCGCTGCCGGCTTTCCAGCTCAAGGCGCGCCCGCAAGCCGGGCGCGTTTTTTGTTGGCTGGGTCGGCGCACGCCCTTGCCGCCGGCACGGCGCGAGGGCTAGACAGGCGCGGGGGCGGTTAGCTCAGCGGTAGAGCGCCTCGTTTACACCGAGGATGTCGGGGGTTCGATCCCCTCACCGCCCACCAGACTTTGGAGGCCACGCCCGGAATTGAACCGGGGTACACGGTTTTGCAGACCGTTGCGTAACCACTCCGCCACGTGGCCTCAGCTTGGAGCGACAGGCACTTAACACGCCCTGTCGGCGGGTGAAAAGGCGGAAATTGGCGCCCGCCCGGCAGGAGCATGCAGAAGCGCCCCAGCCACAGGCGACCGGCGCGCGCCCGATCGCTACTACTTCTTCTTCTTCTTGGTCTTCACGGGAGCCGGAGCCGGCTCGTCGTCCCCTCCGAAGCCGAACCCTGAGAAAAGCGTGGACAGCGGCATGGAGGTGCTGACGCCGTTTGTGTAGCTCGAAACCACGCGCACGGTCGTGCCGATGCGCGCGAGCTTGGCTAGATGCACGACGTGCTCGTTGGCCATTCGGAAGCAGCCCGACGACGAGGCGCGGCCGATGGACCGCTCATTGTTGGTGCCGTGAATCCGGTAAATCGTGTTGCCGAGATAGAGCGCCTTTGCCCCGAGAGGATTGATCAGGCCGCCGGATACAGTGATCGGCAACCCGGGCTGGCGCTGGCGCATTTCCGCCGGGGGCGTCCAGGAGGGCCACGAGGCGACGCGGCTGATCTTCTCCGTTCCCGTCCACTCGAAGCCCTCGCGCCCGACCGAGATCGGGTAGGCATAGGCACGGTTTCCGGAAAGTACGTAGTAAAGTTTACGGCCGTTGGTATCGACGATGATCGTGCCCGCAGGCTCGGGATTGTCGAGATAGACGATCGGAGGCTCTTGCGGGGCGATATCCGGCTTCTCCCCGCCGTCCATGTATTTTGGGTATGCGACGACGTTGAGCGTCTTGCGGCGCTCCGCGCGCTGGTCGTCGGCCTGCTTCCGGCGGCGCTCTACGTCGCTCTGAAACACCGGTGCGCCGTTGACGAACCCGTCTTGCGCAGCGACCGAGGGCGTGTAGAGCGTCGATGCTGCCGCGATCAACGCAAAGAACGCTGTGGCCCGGGTCTTCGTCATTGCCCCCTCAACGTCGTCGATATGCTGCACTTGGCACCTTATCCGCAGTAACGGATGACTCGCCGGGCTGCAAGACCGCAGCCATCGACGCGTCAGCGACCGTGTCCGCCCGGCCCTTAACGGTGCGCGTCGAAAATCTCACATAGTTGGTGGGCAGACTGTAAGGAAGCCGTAAGCCTTTGCACGCTAAGGGCTAAACTGAAACAACAAGAGCAAAGGAGAAGTGAGTGAGCAAGCGTCACAGCAACGCTCTAGACAGGTCGCCGGTGCATCTGTTGCACAGAGCCAGTCAGAGCGTCACGGATCTGTTCTCACGCGAGATCAAATCCGACCTCACCCCGCGGCAGCTCGCCGTGCTGACGGCCGTCGCGCGCAACGAGGGCTGCAACCAGACCGACATTGTGGAGCAGACCGGCATCGACCGCTCGACGATGGCTGAAATGGTGCGCCGTCTGGTCGACAAAGGGCTGATCGAGCGCCGGCGTT
This sequence comes from uncultured Hyphomicrobiales bacterium, assembly GCA_902826255.1. Lineage (GTDB taxonomy): Bacteria > Pseudomonadota > Alphaproteobacteria > Rhizobiales > Hyphomicrobiaceae > AWTP1-13. The sequence continues at coordinate 9,657 of CADEEC010000113.1, read as the reverse complement.
CGAAGAAGGATACGCGAGCTTATGTCATCAAGCTCTCGCAGAACGGTCAGCGCATTCTGAAAAGCGCCGAGCCGCTGGCCAAGCGCGTCGACGACAAGGTGCTGCATGCGCTTGGCGGTCGCGGCACGGCTTTTCTCGATAGCTTGAGCCTGCTGGCACAGCGGCTCGAAGGCGCGAAGGCGTAACGGTAGGGCGGCTTACTCTCTGTCGCCCTTGTCTTCCTTGGGAGCCATCACGGTTTCCTGGGTCTTGTCGCCCACGCTCCGCATCAGGAGCGTGAGCAACTGCTGCACCTGCTGTAAGCAGTGCTGAGCATCGGACCAGCGCTCGTCCTTGATGGCGGCGCTGGCCGCACTCATCGCTTCGAGTGCCTTATGAGCGTCCTGAAGCATTGCGAAGCATGCCTTCCCTGTGCGGGCGCAAAACGCACGCGGGTTCAATCTGTTCCAACGATACGCGCTGGGTAGATCAGGGTTGGCCGAGCTTGGCTCGTGTCTCGCCAGGGCTGACCTGCGCGAGCCGCTCGGCAAGGCTGCCCGGTTGCGGCAGCGGCGGCGCCGCGCCGACGGAGTGCGCCCAGCCGTAGGCCAGCATGGTCAGCAAGGCGGACGCCGCAAACAGGTAGATGCCGGGCAGGATGGTCGCCTCCGCGAAACCGGAGGCGTTGATGTAGAAGATCATGAGGGCCAGCAGCATGATGTCGGTCATCGAGTAGCGGCCGAGCCATTCCATCACGGCAAACGAACGCGACCACAGTGCACGCGGCATCTGAGGCGTCATGACGAGCGTGAGCAGATAGAGGAGCTTCAAGAACGGGAACAGCACGGACACCAGGAAGACCACCAAGCACAGCAGGAATTGCTGCCGCGTATAGAGGGCCGCGATCATGCTGGCGATGGAATGGTCCCGGCTCCGGACATAGACGGTTGTGAAGCGAACGGCGGGGAGAAAAACGCCAAGCCCGAGACACAGGATCGCGAGGATCAGGATTACACTGAAGGCGAGATTACGCAGTGCCGAAGGCGGGCCATGCCTGTGCGCCGCCGGCGCGCGGCTGCGGCCGAGGTCGCTCCTGAGCCAAAGGTAGGACAGCATCATCAGCACAACGGCCGCGGCGAAGAAGTACATGCCCGGCACGCTGCGGGCGTCGGAGATGCCCTGGCTCTTGATGAAGAAGATGGCGATCGCCAATACCAGAACGTCGTGCATCGACCATTTGCCGAGCCATTCCAGCGCGCGAAGCTGACCGGTCAGGCGCGTGAACTCGTGCTCCGGCAGCACCGCGAGCAGCAGGAGATACAGCAGCTTCAGCACCGGCAGGAAGATGGCGAACACCAGCACCATTAACCCGAGGAACATCTGGCCGGAGCGCATGAGCGCGTTGACGGTGGAGACGAGCGAGTGCTCGGTTGAGAAGACGTAGAACTTGGTCAGCTTGAGAATGGGCAGCGTCAGGCCGAGGGCCAGGCAAATGCTGGCGGCAGCCAGGGCAGCGCCCAGAAGAAAACTTCGCCCGCCGAGAGCCATGTGCCGGGCCGCCCTGCCGTGATGCTAAAGCTATCCTAGGCCCCGAGGCGGCGGGAATATGTCACGATCTTGGCCCGCGGTTGCAGCCAGCGCCGGCCATCAAACCTCACATGCTCTTGGCCCCACGGGAAATGGCGGCAATCCCCGTCCGGGAAACCTCGATCAGGCCGAGGTCCATCATGATGGTGATGAACTGCTCGATCTTGGAGATGCGCCCGGTCAGCTCGAACACAAAATGCTCGGTGGAGGCGTCGATGACGTTGGCGCGGAAGATCTCGGCCATACGCAGGGCCTCGATGCGCTTGTCACCCTTGCCGGCGACCTTGACGAGGGCCAGCTCCCGCTCCAGCGGCTCGCCGAGCACGGTGAGGTCTGTGACGCGGTGCACATTTACCAGGCGCTCGAGCTGGTTCTTGATCTGCGCCAGGACCTGCGGCGTGCCGGTGGTGACGATCGTGAAGCGCGATTGGTGCTTCTCGTGCTCGGTTTCCGAGACGGTCAGACTCTCGATGTTGTAGCCGCGGCCTGAGAACAGGCCGGCAATGCGCGCCAGCACGCCCGGCTCGTTGTCCACCAGCACGGAGAAAGTATGGGTGACGGGTTTCTCCTTGGTATCATCAAGGAAGTAGGCGGAGGCGGGCTGGGTGGTGGACATAGTTTGAATGTTCTCGCAGTTTGATGAGACCGGGTGTCATTCCCGCCAAGCGAAGCGCGAGCGGGAATCGAGCTACGCGCGCCGCCGGCTGAAGCTGGATCCCCGCTTGCGCGGGGATGACGAGCAAGGGGCTACACCAGCACCTTGCCTTCCTTGCTGACGGCCTTGCCAATTTCTTCGTCGGAGACGTCGTCGCCGAGCAGCATCTCGTTGTGTGCCTTGCCCGAGGGGATCATCGGGAAGCAGTTGGCGAGCGCGGCAACGCGGCAGTCGAACAGCACCGGCTTGTCGGCGGGTGCATCCAGCATTTGTTTGATGGCGCCGTCGAGCTCGGAGGGCTTCTCGCAGCGGATGCCGATGCCGCCGTAGGCTTCCGCCAGCTTGACGAAGTCCGGCAGGGCCGCGGTGTAGCTTTCCGAGATGCGGTTGCCGTGCAGCAGCTGCTGCCACTGGCGCACCATGCCCATGTACTGGTTGTTGAGGATGAACACCTTCACCGGCAGGCGGTACTGCACGGCGGTCGACATCTCCTGGATGTTCATCAGGATGGAGGCATCGCCGGCGATGTCGATGACGAGCGACTTGGGGTGCGCCATCTGTGCACCGATGGCGGCCGGCAGGCCATAGCCCATGGTGCCCAGGCCGCCGGAGGTCATCCAACGGTTGGGCTCCTCGAAGCCGAAGAACTGCGCGGCCCACATCTGGTGCTGGCCGACCTCGGTGGTGATGTAGGTGTCGCGGTCCTTGGTATGCTCGTACAGCCGCTGGATGGCGTACTGGGGCATGATGAAGTCGGTGGCGTTCTTGTAGCTGAGGCACTTCTTGGCCCGCCACTTGTCGATCTGGCCCCACCAGCCTTTCAGCGCCGTCTTGTCGACGGTCGATCCCTTCATCTTCCAGACGCGCAGCATCTCCTCCAGCACGTAGGCGACGTCGCCGATGATGGGTACGTCGGCGCGCACGTTCTTGCCGATGGAGGACGGGTCGATGTCGATGTGGATCTTCTTGGAGCGCGGCGAGAACTGGTCGAGGCGGCCGGTGATGCGGTCGTCGAAGCGTGCGCCGACGCACACCATCACGTCGCAGTCGTGCATGGCGAGGTTGGCCTCGTAGGTGCCATGCATGCCGAGCATGCCAAGCCACTCTTTGCCGGAGGCGGGATAGGCCCCCAAGCCCATCAACGTCGACGTGATGGGGAAGCCGGTGATGCGCACAAGCTCGCGCAGCAGCTTGCTGGCCTTCGGGCCGGCGTTGATCACGCCGCCGCCTGTGTAGAGAAGCGGCTTGCGGGCCTGGCTCATCAGATCGACGGCGTGCGCGATGGCGGCTGCGTCGCCCTTGAGGCGCGGCTGGTAGGTCTTGTGCTTGACGTCCTTGGGGCCGGTGTAGGTGCCGGTGGCGAACTGCACGTCCTTGGGGATGTCGACCACGACGGGTCCCGGACGGCCGGAGCGCGCGACGTAGAACGCCTCATGCAGGATGCGGGCGAGATCGTCGACGTTCTTCACGAGCCAGTTGTGCTTGGTGCAGGGCCGCGTGATGCCGACCGTGTCGCACTCCTGAAACGCATCGTTGCCGATCAGGTGCGTGGGGACCTGGCCGGTGATGCAGACGACGGGGATGGAATCCATCAAGGCGTCGGTGAGGCCGGTGACCGCATTGGTGGCGCCGGGGCCGGAGGTGACGAGGACGACGCCGACCTTGCCGGTGGAGCGCGCGTAGCCTTCAGCGGCATGCACCGCGCCGCCTTCCTGGCGCACGAGCACGTGCTGCACCTTTTCCTGCTGGAACAGCTCGTCGTAAATCGGCAGCACCGCGCCGCCGGGATAGCCGAAGAGATGCTCGACGCCTTGGTCGGCGAGGGCGCGAATAACCATCTCCGCGCCGGTCATTTTCAAAGCCATGGCAGGAACTCCGCAATGCGTAGCCGGCGCAACCGCGCGGCCCGGGAGGCTCATATCGTCATGAAAATTGGGGGTCAACCGCTAAGAATCAATAAATGATAAGTCGTGAAGCGTGTTGCTTTGCATTTGTTGCGAGGAAACGACTTTCCACGCAATCATATTGCGACGAAGCCAAGTAATCTGCCGTTTGGCGTACTGGCGGGTCTCAGCCTTGGCTTGGACGGCAGCGTCCTCGTGGCTCGTGCGCTCTTCCAGCAAGGCCGCCAAGGGCGCGACCCCGAGCGCGCGCATGATGGGTAGTTCCCGGGACAGGCCTAGCGCAAGCAACACCCGCACCTCGTCGAGGGCGCCCTTTTCGAGCATCGCATCGAAACGGCGGTCTATGGCCTGCAGCATGGCCTCGCGGTCCGGCAGAACCACGAGGCGAACCGTGTCGGCCTGCGCGAGGACGGCCTCTCCCGGCGTGCGCTGCCAATCGCTGAGTGGGCGGCCGGTGCTTTCGAACACCTCGAGCGCACGCACGATGCGCTGGGGATCTGTCGGCATCAGGCGCTTGGCCGTTTCCGGATCGCGCAGCGCAAGCAGGGCATGCAACTCGGCCGAGGGCCTCTGTGCCGCCTGCTCGCGCCAGTAGGCGCGTGCATCCGGATCGACCTGTGGAACGGGGGACAGCCCTTCCAGCAGAACCTTGAAGTAGAGGCCGGTGCCGCCGACGATGATCGGCGTCTTGCCGGTAGTGCGTGCGTCCGCGATGGCGGCTGCGGCATCACTAGCGTACCGGCCGGCGGAGTAGGCCTCCGCGCCGCTGACGAAACCGTAGAGGACATGCGGCGCGCGTGCCTCGTCCTCGGGCGACGGGCGCGCCGTGAGAACGCGCAGCTCGCGGTAGACCTGCATGCTGTCGGCATTGATGACGACGCCATCGAGCCGCTCGGCTAACGCCAGCGCGAAACCCGACTTTCCGCTGGCTGTCGGACCGGCGATGAGGATGGCGCGCTTCTGGGTCGGCATGCGTCGGTCTGGCTAGGCGGCCGCGCCCGAGGCGGGATGGTAGCGCTTCACGGCCAGGTATCCGAAGACCGCGAACAGGGCCAGCACGGCAAGCTGCGCCACGACGAACGGCGCCTCGGCCTGCGTCGGTGCCAGCGCATGCAGGGCGCCGAATTTCTGGAACGCCTGCACCACGCCAACGAACACGTTGAGGTAGAGCGCGATGGTGGCAGTTATCACATAGATGGACCGCCAGGCGCCCGATATCCCCTTGCCGTACAGTGCGACGAGCGCGACCGCCAGCACCGCAAGCGAGATCAGCCCGACGATGTGGGAGGGCAGCAGCTGGTTGAAGGGAAACATGAAGCCGGTGACACTGGTCAGCACCGTGGTGGCGAGAAAGACGGCCGTGAGACCGCCGAGATGACGGCCATCGAGCATGGCCCGCAGCACGATGAGGCCGGTCGCAATGCCGACCAGGCTGATGACGACATGCAGCGTCGTGAACGCGGAAAAGGATAGACCGAGTATCATGGCACGCCTCCGTAGCGCGGCACCGAGCGGAAAGAGTACGCTGAAATCCTGGGTGGCGCTGTAGTCATCTTCGCACGAAGGGCACTGACATGCGTATCGATGCCATCGCCGTCGGCCACAATCCGCCCGAAGATGTCAATGTCATCATCGAGGTGCCGATCGGCGGCGAGCCTATCAAGTACGAGATGGACAAGGCGGCAGGAACGTTGGTGGTGGACCGGTTCCTGCACACGCCGATGCGCTATCCGGGCAACTATGGCTTCGTGCCCCACACGCTGTCGGAGGATGGCGACCCCATCGATGTGCTGGTGGCCAACACCCGTCCGATCGTGCCCGGCGCCATCATCAACGTGCGGCCCATCGGCGTGCTCATGATGACGGACGACGCGGGCGGCGACGAGAAGATCCTGGCGGTGCCCGTGCCGAAGCTCACCAAGCGCTACGAGCATGTCGCCAACTACACCGACTTGCCGAAAATCACGCTCGAGCAGGTGCAGCACTTCTTCGAGCACTACAAGGACCTGGAGCCCGGCAAGTGGGTCAAGATGAACGGCTGGGGCGATGCGGCGGAAGCCAAGCGGCTGATCCGGGAGGCGATTGCACGGGCAAAATACTAGCGGGCAAGCGCAAAGCGTCGCGGCCCGTTGCGCCCCCTGCCCGCTGGGACTAAACGAGGGTCAAACAAGCTGAGGAGGCCGTTCGTGACCCTCATCAAGCCGTTTCGTGCACTCCGCCCCGTTGCGGCGCGAGCGCGCGAGGTGCTCGCGCCGCCCTATGACGTGCTCTCCAGCGCGGAAGCCCGCGAACGGGCGCGGGGCAAGCCCTGGAGCTTCCTGCACGTGTCCAAGGCGGAGATCGACCTGCCGCCCAATACCGACCCCTATTCGGATGCGGTCTATGCCAAGGCGGCCGAGAATCTGCAGCGCATGATCGCGGAGCGCGTGCTGCAACGGGATGCGCGTCCGCAATACTATGCCTACCGGACCGTGTGGCAGGGCCGCCGCCAAACGGGGTTGGCGTGCGTGGCGGCCATTGCCGGCTACGAGAACGGCCGCATCAAGAAGCACGAGCTGACCACCCCCGTGAAGGAGACGGACCGGGTGCGCCAGATCGAGGCGCTCAATGCGCAAACGGGGCCCGTCATGATGGCCTATCCGCACGCGCCCGAGATCGACACGCTGCTCAAGCGCGCCACCGAGCGCGATCCCGATGTCACGGTGACTGCCGATGGCGACGTTGTGCACGAGCTGTGGGTGATTGCCGATGCCGGCCCCATCGCGCAACTCACCCAGGCTTTCGAGGCCGTCGGCGCGCTATACATCGCCGATGGGCACCATCGTTCTGCGGCGGCAGCGCGCGTTGCAGCTGCGCGCGGCGGCGATGCGGACGCCTCGCACCGCTATTTCCTAAGCGTCGTATTCCCCGCGCACGCCATGGCCATCCTCGACTACAACCGCGTGATCCGCGACCTGAACGGCCGCACGCCGGAGCAGCTTGTCGCCGAGGTCGGCACGCGCTTCAGCGTCACGCCGGAGACCGCGCCGGTGCGGCCCGCTGAGGCGCGCGAGTTCGGCATGTACCTCGATCGGAGCTGGTATCGCCTCAAGCTGAAGGCAGACCTTGTGCCGGACGGTGATGCCGTGGGTCGTCTGCCGGTGACGCTGCTGGCGCGCAACCTGATCGAGCCGGTGCTCGGCATCACGGATCAGCGCACTGACAAGCGCATCGATTTCGTCGGCGGCGGCCGTGGCCTGCCGGAGCTGGCGCGGCGCGTGGATTCCGGCGAGATGGCGGTGGCCTTTGCCCTGTTCCCGACCACGATGGACGATTTGATGGCGGTGGCCGATGCCGGCGAGATCATGCCGCCCAAGTCGACATGGTTCGAGCCCAAGCTCGCGGACGGCATGGTCAGCCACGTGCTCGATTGAGGCGAAGCCCGCGGTCTGCCTGCAATCGAGGCTCATGCTGGCGCCAGTTGAAGGTGCTGGCACAACTCGACGGGGCGAAAGGTTGACCCTCGCCCCCAACTCTGTTTCCTTCTGCACTCAGCTGCAGAGGAGAGGACCGGCGTTTTTGGGCAAGCCGGCCTTACGGTCACGTGCTCGAAATCGCTATTGTGGTGCTTCTCGTCGTTCTCAACGGCGTGTTTGCCCTATCTGAGCTCGCCATCGTGTCTGCGCGCCGCGCACGGCTGCAGGCGATGGCAGCCGCCGGCAAGCGCGGTGCCGCCAGGGCCCTGGCGCTGGCGGCCGATCCGGGCCGCTTCCTCTCCACCGTTCAGATCGGCATCACCGCCGTTGGCCTGATTGCGGGTGCCTACTCGGGAGCGACTCTGTCGGTTGCCCTCGACGAGTACCTTGAGGGCCTCGGCGTGCCGGACGTGCCGGCGAACTGGCTCGCCTACATCATCGTGTTCTCCGCGATTACCTTTCTGTCGCTGATCTTCGGAGAGCTTGTGCCGAAGAACCTGGCGCTGAGGCACGCTGAAACGCTGGCCTGCGCCGTCGCGCCCCTGATGTATGCGGTGTCGCGCGTGGCGGCACCCGCGGTCTGGCTGCTCGACCTCTCGACCAGGGCCGTATTCTCGCTGTTGCGCCAGAGCCAGCCCGCCAAGAGCACGGTGACGGAAGAGGAAATCAAGGCGCTGATCGCCGAAGCCGAAGGTTCCGGCGTGCTCGAGCCTGGAGAGCGCAGGCTGATCTCGGGCGTGCTGCGGCTTGGCGATCGCCCGGTGCGCGGGCTGATGACGCCGCGCACCGATGTCGACTGGATCGATGCCAGCGCCGATCCCAACGATGTGAAGGCGCGCCTCCTGGCAAGCTCGCACTCGCGCATGCCGGTCGGCGAGGGCACCGCCGACCACCTGATCGGCGTCGTGAGTGCGCGCGAGCTACTCGTGGAGTTCATGTCGGGCCGCGCGCTCGATTTGCGCGCACATGTGCGCCGGGCGCCGATCATTCCCGATACCACCGACGCGCTCGACGTGCTGGAAACGCTGCGCGACGCCGAAGTGCCGATGGGCCTGATCCACGACGAGTACGGCCATTTCGAAGGCATCGTTACGCCGGCGGACATATTGGAAGCGATCGCCGGCGTGTTCCGCTCCGATGTCGATGCGGAAGAGCAACACGCGGTGCCGCGCGATGACGGATCGTGGCTGATCTCGGGCTCCATGCCCGCCGATGAGATGGCCGAGCAGCTCGGCATCAACCTGCCCGCCATGCGCGACTACCAGACGGTCGCGGGCTTCCTGCTGTCGGAGCTGAGGCGGCTGCCGCTGGTCGGCGAGCAGATACAGATGCAGGGCTGGCGCTTCGAGATCGTCGACCTCGACGGTCGCAGGATCGACAAGGTGATCGCCAGCCGCGGGCCGGCAGCGCGCCGCCAGATGGGTCCGACATAGCGCTTCTGCGCCGCCTCACGTACATAGATAGCCGCGCGTAGTGTCGGGGAACGGGGGCGGGTCGCATGCTGCAGGCGCAGAGCCTTGCCGGTCTTGTCGTCTTTCCGTTGATTGCTTGGGCGATCTCCGAGAACAGGGCCGCCATCGGCCCCCGCAGACTCGTGCACCTCCTGTCGGTCGGACTGGGCGTCCAGCTTCTGATTGCCGGCATCATGCTCAACGTCGGCGCGGTGCGCGTCGCCTTCGATTGGGCGGCGGGACTGATCGGTGCGCTGCAGTCGGCGACCAGCTCGGGCATGCGGCTGGTGTTCGGCTATCTTGCTGGCGCGCCGGCGCCCTTCGAAACGGTGCAGCCAGCCAACACGTTCATCCTTGCATTTCACGCGCTGCCGCTGATCCTGGTGATCAGCGCGCTCTCAAAGCTGCTCTACCACTGGGGCGTGCTGCCGCGCATCGTGCAGGCCATCGGCTGGGCGCTGCGCCGGTCGCTGGGCGTTTCCGGGCCTGTCGGCACATCGGCGGCCGCCAATATCTTTGTCGGCATGGTGGAGGCGCCGCTGCTGGTGCGGCCCTATCTCGCCTCCATGAGCCGCGCCGGCTTGTTCGCGACCATGACGGTGGGCATGGCCGGCGTGGCGGGGACG
>CADEEC010000112.1 GCA_902826255.1 uncultured Hyphomicrobiales bacterium | reverse complement strand
CGTGGCAAGCATGCCGACCGGCAGTTTATCGGGATCGTAGTTGGCCTTGATCCAGTACACGGGCACGCCTGCCGCGCGCGCCTTCTCGACCAGCGCCATGATGGGTTTGACCACCGCCCGGCATGGCGCCGCGTCCTTGCCGACGACCTTCTCGATGTAGCCGCCCTCTGCGCAGAAATCGTTCTGCATGTCGATGACCAGCACCGCCGTGTGCGATGGGTTCAGCCGCGCGTCGACAGTCTCCAGGAGCTGCGATGACATGTCCTGCACATCCTCCAATGGTCTTCAGCTCAATACGTCGGCGCCGTGCACAGCCTTGCCGGCAAGCACGGTTGCGAGAACCTTCGCCTCGGGTATGCGGTCCTCCGGCATCGTCATGATGTCGTCCGACAGCACGACCAGGTCAGCCAGCTTACCCGCCTCCAGCGAGCCGATGCGATCCTCCCAGAACATCACGCGCGCCACGTTGTGCGTGTAGATGCGCAACGCCTCGGCGCGCGTAAGCTTCTGCTCCGGAAGTCCGAACACATGGCCCGTCACACCGTCACGACGTGCCAGGCTCTGCCAGAAGGTGAAGATCGGATCGTACGGCCGGCCGTCAGTGGACTGCACCACCGGCACACCCTCGTCCAGCCACGTCCGGAACGGGATCGCACCGTTGGCGATCTCCTCGCCGAAGCTGCGCAGATAAATCGACCCGTAGTTCCAGAAGAAGTTGGTAGTCGTGGTCGGTATGATGCCAAGCTCGCGGCACAGTTTCATGTTCTCGCGGCTCGGGAACTGGCAGTGCTCGATGACATAGCGTTGGTCGCGGATCGGCATCTCGCGGTCGATGTCCGCAAACATGCCGAGCACCTTGTCGATGGCCGCACCACCCGCGCACTGCACCTGCAGGCGCAGGCCCTTGCTCGCGGCCTTGCGCAGGATGCCCGAGAATATCTCGTCGGTGGTGAGCTGCACGCCCGTCCACATGTCGCCGCGCGCACCCTTGTAGGGCTGGCGCATGAGCGACGCGCCGATGGCGGTTGCGCTGTCGAATGAGAAGCCGAGACCTCCGAATTTCAGGAGATCATCGCCAAATCCCGGCCCACCGGCGTAAAGCGCCGTCTCCTCGATCAGGCGATCACCCGCTGCCTGATCACGATAGAGCGAAACGGGATAGGAGATGACGAAGTAGGTGCGCACCGTCAGCGCTTTGCGCAGCCACAGGTCGAGGTACGCGCGCTGCGGTCCCTTCGCGATGCCGTGGCCCTCATAGATGCCGGTGATGCCGAGCCGGTTGAACTCGTGCATGGCTTGCTCCACCGCACGCGCTTCGTCGGCCGCGGAGATCGGCGGAATCATTGGAAAGAAGACGCGCCGCGGAGTGAAGCCGCCGTAGGTCTCCGGCATCACCTTCGGGAAGTTGTAGTCGAGAAACACGCCGGTCGGCTCGCCGGTCTCGTCGCGCTCTATCTTGATGCCATCGGGCGCCGTCGCGTCCTTGCCGACGCCGGCAACGCGAAGAGCGGCCGAGTTGGCAATCGCCGCACCCGGCGCCACCATCAGCAACGGCTGGATATAGACCGGGTTGTCGGGCGAGACCTTGTCGAGATCGTAGCGATTCGGCCAACGGCCTTCGGGCATCGCCTGCGGGTAGGAGAAGACGTCCGGCTCCTCCACCAGCGGGTTGAAGACGATCCACTCGCCGGGCTTGCGCTTGGCCACCTCGCGCCGCACCGCCGCCTGCACGTCCGCGATCGACTTGGGCTTGCCGAAGGAGGGAAGGACGAGCCGCAAGCCGGCGTCGTCCATGTGCGGATGCCCGTCGAGGAAGCCGGGAACTACGGCCTTGCCGCCGAGGTCCACCTTCTTGGTGGAGGGACCCGCAAGGGCCAGCATGTCGCTCGACGTACCTGTCGCGACGATCTCGCCGTTGCGGACGGCAAGTGCTTCGACGACGCTATCCTTGGCATCGACCGTGTAGATCTTGCCACGGTGAAGAACAGTGTCGGCGCGAACGGAACTCATGCGCGCACCTTCGACTTCATCTTGCTGGCGATGGCTTCCGCGACAATGGCCGCATGATTTAGGAGGATCTCGGCACCCATCTTGGGATCTGAGGCGGCCGGATCGCCCAGATAGCCGTGCGGTGTTTTGCGCACCGCTTCCTCGCGACCCTTGCGCCATTCGCTCAGGTCCTCGATCGTGAAGTCCGTCGACTTCAGGGTGGGCAGAACCTCCTTGCGGATCAGGTCAGGATAGAAGCCCCACATGCTGGACGTCTCGAACTCGCCCGCATGCACATCGAAATACTTGCTCTTGCGATCGACCTCGCTCGCCGTCGCCAGCACGTTGCCATCTGCTGCGTCGACGCCGATGCGCTTGAAGAACGACGGCGCCCCGACGAAGTAGGCGTTCAAGCCCGCCTCGCTGCCACCGCGCTTGAGGCCCGTGTGCATGGTGCGATTGTGGAGCGCGTCGCCGTGGCCGGAGACGCTGAACAGGTTCGAGAACCCGTCCTTCTTGAGGCTCTTGATCAGGTCTACCATCACCTCGATCATGATCTCGGGGCGCACCTCGAAGGTGCCGGGGAACAGGCCGGTGACATGGTTCACGCCCCAATAAAACGGCGGCATGATCACGGCGCCGATGCCCTGCTCTTCGAGGATCTGCTTCACGCGGCGCAGCAGTGCGGCCGGCATATAGACGTCGGTCGCCAGCGGCAGATGCGGCCCGTGCTGCTCGATGACGCCGAGGCCCCACAGCACGACGGCGCCATCGGCCGCTGCCTTGGCGACCTCCGGGTAGGTCATGTCGGCCATGGTGCCGTGAAAGATCGAGTAACCGCCCTGCATCAGATCGTTCTCAGCCATTTTTCTCTCCCTTACACGCCGAGATATGCTTCACGCACGGCCGGGTTGTCAGCCAGGCCTGCGCCTTCCAGAACGATCCGCCCCGTCTCCAGCACGTAGCCACGGTCGGCAAGCTGCAGCGCCTGCCGGGCGTTCTGCTCCACGAGGAGGATGGTCGTTTCGTGCTTCGTCTTGAGCTCGCGGATGATGGCGAAGATCTCGGCCGTCATCAGCGGGGCGAGGCCGAGCGAGGGCTCGTCCAGCATCAGCAGCGACGGCCGCGAGATCAACGCGCGTGCGATCACCAGCATCTGCTGCTCGCCGCCCGACAGGGTTCCGGCGCGCTGGCTCTGGCGCGCCTTCAGCGCCGGGAAGCGCTCAAGCATGCGCTGGATGTCCTGCGCGATCTCGGCGTGGTCGGAGCGCATATAACCGCCGAGAATGAGATTCTCGATCACGGTCATGTTCTTGAGCGTGGACCGCCCTTCCAGCACCATCACCAGGCCCTTGCGGGCAACCTCGGCCGCGGCCATGTTGTGGATAGGTTCATCCTGCAGGAAAACAGAGCCGCTTTCGCACTTGAGGATGCCGGCGATCGTCTTGAGCAGCGTGCTCTTGCCTGCGCCGTTCGGTCCGATCAGCGCGACGACCTCGCCGCGATTGACCTCGATCGAAACGTCCCTGACGGCGCGGATTTTGCCGTAGCTGACGTGGAGGTTTTCGACTCTCAGCATCAGTGCGCGTACTCGCTGCCGAGGTAGGCTTCGAGCACCTGCGGGTCCTGCTTCACGGAAGCAGGCGACCCTTCGGCGATCTTGCAGCCATAGTTGAGGACGGTGACAACGTCGGAGATGGCCATCACCAGGCTCATGTGATGCTCGGTGAGAAGGATGGTCTTGCCGGCATCGCGGATAGACTTGAACAGCTCGCCGGCCTGCTGCACCTCCACCGGGTTCATGCCGGCCACCGGCTCGTCCAGCATCAGCAGCTTGGGATCGGTTGCCAATGCGCGTGCGATCTCCAGCCGCCGCTGGTCGGCAAGGGCAAGCTCGGAGGCGAGGGTCTCGCGCCTGTTCTCAAGGCCCACGAGCGCCAGCAGCTCCTCCGCGCGCTTGCGCGTGAGCGTCTCCTGCGCCGTCTCGCGAAACGGGATGCGGGCAAGGGCGGAGAGGAAGCCGCCGCTCGTCCGACAGAACCTGGCGACCTGGACGTTCTCCAGCGCCGTCATGGTCGGGAACAGGCGCACGCCTTGAAAGGTGCGGACGACGCCGCTGCGCGCGACGCGATCGGGCCGCGAGCCGGTGAGGTCCGCGCCGTCGATCATGATCTTGCCGCTGGTGGGGGCAAGCACGCCCGTGATCAGGTTGAAAAGAGTGGTCTTGCCCGCACCGTTGGGACCGATCACGGCATGGATGCGGCCCGGCCTGACGGCAAAGCTGACCTCCGATACCGCCGCGTAGGTGCCGAATATCTTGGAAAGCGCCTGTGCCTCGAGTAGCGGCGCGATCTCAGTGGCGCTCATCGCTGCGCCCCGATCAGGCCCCAGGGCCGCACGATCATCATGATTACCAGCAGCGTGCCGAAGAAGGTCATGCGCCATTCCTGAAGGCCGCGCAGAAGCTCGGGAAGGACCGTGACCGCGATCGCACCCAGCGTCGCGCCGAGGAAATTCCCCATGCCGCCGAGCACGACCATGATGAAGATCTCGGCCGAGCGGTGGAAGCCGAACTGCGCTGGCTCGATGAACATGGCGTAGTGTGCATAGAGGCCGCCGCCGACGCCCGCGGTGAAGGCGCCGAGCCCAAACACGCCGACCTTGATACGCGTCAGGTTGATGCCGACCACCTCGGCTGCGAGCTCGTCCTCGCGCACGGCCTGGATCGCCCGGCCGATGCGCGAGCCGCGAATCTGGAAGCATAGGAACAGGAACAGGGCAGCGACAAAGGCTGCGACCGGCAGCGTCGTGTAGTGCGGAATGCCGCCGAGGCCGGACGCCGATCCGGTCGGCTCGAAGTTCAGGAAGAAGACGCGGACGATCTCGCCGAAGCCCATCGTCATGATGATGAGATACACGCCCTTGATGCGCAGGGCGGGAATGCCGACGATCAGGCCGATGAACCCCGCGGCCAGACCGCCCGCCACCAGGGCGACCTCGAAGGGCCAGCCATAGTTGGTCGTCATATATGCCGACAGGTAGGCGCCGATCGCCATGAACCCGCCCTGGCCCAGCGACAGCAAGCCCGCCGACACCGGCAGATAGAGGCTGATCGCCAGAACGATATTGATGCACGTGAAGATCAGGATGGATTCGGTGTAGTGGTCGATCATCTCAGCCTTCAACGTGATGCGTTGAACCGAAGATGCCGCGCGGGCGGATGGCCAGCACCGCGATGATCACGATGAAGGCGAAGGCATCGCGATAGGAGGAGGCGAGGTAGGCGACGCTGATGACCTCGACCACGCCGATCACCATGCCGCCGATCATGGCGCCGTAGATGTTGCCGAGCCCCCCGAGCAGCATCGCCGCCAAGCCCTTAATACCCATGTCGACGCCCATGTAGGGCGTGATCGCATTGAACGAGAGCCCGACCAGGACGCCCGCCGCGCCGCCAAGGGCGGATGCAATGGCGAACGTCAGCAGAATGATGCGGTCGGTGCGGATGCCGAGGGTGTGCGAGATGACGCTGCTCTCGGCCGCGGCCCGCATCGCCATGCCCATGCGGCTGCGGGTGACGAAGATGTGCAGGGCGGCCATCAGGCCGAGCGAAACCGAGAGAATGATGAGCTGCACGGACGTCACCGTCACGGGCCCGATGTGCCAGGCGGTGGCTTCCAGCCGGTTGGGAAAGCCGACCTGCTCGGCGCCGAAGGTGCGTGTCGCCACCTCCTGCAGGACGATGCCGATGCCGATCGTGCTGATCATCGGCGCCAGGAAGTGGCCCTTGCGCGCGAGGATCGGCCTGATGGTGAGCAGGTAGATCAACATGCCAATGACGGCGGCGGCGACCGAGGCCGCGACAATCGCCAACAGGCTGCCGCCGCCGGACCACAGCACCACCTGCAGGCCGACAAAGGCGCCGATCATGAACACCTCGCCGTGCGCGAGGTGCACCAGATGCAGCACGCCGAACACCAGCGTGTAGCCCAAGGCGATCAGCGCATAGGTGCTGCCCAGCATTACGCCGTTGAGGATCTGCTGCATCAGCATGCGATCATGGCCTTCTTCATCCCTCA
The DNA here is from genome assembly GCA_902826255.1 of uncultured Hyphomicrobiales bacterium. Taxonomy (GTDB): domain Bacteria; phylum Pseudomonadota; class Alphaproteobacteria; order Rhizobiales; family Hyphomicrobiaceae; genus AWTP1-13. The sequence continues at coordinate 6,625 of CADEEC010000112.1, read as the reverse complement.
TCCGGCGGCGAAGTGGATAATTTATGGAAAAAGGCGCTTCTCATAATCTTGGCGTAGTTATATACAATCTATCTGTCACAATGCGAAGGGTCAATCGCGCTTTTGCGCGCGCCGGCCCAAGCCGCGAAAAGGAGACGCTATGGCAGAGATCGTATTCGCAGCGGGTGCACCGCATGCACCGGCGATCGTGGGCCTGATCGATCGCGCGCCGGAAGACGCCCAGAAGGTCGTCAAGAACACCTACGCGGCGATCTCGAAGGGATTGCGGGATGCGCGCCCCGACGTGGTGATCATGTTCGCCAACGATCATCTCGCGAACAGCCGCATCAGCGCCTACCCGGACTTCCTGATCGGCATGGCCGACAAGCACACCGGCCCGCACGAGTGGTTCCAGGAATGGATCGGCTGCCGCGAGTACGAGGCGAAGGGCAATCCTGAGGTCGCCAAGGCATTGTTCCGCGGCATGACCCAGCGCGGTATCCGCATGAACGCCAACGAGGAGAACCTCAAGTTCGACGACAACATCTCGGTGCCTGTCGTCCTCACCGATCTCGATAAAACCAACATCACGCTGGTGCCGGTGCTGCAGAACTGCACCGTGCCGCCGTTCCCCGATCCGCAGCGCTGCTACGACGTCGGCAAGGCGCTGGCTGATTTCATCAAGAAGGATCTGCCGGCGGACATGCGCGTCGCCCTGTTCGGCTCAGGCGGCCTGAGCCACGAGCCCGGCGGCGCCCGCTACTTCAAAATCGACGAGGAATTCGACCAGAAGTTCCTGAGCCTTTGCGCCAAGGGCGACCACAAGGCCCTGCTGCGCGAGATCACCCTGGAGCGCCTGGAGGAGGCCGGCATGGGCGGCACCGCCGAGGTGCTGTCCTGGTTCCCCGTCATGGCAGCAATTGGCGAGCTGCCCGGCGATTCCTTTGGATACACCGGCTGGACAAGCTTCCGATGCGGCGTCGGCGGCGTTGTTTGGGATCTGAACGCGAACAACAAGCGCTGAGGTAGAGCCATGGCCTGGGAGAAATTCAACCCGACGCTCGGGGCGCACGATCTCGTTCAAGACCTGAAGTGGGACGTCAACCTGCGCGAGGAATTCAAGCGCAACGAGGCCGGCGTGCTCGACCGCTACAAGCTGCTGCCCGACGAGCGCAAGGCGATTGAGGCACGCGACTTCCGCAAGCTGTACGACCTCGGCATGCATCCCTACCTCGGGGGCCAGTTGTCCCGCTTCATCTGGGGCAACGACGCCGGCAAGGGCGCCATCGAAGCCTCGAAAAACCTGGTTGCATCCCTGCAGGGGCAGCCGCGCGAACCCGACAAGAGCTGAGGCGAGCGGTGCGGCGGCAAATGTCTCCGCGCTGGTTCCTGAATGAGACGCGCTCGAGCGTGCTTCGCGCGCTCGAGCGACCGCTGCCGGGAAGCGGCCAGAAAAAAGAAAATAACTCCGGGCTAAACGGCGGCCTGAACAGGTAATCATGAGCATGACGGCCAAAAGAGTCGACGTTCACCACCACATTCTTCCGCCTAACTACGTGACCCGCGTCGGGCCGGACAAGATCGGCCCCCTGATCGTCTCCGGCAAGGTGCCCGAGTGGACGCCGCAGCACTCCATCGAGGCGATGGACCGCAACGGCATTGCTACCGCCATCACCTCGATCTCCGCACCCGGCTTGTGGTTCGGGGAGCCCGGCATGACGCGCGACCTCACGCGCGAATGCAACGAGTACGCCGCGCGCATGAAAAGCGACCATCCCGGCCGCTTCGGCGTGTTCGCCAGCCTGCCGCTTCCGGACGTCGACGCCAGCCTGCGCGAGATCGCCTACGCCCTCGACGTGCTGAAGGCGGACGGCATCGGCCTGCTCACCAGCTACGGCCGCATGTATCCCGGCGATCCGGCGTTCGCGCCGGTCTTCGACGAGCTGAACCGCCGCAAGGCGGTCGTCTACTTCCATCCGATGCAGTCGCCGTGCTGCTCGGGCCTGCTCGGAATCCCGGCGGCAACGCTGGAATTTCCGTTCGACACCACCAATGCGGTGGCAAGCCTGCTGTTCAGCGGCACACTGGCGCGCTGCCGCAACGTCCGCTTCATCTTCTCGCACGCGGGCGGCACCGTCCCCTTCCTGGCGGAACGCATGGCGCGCCTCGAGGCGCGGCCGGAATTCCGCGCCAAGGTGCCGGAAGGCGTGCTCTACGAGCTGAAACGACTGTTCTTCGATACGGCGCTCTCGGCCAACGCCACGTCGTTCAGCGCATTGCTGAAGCTGACGTCGACGGACAAGGTGCTGTTCGGCAGCGACTATCCGTTCGCGCCGGAGGCGACCATGACGGCCACGGTGAAGGGCCTGGCGCAAATCGGCCTGCCGCCAGATGTCCTGCGCGCGATCGAGTATGAGAACGCGCTGGCCATCCTGCCGTCGGTGCGCGCCAGCTGAGCCTGCATAGCTCCGGATACGAAGTGCTGCCGCCTGCACTGCAGAAGCGGCCGCGACCAGATACTCCAAAAAGGCCTGGCGCACTGCCGGGCCCTTTTCTCAGCCTTGCCAATCAAACGCCCCGTCTTCTAAAACCTTCATAGTGCGTTGACAGACGATTAGGGGGCGGAGCGGGAAGATGGGAGTTATCCGGGAGGGTTGGAGCGACTGGCGCATACGCATACTGGTGTACGTCGTCGGAGCGAGCATTGCGGCTACGGTTGTGATCTATTTGCTGGGCCTCGGATTAAATCCTTCGACCCACTTTGGAGCCGTGTTTGCCTCATGGGTCGCAGGGCTTGCACTGTTCCTGGTCGCCGGCGCTTTCGGTGTGATTGTTTCGCTCGCGAGACCCGAGAGGGAATCTTTCGACGCTCGCGCGCGAATCCTATTTCGAAGGCAATCCGGCACGCACATCGACTACATGGTGGGCACAATAAAAGAGGCGCTCGAGCCCTACGCTGAATTGCACGAAATTAAAGTTGTGATCCGCCAGTATCACCCCGGCGAAAAGAAGTTCCATGTCCAAGACATCGATACCATGCATCTACGTGGCTATCTGCAGGACATAGACACCACAGGAAAGATCAAGTTCGACTATCAGGAAGTCACGTTGCCGCCACCCGGTGGAGCTGACAACCGCCTCGTATATGTTCGACTGAATGGCAACGACATTGCAACGGTCAAAAGCTTCAAAGAGGTTCTTTCGGAGGAGTACCCCATCAATTTGGCAAGAGAGGAAACAAGTAAAATAGAGTCGATGATTGAGTGCTGGTGCCTCGAAGGCAGCAACGACAAGAACCCCCACACCACAATCAGGTACAACAAGCTGCTGTCAGTTTCCTTCGAGAACCAATCCATATGCAACGTGGTCGTGCACTTTAAGAACAATCACGGCAAGAAGACCGAATTACCTTTACTCGTCGGGCAAACGAAGCCCGCCATGAGCGCAACCAACTTGGCTCCTACGCTGGTCTATGATTACTACATCGAGTGCCAGCCCTAGAAGACTTTGTCCTTGTTGGAATTACGAGCCACGAAGCCGTCTCCTCATGAGCCTGCGAAGGATGGGCCGCGCATGGCAACGCCGTCGTCCGACAAGTTCACCACTAGGTCAACGCTTACGGCCCGTGGATCAACGCACTTCTGAAAGACGCTAGACGTACGCAACTCGCAGTGCCTTGCTCCACCCAGCTACGTATCAGATGTGGATGCTTCTGCCGCAATGTCAGTCGCGCAAACGGGAGTGTGATGGACTTTGATCCTGCTCTCGCCGCTCATTGCGGAACGAGTGTGAAATTCTGCGTCGCGAGCTTTCTGTTTCCGTCCCACACTTCCAAGACCCACACACCGCTCGGCAGCTGTGCGGCGCTGCGGCCGAGGTCCATGTAGAAGGTGTTTCTGGTTCCACCGATGACGGCATTGACTGATACGTCGTCGGTGAACGTCGCCGCCGATGTCTGCGGATTGACGATGCCGGGGCTTGGATACCGCCAGACGGCGCGCAACTTTACGTTTGCGCCTTTGGGTGATCCCAACACATCGAACGTCGCGCCAAAAAGCGTGTTGTCGCGCAGCGGTATCGTTGTGGTGGCCGTAACCAGGCGCGTCCACATTTCGGTGCGCCTGCCAGAGCTCAGGTTCTTGTCCTGTATGGTTTTTAGGTTTCCATCCTGCTCATAGATGCCGGCCCCGGTAATGCGCGCCCCTGTTACACGGGCCGATTGCGCGTAAAGAACGGATGTTGTGAATGCCAATGCGAGAAGGGCAACAATCACTCTCATGGCCCGCACCTCCGATTGCAGATGGACAGGCTACCCCCTATGCGAGAGGTGGAGCAACGATCTAGTTGCAGTTGCTGTCAGGGAATAGTTTAGTCCTGTCGGCAGTCACTACGTATTAGGATATTCCGAATGGGGAGTTTTCTTACATGCGTATGAACCAACCCGTTGTTTTGTTGCTTGGTCTTGCGGCGTTCGCGGTATCAACCAGCGCCTCGGCGCAGGTCGGTGCTTCGGCGCCTTCACCGAAATGTGGCGCATATGCTTACGCGGGCAACGGCGCGTGGGGCGCCGCGCGCGGCTACCCGGACTGCGAGGCGGCCAAGAAGGCCGCCATTGGTGCGTGCCAGAAGCGGGCGTTGCAGAAGGCAGAACGCGACGACTGTCTCGTTGGCCCTATCGTCGGCCCCGGGTTGTGGTTTCAAGGGTCATGGTGCCGGAATTCTCAAGCGCAGCGCATGATGACCGCCGCAAGCGATCCCAACCGAGGCAATCTGGATGCCAGGACACGCAAGGACGCGTCCGACCGGGGCTACGATCCCAACACGTGTCAGAGCCTGGTGATCTACCATGCCGACGACGCGCGGAAGGTCACGTCCGGGCGGGGATACTGACGTCGCCCGAGCACCGGTCTGAAGGCTTCTGCGAGCAATTGCTGGGTGACGTTCAGGCCACTAGCCTGAGTGTACTGTGATAGAGAAATCCCCATAAGCACAGGACTACTGGCGACCCCGGCAGGACTTGAACCTGCGACCCCCTGATTAGGAATCAGGTGCTCTATCCACTGAGCTACGGGGCCAGCGCCAAATGTGCGCGTCATGCGACGCGCACCTTCATAGCGCCAGTGCGGCCCCCGGGGAAGTGCGCAGGGTCTACTGGGCCCTCAACGTGTTCTTGATCTGGTTCAGGAGCGGGCAGGCGTCCTGCGACCGATAATCGTAGGACGAGAACACGACCAGCGTGCGGGTGAGGCAGCGGGCCGTCACCACATCGTCGCCGAACCAGAAAAACATCGTATCGAGCGTGGTCTGGGATTTGTAGCCACCGCGCGATGTCTGGCTTTCAACATCACGCACGCAGGCGCGGCGCTCGTTGGCATTGTTCTGGTCATAGTCGCGCCGGCCAGCCAGATGCACCCAATCGGTGCAGGCGGCTGCCGCGCGCACCGGCGGCGCCATGGCACCGACCATTGTCACTGCAGCGACACCGGCCGCCAGCGCCTTGAGGCTCAGTTTCCGGCCGTCCATCAGTCTTGGCTGCATGTTAGTTCCCCCAATCGCCCGAAGCCCGATTTTGCACCCAGCCTATGTCGAAACCCGCAATGCGGCACGCGGTGCCGCGCCCGAACATATCCGAACAGCGGTCGCGGAGACAATTGTGGGGCGGCCACAGGCCAGCGGCTTGCCGGTGCAAAAGTTCACGCGCCCGATGGTGCAGTATGCGGCGAACATGAACGTCTGCTCATCGACGCCTTCCGGCGAGCCCTCACGACAGCACAGCGCGAATAAGCAGGCCCACGGCGCCGAGCGCCAGAAATCCCAGAAGCCACAGCGCGATGAACCAGCCGAGCCGGACCGCCAAGCTGCGATTGCCGGCAGGCATCAGTGATAGCCCGCCTCGGGGTCGACCTTGCCGCGAAACACCCAATAGGCCCAGGCGGTATAGGCGAGGATGACAGGAACGAGCACCGCAGCACCCACCAGAAGGAATTTGAGGCTGCTGTCGGGGGAAGCGGCATCCCAAATCGTCAAGGAGGGCGGCACGATGTAGGGATAGAAGCTGATGCCGAGACCGATGTAGGACAGCACGAACAGCGCAATCGCCGACAGAAACGGCAACGCCTCGCGCTCCTTCGCCAGCCCCCAGAACAAAGCGAAGGCTGCAATCGCCACGAAGATCGGCACCGGCGCGGAGTAGACGATCGCCGGCCAGGCAAACCAGCGCTGCATGAAAACGGGGTCGAGGAACGGCGTGATCAGGCTGACGATGCCGATTAGGACCAGAGTGCCGCTCGCCGTCACCCAAGCCAGATGCCGTGCGCGTGCCTGCACCTCGCCGCTGGTTTTCATGACAAGCCACGTCGCGCCTAGCAGCGCGTAGCCGACCACCAGCGCGACGCCGGTGAGCAGGCTGAACCAGGTGAGCCAGTCCCACCAGCCGCCGCCGTAGCCGCGGTTCGTGACAGGAATGCCCTGCACCAGCGCACCGAGCGCGATGCCTTGTGCGAAGGCGGCCGCAAGCGAGCCGGCGGTGAACGACCAGTCCCACAAATACTTGTGCTGGGTGCGCCAGCGAAACTCGAAGGCCACGCCGCGAAACACCAGGCCGAGCAGCATGACGCTGATCGGTGCATACAGCGCCGGCATCACC
>CADEEC010000111.1 GCA_902826255.1 uncultured Hyphomicrobiales bacterium | reverse complement strand
CCCCCAGCGCCTCGCCACGGGCACGAACGTAGGGGACGAAGAGAGACCCCGTGATCGCCATGAGGCAGGCGAACAGCACCCAAGAGTCGCGGTAGTACCACGCGAGCCCGACCAAGACCGCGGACTCGGTGTAACGGTCGAGGACCGAATCGAGGGCGGCCCCCGCCCGCGTGGTCCGACCGGACTCGCGCGCCACGCGTCCGTCGAGCATGTCGAGCGCGCCGGCCAATACGTAGAGCCAACCGCCGAGGGCGAAGCGACCCGCCGCGAGCGCGACCCCCGCACCGAGCGCCATTCCCACCGACAGGGTGGTAATGGCATTGGGTGGCACGTCCAATGCCACGAGGGACCGCCACACCGGACGCAGGAGCCACGCGCCGAAGTGCCGGGCTCGGCGGGCGATGAGCCCCCCCTTGCCCCGCTCGTCCATCTCTTCATCGTGGAACGCGCCGCGGAGGCGACTGGTCGTGACGTAGACGATCCACCCCGCGACGAAGAAGGCGAACGCGCCGGTCAGCGCCACGAAGATGATCAGGAACACCATGGCGATCGGCGTGGCGAAGTAGCCCGCGAACTCGCGCTTGGCGACAACCCAGATTCTGCTCAGGCTCTCACGCATGGGGCTTGTCCAGGTCGGAAGTGGTGATCTGGCGGAAAACGTCGTCGAGCTTGCCGCGCTCGACGTAGATTTCATCGACGATCAGGGCGTTCTGCCGGATGACGGAGGCGACGTCGGTGACGATGCCGGCGCCGTTGCGGGGCACGGCGCGCAACTGAAGCTGGCCATCGGCAGTGCCCACGGTTTCGACCTTCTCGATGATCGAGAGCGTGCCGAGTGCGGCCTTGACGGCGTCTGCCTTGTCGGAGGCAACGCGGATGGCGACGGCGCCGTGGTAGGGCACACGGCGCATCAGCTCCTCGGCGGTGCCGTCGGCAACCACGCGACCCTTGTTGATGACGACGGCCCGCGTGCAGACCGCTTCGACCTCTTCAAGAATGTGGGTGGAGACGATGATGGCCTTTTCCTTGGCCATCTCCTCGATCAGCTCGCGCACCTGATGCTTCTGGTTGGGATCGAGGCCGTCGGTCGGCTCGTCCATGATCAGAACCTCGGGATCGTGCAGGATTGCCTGCGCAATGCCGACGCGACGCTTGTAGCCCTTGGAAAGCGTATCGATGGTCTGGTCGAGCACGGCGCCGAGACCGGTGCGCTCGACCGCGACCTCAACGGCACGGGCGGCGTCAGCGCTCTGCAGGCCTCTCAGCTCAGCAATGAATTTCAGGAAACCTCGTGGGCTCATCTCGGCATAGAGCGGCGCACCTTCAGGAAGATAGCCGAGGCGCTTCTTGGCCTCGTGCGCCTGCTCCTGCACGTCGAAGCCGGCGATGCGGGCGCGCCCTGCATCGGGCTCGAGAAAGCCGGTAATGAGGCGCATGGTGGTAGACTTGCCGGCGCCGTTCGGACCGAGAAATCCGAGCACTTCTCCGCGCGTGACACGCAGTGTGATGCCATCGACGGCCCTGAGCGTGCCAAAACTCTTGGTAAGCCCGTCCGCTTCGACAAGCGCGGTCATTGCGTCATCTCCCGGCATTTCCCCGCGCACTCCTGTCAAAACATCAAACCAAGTCAAATGAATACAAGGTCATGTCGGATGACGTGCGCAGCACCCAAGCACCCGCCGACACGGCACGTGCGTGCGCCGCGATGCACGTCTTGGACACCTGGGGGCGACCCTTGGCGCGGATTTGTAGAAGACCGACTGGCAGTGTCAACACTTGAGTGCCAGACGGCCTGGCTCAGCGACCGGGACGTGCGACAGTTCGCGCATTCGGAACGCGTGAGGCGCCAGCACGTTGCAGACCGTGCGCGTGGTCAGCCGATCTATGCCGACAGCCAACTACACTCTTGCACGATCGCCATCGAAGCGCTGGCGCGCGTCGGCCATCGCGGCCTGGTTGCGCAGGGCCCACTCGCCGAGTGCCTGCACGGGCGTGCGCAGCGAGCGACCGAGATTCGTCAGCGCATACTCCACACTCGGCGGCACCGTGGGATGGACGGTGCGTGTCACCAGGCCGTCACGCTCGAGCGCGCGCAGGGTTAACGTGAGCATGCGCTGCGAGATGCCACCGACCTCGCGCCTGATCTCGCCGAAGCGGCGCGGGCCGCCGCCCAACAAATTGACCACCAGCACCGTCCACTTGTCGCCGATGCGCGAAAGCACCTCACTGATCGCGCGGCAGTCGCCGGTCAAGTGCGTGTGCCTAGGTTTCACGAATGTGCCTCCTTGCGTGCAATCCTGTTAGGCACCAATGTAGTGCTAGTTACTGAATTATACCATAGTCGATCAGGAGCAGGTCCATGACCAAAATTGCAGTCATCGTTGGCAGCCTTCGCCGCGAGTCCATCAATCGCAAGCTTGCAGAGGCCCTCTCAAAACTCGCCAAGAAGGGTACGGAGTTCAACTTCGTCAAAATCGACGATGTCCCTTTGTTCAACCAGGACCTGGAACCCAGCCCGCCAGCTTCAGTCACGCGATTGAAGAAGGATATCGAGAGCGCCGACGGCGTGCTGATCGTGACCCCGGAGTACAACCGCTCGATCCCCGGCGTGCTGAAGAACGTCATCGACTGGGCGTCGCGGCCCTACGGGAAAAACTCGTTCGACGGTAAACCGACCGCCGCCATCGGCACCTCGCAAGGTGCCGTCGGCACCGCAGCCGGCCAACAGCATCTGCGCAGCATCCTCACCTACCTCAACGTTGTGCAGATGGGACAGCCCGAGGGCTACATCGTCTACAGGAAGGACATGGTGGACGAGCAGGGCCAGGTGCCTGATGAAAGCGTGCGCAAGTTCCTGCAGCTCTATACGGACAAGTTCGTGGAGTGGGTCGATCGCCACCGCCGTTGAACGACGGTGGTGAGCGAAGGCGATCGTCGTGTGGTTGTCCTGTACCTGATCGCCCCGCGGGCAATCTCCGCCATCAAGAATGACAACGACGCTGTCGCGGGTTCGCCCTACGCTGCCCGTCCAGAGCGATGCCTGGGGAGGGACGGGATGACTGTCTCAATCCGGCTTCGGGCCGGGCATGCGTCGCTCTCAAAATTCATCGCGTCGCAACATGTCAATTGTTATGGAACCGTCGCAGAACCCAGCTATTGTGTCTGCATCGGTGACAGGTAAGTACCCCAGGCGTCACCGGCTGAGAGAGCCCATAGTCAGCTCCCGCCTGTTCTGCAACCAGGAGGAGCCCAATGGACAAGACCCATCTATCGTCGTCGGGATCGTTCGATACAGACGACCTGCGTTTGCTTTCCTCCGTTTACGATGATGTCTGCGAGAGTCTTGCAGCGGATGAGAAAGTGCTTGTGACGCCGCAGGTGCGCGAAACCGTTGCCGCTGCAATTTTTGGCCAAGCCGCCAAGGGCGAACGCTGCCCCGGACGGCTGCGGAGCCGGGCGCTGCGCGAGGTCGAGGCCTACGACGGCGTCAAGCGGGCTAGCGGGCAAACGCCGAGCGAGGTGTTGCTCGGCTTCCGGATTTAGCACCTGCTCGTGCCGCGCGAACGGCGGCGAGTGCCGCTGCGGACGACATCGCTCAGTTGAGCCGGAGATCGACGATGTGGCGCGGATCGGGCTTCAGCTCGCCGCGCTCCACGCGCAGGACAACGTCGGTGATGGCCGCGTTGGCACGACTTGTCAGGCCGAGCTTCTCGCCCTCCTGCACGACATACCCGTTGATGAACTCAATCTCGGTGCGGCGTCCCTTGTCCATGTCCTGGCCCATGGACGGGCGCTGACTGCCGGAGGTGAAAGACAGGTCCTTGATGCGTTGCGCATCGCAGATCTCGTTGGCGGCGGCATCGCCTTCGCTGGCACGTGCGATCGTCTCCGGCGGCAGGTGCAGGATCTCCTCGAGCTGGTAGCCGAGCGCCTGGCCGACGCGGACGGCTTCACCGCCGAGCCGCGTTGCAAAGCGCCGCAACGGATCGCTGCGCACGATCTCATGGCCCGACAGTCCGGTGGATGCCGACAGGCCGTTCTGCATGACATTGGCGACGAGCTTCGACCAGCGCTCGCCCCATAGGTTGTCGGTGGTTTTGGCGCTGTCGGAGTAGCCGACGAGACGGGCGACCTCCTTGGCACGGTCGGTGACGCGGCCGTGCACCTCGCCGGCGCGGAACACCACATGCTTGCTGCCGTGCTTGCCCGCACCGCGGTGAATGTGCCCCGGCTCCGGCAGCGCCACGGTGATGGAGCTGGCGATGCAGCCCAGCGTCTTGCCCCAGCCGACGACGGAAGCAAGTGCCTCCTCGTTCATGCAGTTCTGCAGGGACACGGCGTAGGCGCCGGGCGCCATGTATTGGCGGATCATGGTGGCCGCCCATTCCGTGTCGTAGGACTTCGTGCAGATGAAGGCGATATCGATCGGCTTCTCCTTGGCAAGCTGCTGCACGTCTGTGAGGTGAATTGCCCGCACCACCGGCACCTGGAACTCGGGAACATCGACGGCATGGGTGACGCGCAATCCGTGCGTGCGCATGTGCTCCACGTGGGCCGGCCAGGGATCGATGAAGGTTACATCCTCGCCGGCTTGGACCATGTGGGCCCCGACGTAGCCACCGACGGCACCTGCTCCGACAATCGCGATTTTCTTGTTGCCCACGGCATCTCTCCCCGCATGCGCGCATCCATGCGCCGCGGGGACACTACTGCACGAGCAGCGGCCGGAGCCAGACCCGCAGGTGTGCGCCGGCGCATTTGCGCCCGCCGATAAATGCAGAGCTCGCGCTCGAGCCGGTCGCGGCGCCGGTACATCAGGGCGAGGGAGCGCACCAGGACACCGGTCAGGGCCTTCGTATACAGGGCGTCATCCGATCCCTGCGGATAGGTCTGCAGCCTTTCGTGCTGGGCTTCGATACGGCGCTCGATCAACGCAATACGCGCGCACAAGTCTGTGAACTCTCTGGCAAAATCTGGCATGGCAAAGTCCTTACGCAACCACTCATGCCGCCAATTCCTGGAACGGATGTTTGGTTCCTCGCCTGCTCGGGGCCATTTTGTGGCGAACCGCCGAGAGACGGGCTTCGCGACGCCTTTGCCGGCATGATCCGTCTCCAGAGAGAGCTTCAAACCACTGAAACAAATAATCTTTTCCGCCCAATCGAAGGCAATTGACCGGGCCTGCGCGTCACCCTATGTCAGCGCCATGGCCATTCTACCGATCATCACGCTTCCGGACCCGGTGCTGCGCAAGAACAGCGCGCCGGTGGAGCGCGTCGACGACGACCTGCGCAAGCTCGCGGACAACATGCTGGAGACGATGTACGACGCGCCGGGCGTAGGCTTGGCAGCGGTGCAGGTTGGCATCCCGCGCCGCATCATCGTGCTGGATACCTCCAAGGACGAGGACAATCCGACGCCGCTGGTGCTCATCAATCCGGAGATCGTCACGCTCGGGCCGGAACTCAGGCTGCACGAGGAGGGTTGCCTGTCGATCCCCGACGTGCAGGTGGAGATCGAGCGCCCATCGACATTGACGGTGCGCTATCTCGACCGCGATGGGAAGCCGCAGGAGATGACCGCCGAGGGGCTGCTTGCCACCGCGATCCAGCACGAGGTCGACCATCTCGACGGCAAGCTGATCATCGATTTTCTCTCGCGCCTGAAGCGGGACATGGTCATCCGCAAGTTCAAGAAGCTGGCGAAGGGCGAAACCGGCAAGGCGCCGCAGGCGGCGACCTAGTTGCATCGGCGAAGCCGGCGATTTGCTCGAGGGCGGGCGTTCTCCCGCGGAGGCATGCATGCTGCGCGTCGTGTTCATGGGGACGCCGGACTTCTCGGTGCCGACGCTGAAGGCCATCCTGGAGGCGGGGCACAGCGTGGTGGCCGTCTATGCGCAGCCGCCGCGGCCGGCCGGGCGCGGCATGGATGTGCGCAAGAGCCCGGTGCATCAGTTCGCTGATGCGCACGGCCTGCCGGTGCTGACGCCGGCCAATTTCAAGGGCGACGCCGAGGGGGCGGAATTTGCGGCCTTGGGCGCCGACGTGGCCGTCGTGGTGGCTTACGGGCTCATCCTACCGGCTGCCGTCCTGGAGGCACCGCGCCACGGCTGCCTCAACCTGCATGCCTCCGACCTGCCGCGCTGGCGCGGGGCCGCGCCTATCCAACGGGCCATCATGGCGGGCGACCGCGAGACTGCGGCGTGCGTGATGCGCATGGACGCGGGGCTCGATACGGGACCAGTGTGCCTGCGCGAGCCGGTCCCGATCGGCCCGGACATGAGCGCGGGCCAGTTGCACGATGAACTCGCGAGCCGGGGCGCGACGCTGATGGTAAACGCGCTGGCTCGGCTCACGGCGGGCACGCTGAGGTGCACGGCACAGGGCACGGAAGGGATCACGTACGCGGCCAAGATCGGCAAGGACGAAGCCCGGATCGACTTCACGCGCCCGGCGCAGGCGGTGCACGACCATATCCGTGCTTTTTCACCCGTCCCCGGCGCTTGGCTACCGATGGGGAACGAGCGGGTGCGCGTACTGGCTGCGATACAGATACCGGGCGGGGGCGCGCCTGGAACGGTGCTGGATCCCGCCCTCACCGTGGCTTGCGGCACGGGATCGGTCCAGCTCATCACGCTCCAGCGCGCGGGAAAGCGGCCGATGCCGGCCGGCGATTTCCTGCGCGGATTTCCGGTGCCGCCCGGCACCCGGCTCGGTCCCGAGGCCGATTAAGCAATCGCCGGCATTTCCCCGCTTTCGCCCTGAACGGCACGGTAAAGTCCGCGCAACTTTGTGTGCCAAAGCTGGAGGAGTTCCATGCGAGCCTTGGGCGTTCTGACGGTTGCCGTCTCCGTTTTTGCTTCCGCCGCCGTTGCCAATGCGCAATCCACAACCCGCATCGAGACGCGGCCGTTCTACGGCGCCACCGTCACGTTGGAGGAAGGCGTGCGCGTGTTTCGCCCGTTGCCCCGGCACGATCGCGTCATCATCAATCCGAACGGGCAAGCGCCGGTTTCGCTGCAGTTCCGCGAGAGCCACGAAAACTCGATCAATCACTCGACGATCACCGACACGCGACGCCGGTGATCGCAGCCGCGGTTCCCGCTGTACTGAAGGGGTGACGGCCCGCCGAATCCTCTGCGGGCCGTTCGAGCTTGAGGCCTGACCACCCGGCGATGGCGCGCAAGCTTCATTCCTGACATAACGCCGCCGATGCCCCGCTATCGCGTCACCCTCGAGTATGACGGCACGCCGTTCGTCGGCTGGCAGGTACAGGCCGCAGGCGCATCTGTTCAGGGGCGGCTGGCCGAGGCCATCGCCAAGTTCTGCGGAGAGACGGCCGATGTACGCGGTGCAGGCCGGACGGATGCCGGCGTGCACGCGCTCGGCCAGGTGGCACACTTCGATCTGGCGCGCGACTGGCCGACCGACACGGTGCGCGCCGCCGTCAACTTCCACCTGAAGCCCGACCCGATCGCCGTTCTCGATTGCGCCGTCGCAAGCTCCGATTTCGACGCGCGCTTCAGCGCGGTCGGACGCCACTATCGCTATCGCATCCTGGCTCGCCCCGCGCCGCCGGTGATCGATCGCGATCGCGTCTGGTGGGTGCCGCAGCCCCTCGACGCAGCCGCCATGCAGGAGGCGGCGCAGGCCCTCGTCGGCCGCCATGACTTCACGACCTTCCGCGCCGCCGGCTGTCAGGCCAAGTCACCCGTCAAAACGCTGGACCGTCTCGCCGTCCGCACCGACGGCGACGAGATCGTGATCGAAGCCTCCGCGCGCTCGTTCCTGCACAATCAGGTGCGCTCGATGGTCGGCTCGCTGAAGATGGTCGGCGATGGCAAATGGCCGGTGCCGGGCATGGCCGCCGCGCTGGCGGCGAAGGACCGTGCCGCCTGCGGCCCCGTGGCACCCGCGCGCGGCCTCTACCTGATGCAGGTCGACTATCCGGCAGACATCGACGCACGCTAGTCCTGCGGCATGGCAGCGGTTGACTTGAGGTACCGGCTGGCGGAAACCTCCTCCCGCATGAAGCCGGCATCACCACATCGCCGCAGCCTGACGCTGCTCACGATCGTTGCCCTTCTCGTGACGACGCTGGCAAGTGGTTTCTATCGCACGCCGGCGCACGCGGCCGGCTATGTCGATCCCGTGCTCGGCGCCGTCACGCTGTGCGCACCAGGCTCCGGCGCCGCAGATACCGGCCGGGTCCCGCCGCAACATCTCGCTGAGCACTGCCCGCTCTGCACTCTGCTCGCACCGCTGGCGATCGCGCCGCCTCTTGCCAGCGCGCCGGTAGCCTTCCACGATGCCGTCAAGGCACCCGCGCCCTCGCACCCGCTCGCTTTGCCTGCGGTCCGCTTGCACCTCGGCGGCGTTGGAAGCCGCGCGCCGCCATTTCCTGCCTGAGCCAGAGACGTCGATCGCCCACCGGTCACAGGCCTGGGCACAATCTGGATTTACGAGAGGCAGACACAATGAACCTGAGAAACATTCTTGCATGCGCCGGCACGGCCGCATTCCTTGTGCTCGCGGCCGCTTCGGCGACGCTCGCCCAGCACAGCCAGCAGAAGGCCGGCACCCTCGTCATCGAGGCCCCGTGGACGCGCGCGACACCCGGCGGCTCCAAGGTCGCTGGCGGCTTCCTGAAGATCACCAACACCGGCACAACGTCAGACCGTCTCATTGGCGGCACGCTGCCACCGGCCGAAGCCGTGGAAGTGCACGAGATGTCCATGACCGATGGCATCATGAAGATGCGCCGGCTGGAAAAGGGGCTGGAGATTCGTCCCGGCCAGTCGGTCGAGCTGAAGCCCGGCGGCCTGCACGTCATGTTCATGGGGCTGAAGGAAGGCTTGAAGGCCGGCGGCACCGTCAAGGGAACGCTGGTGTTCGAGAAGGCCGGCACGGTGAACGTGGAATACAAGATCGCACCGATCGGCGCACCGGCGGGGCCCAAGCACGGCGGCGGCCACGGCCACTGACGAGCCTCAAGCCTTCGTCGGCTGGATGCTGAGCTCGATCAGCGTCGCCGCGGGAGCGTCTCCATCCTGCGGCGATGCCGTCATCGGCTGCAGCTGAACGACACGCGCGGCGCCGCCGAGGAGGAGTTGCGCCTGTTCTCCGCCGGCGACGGGCGCATAAGGGCCGGCAAGATCCTTCAACGCCAGGTCCGGCTTGCTCGTCAGGACGGACCAGACAAGAACGCGCTTGCCGATCGCCTCGCCGATCTTGCCGCCTGCGACCTTGCCGGTGAAGTCGCCTTGAACGCCGTCCAGGCCCTTAAAGCTGCAGGACAGCGCGCCACCGTCGACGGTAGCAGCCGACGGCTCCGTGACGCACGACAGCGTGCCGGCATTGCGCCATTCCTGCTGCTGCGCCGCACTCGCGCTCGCGCCCAGCATCACTGCGATCAGTCCGGCAGCTTGAAGACGGCTTGTGGGTCGTGCCACCGCGCGCTCCCGAAGCTCGAAGGCCCCGCCCGGTTGGCGGGCGAGGCCTTCATGCGGAGAGGTACTAGTTCTTGTCGCGAGGTCCGCCATCGCGACCGCCACCGCCATCACGGCCACCACCGCCGCCATCGCGCCGGGCTGGACCGCCACCGTCGCGACCCGGCCGTTCGCGGACATTTGCCTCGCGGCCGCCGCCATCACGACGCGGCGTAGCATCACGCTCACGCTGCTCGCTCATCCTCGGACGATTGCCGCGGTCGACCCGGCCCTCGGGCCTGTCGCTGCGACGCTCGACGCGTTCGCGCGTGCGTTCCGTATCTTTCGAACGATCCACACGCCGCTCTACACGGTCTGAACGGTCGCGCTCGATCTTGCCCTGGCGGCGGTCGACATCGCGCCGGCCGTCGCGACGGTCATGGGTGTGCCACGCACTCCGCCAGCGGGTGCGCTCGCGATACCAGGGGCGGCCGCGGTAGTGCCGGTCCCAATAGCTGTCGAAGCCGAACACGACCACCGGCAGACCGATGCGCGGGCCGTACTCGATTATCGGCACATAGCTTTGCTGGTAGTAATAGGAGAGATCGTCGCCGCGAACCCAGCCGCGCGCATCACGCCAACTCACGTCGCACCACCGATAAGCGCGAACACAACCATGCACGTTCACGCGCGCATCGTCAGGGATCGAGTCAACGATCGGGAAATCCGGTGCAGGTCCCGCGCGTAGCGCCACGGGCTCTGTCGTCACGGCTGTCAGGGCAGATGCCGCCACCGGCATGGCGATCAGGCCGGCCACGGCTGCTGCAAAGCCAACGGTTGTTCGTTTCATAGGCTGCTCCAGTCGTTACTTGGGTGGAGGCCGCCCGGCGCGCTGCGGCCGCTTCTCTCTCGAAGGAGAGCTGAAATAGGAACGCCCTATGGACATTGCCGTTCCCGAGCCGCGTGGCTATTCGGGCTGCCTCGCACGTCGGTCGCAAGGCAAGGCCGCAGCTCCTGAGCAAAAGAACAGCGACTACTGATCATGGGGCAGACCTTCGCGCCACGGCCACGCCAACGGTCCTTGCCGCCGCCGGTCACATGCGTCAAAAGATCGTCCCATGCTGCGCAGAACGAATCGCTTGCTGCCTGCCGTCACGCCGCTCATCCTGGGATGGGAGGAGTGGATTGCCTTGCCCGAACTCGGCCTTCCCGCCATCAAGGCCAAGGTGGACACGGGCGCGCGCACGTCGGCGCTGCATGCATCGTTCGTGGAGCCCTTCACCTACAAGCGCCAGCGTCGGGTCAGGTTCGGTGTGCATCCCGTCCCGCGCCGCAACGAGATTGCGGTCGTCTCCACGGCGCGTCTGGTCGACCGCCGCGAGGTCAGGAGCTCCAACGGCGAGCGCGAGCAGCGTTATGTGATCGAGACGCCCATACGGATCGGCAGTTTCGAGTGGCCCATCGAGGTCACGCTCACCAATCGCGACACCATGCTCTACCGCATGCTGCTCGGCCGGCAGGCGATCGGCGCGGGCGTGCTCGTAGACCCATCCTCGTCCTTCCTGCAGCCCAAGCTCGGCTACAGGGTCTACGACGGCAAGTGATGATGACGGTCAGTCATGACGTTTGCGCCGGCTTGCCGAAATCCTGCTCGAGCGTGCGCACCAGCCTGAACACGACCATCAGCGCAATAAGCCCAAACACTACGCCGCCGGCCATGTAGCCGGCCAGCACACCCTTCGAGCCGCCCAGCTGCGCACCAAGGGCGGTGAAGGGCAAGGTGCCCAGTGTAGCGCGTGCCCAGTTCAGAATGGTTGCGTAGTGCGGCCGTCCCAGCGTGTTGCAGGCGGCATTCGAGATGAACAGCAGGCCGAAGAACACGAACAGCGGCGCCATCCAGCGGCAATTGAAGATGATGAGGTCTGCCGCCTCGCCCTTGGCGCCGAACAGGCTCACGAGGGCCGGCGCCAACAGGAACAGAGCCAGCCAGGCAATCCCCGTGAAATATACGGCAGCCCGCAAGGCTTCCGACAGCGACAGCCGCACGCGATCGAACTGCCGTGCGCCGAGATTCTGGCCGATGATCGGTCCGATCGAGCCGGACATGGCAAAGATTGCGCCGAAGGCGACCGGCGTGATGCGACCGACCACCGCCCAGCCCGCAACGGCCGCATCGCTGAACTTGGCAATCGTCAGGGTCACGAACGCGTTGCTGACCGGCGTCGCGATATTCGCCAGCACCGCCGGCACGGCAAACTTCATGATGACCGGAAAGTCCGCGCGAAACGCGTCCCAGTCGGGCGCGGCGGCAAGCTTGTAGGTCCGCACAACGAGCCAAAGTCCGAGAACGGTGCCGCAGAGCCGCGCGAGGATCGTTGCGATGGCCGCACCTTCGAGGCCCCAGCCGAGCCACAGGATGAAGATCGGATCGAGCGCAACATTGACGAGCGCGCCGCTCAACGTGACGTACATGGCCCGGCGCGCATCACCGACCGAGCGCAGGGTCGCCGCGGCGCACATGGCCGTCACCAGCAACGGCACGGTCGGCACAACCAGATTCGAGTAGGCCAGCGCCAGTTCGAGCGTGCGCCCGCTCGCGCCGATCGCCTGCAGGAGCGTGCGCAGCAGCGGCCACATGATGGCGAGAAGCAGCAGCGAGGTGAGCAGGCTGGCAATGAACAGGTTCGTCGACAGCCGGCGCGCCCGAGCGGCGTCGCCGGCACCGAGTGCCGGCGACACAAGCGAGGCGGTCGCGATAGCGAGCCCTATCCCGGCCGAGACCGTGAAGAACAGGAGCGAGGCCGCATAACCGACCGCCGCCAGCACCGCCACGTCGCCCAGCAGGCCGAGGAAGAGTATGTTCACGAAGTCGCCGACGAAGATGGCCATCAGGCCCACCGCGCCGGTGCCGGTCATCACCAGGATGTGACGCATCACCGAGCCAGTCACGAACCGCGCAGGCGGACCCGGTGCCGGCGGCGGAGGCAGCGGCGCAACCGGCTCTGACGGTACGGGTTCCACGGACATGGCGCGCTGTTTCGGCGCTGGCCGGTTTTTTGGCAACAGCTATTTGAACAGGCAGGACTGCCGCGCACACCGATCACCCGAAATAGGTCCTGCCCGACCATCGCCGGTCCAGGTCGGGGCTCGCAACGGCGGCTGATTTCGGCTATCGGTGCCAAGCTGTTCAGTCTGCCTGGGAGATGTCATGCTCACGCTCTTCTACGCGCCCGGTGCCTGCTCGCTGGCGGCGCATATCGCACTCGAGGAAGCCGGCGAGAAGTACGAGGCCAGGAGAATGGACCTCACCAAGGGCGAGCAGAGAACGCCGGAGTACCTCAAGATTCATCCGATCGGCCGCGTGCCGGCGCTATTGCTCGGCAACGGCGAGCC
>CADEEC010000110.1:9822-12829 GCA_902826255.1 uncultured Hyphomicrobiales bacterium | reverse complement strand
GCCTGCAGGCGCTTCGGCGGGGAACGTGACGAGCGACGCCAACAGAGCCAGCATCACCGCGACGAAGGCGGCGACGGCAGCCCAGCCCTTCCAGTTGGCGGGCGTTGCGCCGTAGCCGTGCGTGTGCGGTTTGAACCAGTACTCGGTCATGGTGCCGGTACCTCAAACCTCGTCATCCTCGGGCTTGTCCCAAGGATCCCGCGTCCAGCAAGCGTTGGCGCAAGCGGACGGATGGATGGTCGGGACAAGCCCGACCATGACATGTGTTGTTGCTGGTGGCAGACCACGACTAGCCGACGCTCCCTTCGAGGGAGACGCCGATCAGTTTTTGCGTCTCGGCCATGAACTCCATGGGCAGCTGCTGCAGCACGTCGCGCACGAAGCCGTTGACGATGAGGGCCACGGCCTCCTCGGCGCTGAGGCCGCGCTGCATGCAGTAGAACAGCTTGTCGTCCGAAATCTTCGAAGTGGTGGCTTCGTGCTCGATGTGGGCGGAGGAGTTCTTTGCCTCGATGTAGGGCACGGTGTGGGCGCCGCACTTGTTGCCGATCAGCAAGCTGTCGCAGTTGGTGAAGTTGCGGACATTCTTGGCCTTGCGGTGCGCGGAAACGAGGCCGCGATAGGTGTTCTGCGAGAAGCCCGCGGCGATGCCCTTGGAGATGATGCGGCTCGAGGTGTTGGAGCCGAGGTGGATCATCTTGGTGCCGCTGTCGACCTGCTGGTGGCCGTTGGAAACGGCTATCGAATAAAACTCGCCGCGCGAGCCGTCGCCGCGCAGGATGCACGAGGGGTACTTCCAGGTGATGGCGGAGCCGGTCTCGACCTGGGTCCAGGAGATCTTGGCGTTGCGGCCGCGGCAGTCGCCGCGCTTGGTGACGAAGTTATAGATGCCGCCCTTGCCGTTCTTGTCGCCCGGGTACCAGTTCTGCACGGTGGAGTACTTGATCTCGGCATCATCGAGCGCGATCAGCTCGACGACTGCCGCATGCAGCTGATGCTCGTCGCGCATGGGCGCGGTGCAGCCCTCCAGGTAGCTGACGTAGGCGCCCTTCTCGGCGATGATGAGCGTGCGCTCGAACTGGCCGGTCTGCTTCTCGTTGATGCGGAAGTACGTGGAGAGCTCCATCGGGCAGCGCACGCCCTCCGGCACGTAGACGAACGAGCCGTCGGAGAACACGGCCGAGTTGAGCGCGGCGTAGTAGTTGTCGCCCTGCGGCACGACCGAGCCCAGGTACTTTTTCACCAGCTCGGGGTGCTCGCGCAGCGCTTCCGAGATGGAGCAGAAGATGACGCCGGCCTTGGCCAGCTCGTCCTTGAAGGTGGTGACGACGGACACCGAGTCGAACACGGCATCGACGGCGACGCGCGCGCCCTTGACGCCGGCCAGCACCTCGCGCTCGCGCAGCGGGATGCCCAGCTTCTCGTAGGTGGCGAGCAGCTCGGGATCGACCTCGTCGAGGCTCTTGGGGCCCTCGGTCGATTTCGGCGCGGCATAGTAGTAGAGGTCCTGGAAATCGATCTTGGGGTAGCTGACCTTGGCCCAGGTCGGCTCGGTCATGTTGAGCCAGCGGCGATAGGCCTCCAGCCGCCACTCCAGCATCCAGGCCGGTTCGCTCTTCTTGGCCGAGATGAAGCGGACGATGTCCTCGTTGAGGCCCTTGGGAGCCTTGATGGTCTCGATCGCGGTCTCGAAGCCGTACTTGTATTGGTCGACGTCGATGCGACGGACCTGATCGATCGTCTGTTGGACTGCGGCCATTTCTTCTTTTTCTCTCGCTCTTGATCTTTGTCAGGCGACCGCACGTTCGCGCGTGCGGTTCATGATTTGGGTCCAGGCGTGCAGGAAGGCGGCGATATCCGCGCGTGTCGTGTCCCAGCCGAGGCTCACGCGCACGGCGGCGCGGGCCAGCGGCGGTGCGATGCCCATGGCCTGCAGGACGTGGCTCACGCCTACCTTGCCGGAGGAACAGGCCGCGCCTGCGCTCACCGCGATGCCGGCGAGGTCGAGGGCGATGACGAGGGTCTCGGCGCTCGTGCCGGGCACGCCGACGTTGGTGGTGTTGGGCAGCCGCGGCGCGCCGGCACCGATGACGACGGCAGACGGTGAGATCGAAACGAGATCGCACTCCAGCTCATCGCGCAACGCGGCGACGCGCGCCGTGTCTGCAAGACCGGCCTGGGCGGCGGCTGCGGCTGCGCCGAAGCCGGCGATGGCGGCAACGTTCTCGGTGCCGGCACGGCGCCGGCGTTCCTGGCCGCCGCCGGCGATGAAGGCCGGCAGGCTGGCGCCGTCACGCACAACAAGTGCGCCGACCCCCTTCGGTCCGCCGAGCTTGTGGGCGGAGAGCGTCAGGAAATCGACGCCGAGGGCGCGGAAGTTGATTGGGATTCGGCCAACAGCCTGCACGGCGTCGGTGTGAACGGCGATGCCATGCTCGCGTGCGGCCGCCGCGATCTCGGCCACCGGTTGCAGCACGCCGGTCTCGTTGTTGGCGACCTGCAGCGAGAGCAGCTTGGAGCCGCTGCTGACGAATGTGGGGGCCTGCACGACACCGTTCGAGTCGATCTTCAGGTCAACGAGCGCCGCGCCGTTGCGCCGGGCGGGGGCGAGAACGGAGTCGTGCTCGATGCCGGCGAGGTGGATTTCACTCCAGTTGCCGGCGAGCACGGCGTTGTTGGCTTCCGTGCCGCCGCTGGTGAAGACGACGTCGGCCGGGTTTGCGCCAACGAGGGCGGCGACCTGCTCGCGGGCATCCTCCATGAGCTTGCGCGCGCGGCGGCCTTCGGCGTGCGGCGAGGACGGATTGCCGGTCACGTCGAGCGCGGCAAGCATGGCGACACGCGCCTGCGGCCGCAGCGGCGCCGTGGCGTTCCAGTCGAGATATGTGCGCGCCTGACTCATTCGGCGATGAACCGCTCCGGGGTCATTGCATGCATCGGCGGCCTATGCGGCGGGATGCCGTCCAGCACCTCCTGCAGGCTGACGCTCTCCAGGAAGGAGCCGATG
>CADEEC010000110.1:0-9722 GCA_902826255.1 uncultured Hyphomicrobiales bacterium | reverse complement strand
CGGGATGCCGTCCAGCACCTCCTGCAGGCTGACGCTCTCCAGGAAGGAGCCGATGCGGTCGCTCAAGGCGTCCCAGAGGCCGTGCGTCAGGCAGCGCTTGCCGGCCATGCACGGCACCGCCTCCTCGCCGCCGCAGCGGGTCATGCGCAGGCCTTCCTCGACGGCGCGCATCACCTCGGCGACCTTGATCTGACTGGCGGGCTTGGCCAGGCGGTAGCCGCCGCTGCGGCCGCGCGCGCTCTCCACCAAGCCGGCGCGGCGCAGCTTGACGAACAGCTGCTCCAGGTAGGCGAGCGAAATCTGCTGGCGCTCGGCCACGGCCGACAGCGGGACCGCGTCAATACCGCTGAATTTCGCAAGGTCGGCCATCGCCATCACGGCGTAGCGGCCCTTGGTGTTCAACTCCAACGCTCTCTACTCCCTGAACCGGCATGGCGGATTCACCATACCCCTTGCGCCGGACACCCCGTGGCGTGCTAAGAAACGCCCGCAGTTCGGCGCGGCAGACCCTCTTTTCGAACTGTTCTAAAACTCAAACGGGAATATGGAAATTCCGAGCCAGCAAGTCAACAATAATCGCTGCGCGTCATTTAGCCCATCCCCTGCGGAGTTTCCCGGTCATCAACACGCCCACACCAAGCGGGAGCGTCACCACGGATGCCTGAGCTGATCATTAACGGCCCCGCCGGCCGTCTGGAGTCGCGCTACCACCACGAAAGTGACAGCACCAGCCCGGTCGCTCTCATCCTGCACCCCCACCCGCAGTTCGGCGGGACCATGAACAACCAGGTGGTGTACGCGCTCTATTATATGTTCGTGGAGCGGGGCTATTCGACGCTTCGGTTCAACTTCCGCGGGGTGGGCCGCAGCCAGGGCTACTTCGACAACGGCCCGGGCGAGCTGGCGGATGCGGCTTCGGCACTCGACTGGCTGCAGCTTCAGAATCCGGACTCGCGCTCGTGCTGGATCGCCGGCGTGTCGTTCGGCACCTGGATCGCCATGCAACTCCTGATGCGCCGTCCCGAGATCGACGGCTTCGTATGTGTGGCGCCGCCGGCCAACCTCTACGACTTCACCTTCCTGGCGCCGTGCCCGTCGTCGGGCCTGATGATCAACGGCGACAAAGACCGTGTGGTGCCGTCGGCTTCGGTCGGCGAGCTCGCTGCCAAGACCAAGGTGCAGAAGGGCGTAAAGATCGAGCACGGCGTCATCCCCGACGCCAACCACTTCTTCGAGAACAAGATCGAGGAGCTGGTGAACTATTCCGGCGAGTACGTCGACCGGCGCACGATCGAGATGGAGAAGGAGCGCAAGGACAAGGAGTAGTGCTCCGTCCTTTGGGCATTCCTCAGCCGACTATTCAACTGTCATCCCGGCACTTGTTGCCGGGATCCAGCCATCAATGAACGCCGCAGCAGACGGAGAAATGGATCCCGGGGACAAGCCCCGGGATGACGCTCAACGTCCGCGGATCAGGTCGGCGGCTTTTTCGCCGACCATGATGGCGGGGGCGTTGGTGTTGCCGGATGGCATGGTGGGGAAGATCGAGGCGTCGGCGACGCGCAAATTCTCCAGTCCGTGCACGCGCAGCTTCTCGTCGACCACGGTGTTGGGGCCCTGGCCCATGCGGCAGGTGCCGATCGGGTGATAGGCCGTCTGCGAGTTGTTGCGAATCCAGGCGAGGATGTCCGCATCGCTCGCCACGTCCTCACCCGGTGAGAACTCCTCGCCGCGATAGCGATCCATGGCGGGCGCACCCACGATCCTGCGCATCATGCGAAAGCCCTCGGCCACGGTGCGCTGATCAATGCTGTCGCCGAGGAAGTTGAAGCGGATGGCGGGATGCGCGTCGGGATCGGCCGAGCGGATGTGCACCGAGCCGAGGCTCTCGGGGCGCAGCTGATAGCAGGCGACCGTCATGGACGGGAAGTCCTGCAGCTTGCGGCGCTTGGGGTCTTTGATCGAATACGGGATCAAGTGCATTTGCACGTCCGGCGTGGCGAGTTCGGGCCGCGTCTTGAGGAACGCGACCAGCGGTGCCGACGGCAAGCTGAAGAAGCCGCCGCCGGTGGCGGCATAGCGCAGCGCCTGTGCGGCGGCGCCAAGTCCGCGCGCCTTGTAATTGTAGGAGATGCGCGGATCCTTCACGCGCCAGACGATACGCGCGTTGATGTGGTCGCGGAAATTCTCGCCAACCGCGGGCAGCGCATGCGCGACGTCGAGCCCATGTGCTTTCAGGACCTCCGGCCGGCCGATGCCGGACAGTTCCAGCAGTTGCGGCGTGGCGATGGCGCCGGCCGAGAGGATGACCTCGCGGTTGGCGCGCGCCTCGATGCGTCTGCCCCAGCGCTCGTAGACGATGCCGGTGCAGCGGCGGCCGTCGAGCACGATGCGGCGGACCGGCACCTCGGTGATAACGTTCAGGTTTGGGCGGCGCAAGGCGGGCCGCAGGTAGCAGTGCGAGACGCTCATGCGGCGGCCGCGGCGGATGCTGGCCTGCGTCTTGGAAATGCCCTCCTGATCCTCGCTGTTGTAGTCCGGGTTGACGCGGTAGCCCGCCTCGGCGGCAGCCCTGAAGAGGGCGTCATAGAGCGGGTTCTCGTCTGGCACGATGGAGACGTGCAGCGGACCGCCGGTGCCGCGGCCCTTGGTGCCACCCCGCTCGAAGTGCTCGATGCGGTCGAACACGGGCGCGACGTCCTGCCAGCTCCAGCCGCGCGCGCCCATCTGCGCCCAGGTGTCGTAGTCGAGCGGCTGGCCGCGCACCCAGACGAGGCCGTTGATGGCGCTGGAGCCGCCGAGCAGCTTGCCGCGCGGCACGGGTATGGCGCGGTTGGCGGTGCCGGGCTCGGGTTCCGACTCATAAAGCCAGTTGGCTTTGGCGTTGTGGATCAGCAGGCCGAAGCTGACCGGCAGGCGCGAGAAGATGTGGCCGGCGCGGCCGGCTTCCAGCAGCAGCACCGTGGTGTGCGGGTCTTCGGTGAGGCGCGCGGCAAGCGCGGCGCCGGCCGAGCCCGCGCCGACGATGATGTAGTCGTAGTGCTCCACGGCGTTTCCCCGGCTGATCGTGTGTGTGTTCTTGTTTGCCTCTACTTCCGTGCCAGCACGCCGCCGGTCAATGGCTGGGAGATGCCGGTGGTGCCGGGGAAGGTGATGGGCAGGCCCTTGAGCGAGCGCACGGCCATGTAGGCCCAGGCTTCGGCTTCCACGGCGTCGCCGTCGAAGCCGGCCGCTTCGGCGGGGGCGACGGCGCTCTCGACGCGTTCCGCGATCATGGTCATCAGCGTGCGGTTGCGCCGGCCGCCGCCGGAGATCACCCACAGCTTCGGCTGCTCGGGCATGTGCTCGCAGGCGCGCGCGAGCGAGGCGGCGGTGAAGGCGGCGAGCGTGGCGGCGCCGTCCTCGAGAGAGAGGTGCCGCACGGGGTCGAGGCTGAAGGCGTTGCGGTCGAGCGACTTGGGGGGCGGCATTCCGAAGTAGGCATGGGTCAGCAGCGCGGTGAGCGCGTCCTCATCGACTTTCCCGCGCGCGGCGGTGGCACCTTCGGCATCGACGGCTTGGCCCGTGTGCGCGTGCATCCAATCGTCGAGGAGGGCGTTGCCGGGGCCGGTATCGAAGGCGATTAGCGTGCCGTCGCCGCCGATCCAGGTGACGTTGCTGACGCCGCCGACGTTGACGACGGCAACCGGGCGCTCGGGCAGCCGGGCCGCGAGCGCGCGATGGTAGACGGGCGCCAGCGGCGCGCCCTGGCCGCCCGCCGCCACGTCGGGTCCGCGCAGGTCGTAGACCACATCGATGCCAATGACGCTGGCGAGGCGCGCGCCATCGCCGATCTGCACCGTCAATTTCCGCTCTGGTGCATGCAACACGGTCTGGCCGTGAAAGCCGACAACATCGACACTCTCCGCTGCGATCCGGCAATCCTCCAGGAAATTGGTGACGGCCTCGGCATGCAGGTCCGTCAGATACTGCTCGGTGAGGCGCAGGCTGCCCGGGCGTTCATCGCGGTGGCGCAGGCGCGCGGCCTCGACCAGGGCGGCGCGCAACTGGGCGCGAAACGGCTCGGAATAGGGATAGGAAAGGGCCGGTCCGCGCTCAAGCCGCTGGTCGCCATCGGTTTCGATCAGGGCGACGTCGATGCCGTCCATGGACGTGCCGCTCATGAGGCCGATTGCGCGCATTGTCTTGCCCATGCAGATGGTCCTCTTGCATGTTCGCCTCCGTTCGCCTACCCCGTCCCCAGCTTCGCTGGACGTAAGGCTTCATGAGGCCGCACCCGGTTGTCATACCGGGGCTTGTCCCCGGTATCCAGTCATCAGGATTGACGGAGCAGGCGGAGAGATGGATCCCGGGCACAAGGCCCGGGATGACAATTGAACGGCGCTGAACTGTCATGGCGAAGCACACGTCAGATTTCCTCAACGTGCTGGATGAGCGCGGCTTCATCCACCAGTGCTCCGACTTTGCGGGGCTCGATGCGCTTGCGTCGAAGAAGGAAATCATTGCCTACGTCGGCTACGATTGCACGGCGCCATCCCTGCACGTGGGCCATCTGATCTCCATCATGATGCTGCACTGGTTGCAGCAGACGGGGAACAGTCCGATCGCCCTGATGGGCGGCGGCACCACGCGCGTGGGCGACCCCTCCGGCAAGGACGAGACGCGGCGCATCCTGCCCATCGAGACCATCGAGGCCAACAAGAACGCCATCAAGGGGGTGTTCTCGCAGTTCCTGAAGTTCGGCAACGGACGCGGCGACGCCATGATGCTCGACAACGCCGAATGGCTGGCGCCGCTGAACTACATCGAGTTCCTGCGCGACGTCGGCAAGCATTTCTCCGTCAATCGCATGCTGACGATGGACTCCGCGAAGCTCAGGCTGGAGCGCGACCAGGAGCTGTCGTTCATCGAGTTCAACTACATGCTGCTGCAGGCTTATGACTTCGCCGAGCAGGCCAAGCGCTACGGCTGCAACCTGCAGATGGGCGGCTCCGACCAGTGGGGCAACATCGTCACCGGTATCGATCTGGGCCGGCGCATGGGCACGCATCAGCTGTACGCGCTTACCTGCCCGCTGCTGACGACGGCCTCCGGCGCCAAGATGGGCAAGACCGCTGCGGGCGCGGTGTGGCTCAACGCGGACCAGCTCTCCGTCTACGACTACTGGCAGTTCTGGCGCAACACCGAGGACGGCGACGTCGGCCGCTTCCTCAAATTGTTCACGACGATGCCGCTTGCAGAAATTGCCAAGCTCGAGGTCCTGCAGGGTGCGGAGATCAACGAGGCCAAGAAGGTTCTCGCCACCGAGGCGACGGCGCTGCTGCACGGGCGAGAGAAGGCGGAGGCCGCCGCGCGCACAGCGCAGGAAACCTTCGAGAAGGGCGCGACCAGCGAGGGCCTTCCCACGGTGGAGATTGCGGCGGGCGAGCTGGCCGCGGGATTGGGCGTGCTGGCCGCGTTCGTGAAGGCGGGGCTCGTGAAA
Organism: uncultured Hyphomicrobiales bacterium; assembly: GCA_902826255.1. GTDB lineage: Bacteria > Pseudomonadota > Alphaproteobacteria > Rhizobiales > Hyphomicrobiaceae > AWTP1-13. Next base: position 4,240 of record CADEEC010000110.1, on the reverse strand, counting down.
TCCAACGGCGAGGCGCGCCGGCAGATTGCGGGCCTGCGCGTGAACGATGCCGCCGTCACGGACGAGGGCGCCAAGCTCACCCCGGCCGATCTCGACGGGGGTGTGATCAAGCTCTCGTTCGGCCGCAAGCGCCACGTGCTGCTCAAGGCCGTGTAGGCTCATCCATATAATGAGCTTGGGATCGCGTTCGTGCGATCCCCTAGGGCCGCGAGTTCGCGCTAATCCTGGAACGGATCGCGCATCAGGATGGTGTCGTCGCGCTCGGGGCTGGTGGAGAGCAGCGTCACGGGGCACTCGATCAGCTCTTCGATCGTGCGCACATATTTCACGGCTTGCGCCGGCAGCTCGGTCCAGCTCCGCGCCCCGCGCGTGGATTGGCTCCAGCCTTCGAACGTGCGGTAGATGGGTTTGAGCCGTGCCTGCGCGTTGTGGCCCGCGGGCAGGCGCTCGATCGTCTCGCCATCGAGGGTGTAGCCGACGCACACTTCCAGCTTGTCGAACCCGTCCAGCACGTCGAGCTTGGTGAGCGCAATCCCCGAAATGCCCGCGACCTTGACCGTCTGCCGCAGCAAACAGGCATCGAACCAGCCGCAGCGCCGCTTGCGGCCCGTCACCACGCCGAACTCGTGGCCGCGCTCGCCGATCTTCTCGCCGATCTCGTTCGTCAGCTCGGTGGGGAACGGTCCGGCGCCGACGCGGGTGGTGTAGGCCTTGGCGATCCCCAGCACGTAGCCGATCGAGCCTGGACCGATCCCCGATCCCGTCGCCGCCTGCGCGGCCACCGTGTTGGACGAGGTCACGAACGGATAGGTGCCGTGGTCGATGTCGAGCAGCGCCCCTTGCGCGCCCTCGAACAGGATCTTCTTGCCCGCCTTGCGCTCGCGATCCAGCAGGTCCCAGACCACTTCCATATAAGGAAGGATCGTGGGCGCGATCTCGGTCAGCTCGGCCATCAGCTTGCTTTTCTCGAGCTCCGGCTGGCCAAGTCCGCGGCGCAGCGCGTTGTGGTGCACGAGAATGCGATCGACCTTCGGCCCGAGCGTGCCGAGATTTTTCAGGTCCTGTACGCGAATGGCGCGCCGACCCACTTTATCTTCGTACGCGGGTCCGATTCCACGTCCCGTCGTGCCGATCTTGCCTTCGCCGGCGGCGGCCTCGCGCATCACGTCGAGTTCGCTGTGCAGCGGCAGAATCAGCGTCGCGTTTTCCGCGATGCGCAAATTCTTCGGGCTGATGTTGACGCCCTGCGCGCGCACGCGCTCGATTTCCGCCGTCAGTGCCCACGGGTCGACTACGACGCCGTTGCCGATCACGCCGAGCTTGCCCTCGCGGACAACGCCTGACGGCAGCAAGGAAAGCTTGAACGTCTTGCCGCCGATGACGAGCGTATGGCCGGCGTTGTGCCCGCCCTGGAAGCGCACCACCACGTCGGCCCGCTCCGACAGCCAGTCGACGATCTTGCCTTTGCCTTCGTCACCCCACTGGGCGCCGACCACAGCGACGTTTGCCATTGCGCGTCATCCAAATCTTGGCGGAAGTAAGAAGCCCTGTAAGGCTTTGCCCGGCACGCTGCCATTTCCCCGCATTGAGCCAGGTCCGTCCCGCCCTTATAACCTCGGGCGGCGCCGCATGCACCCCCGGTTGGGCCCGGTGCGGCGAGACGCCTGGAACGTTGCGAAAGCCCGCGCGTTGCAGCATTGTTGAGCTTGGCCAGGGCAGTTGCAGGAGAGAATATCGTGATGGGATCGATGGGAGCACGCGCCCTCAGCGCGCTCGTACTGGCCGCGCTGCTCGGCCTCGTCTTCTGGCTCAGCCCCAACCTGGAACCCGGTATGCTGGGCGGCAGCACGCCCGAACGCACCATGTTCGTGTTCGCCGGAATTTTCCTGCTGTTCTGGGTTTATCTCGTCATCCAGGGCTATCCGATCTCGCACGGCTTCATCGGCTCCTCCTCCTCCCACAACCTCGACAACATCCTGTCGGGCATCCCGGCCATTGCCGCCCTGTTCGGCATGTTCGTGCATTTTGCGGGCTTCTGGCCGCTGTCGGCGCTGAACCTGCTGCTGGCCGTGATGACCATGCTGGTCGTGGTGTACGACCTGTGGGTCCTCGGCGGCGCCGCCTCCAAGATCAACCGCCTCACCGACGAGTTCAAATCCGAGCGCTGACGCCCCGTCATCGCATCTTCCACCGCCGGCCCGGCAATTTCCGGAGAACTCGCGCCCGCACGGCCTCGAGGCCGCATGAGCGCCGCACACGATGGCCGCTGCACAGCCCGTCTCGCCGCGCGTCGCCTATGTCCTGATGACGCTGACGGCCCTGTTCTGGGCCGGCAACTTCGTCGTCGGACGCGCCGCCACGGGCCACATCCCGCCCCTCACCCTGGCGTGGGTGCGCTGGACGGGCGCGGCCCTCATCATCCTGCCGTTCGCGGCGCGTCAGCTCTGGGACGACCGCGCCCTCATCCGCAAGCAGGCGCTGTTTCTGTTCGGCCTTGGCGTAATGGGCGCCGGCCTCTTCAACACGCTGCAGTACATCGCGCTGACGATGATGACGGCCGTCACGGGCTCGGTGCTGAACTCCGCCGGCCCCGTGCTGATCGCCATTGCGTGCTGGGCGATTCTGGGCGAGCGCCTGCGCGGCTGGCAGATCACCGGCATTGTCCTCTCGATCGCCGGCGTATTGCTTGTCGTCGTGCGCGGCGATCTCACCGCGCTGCCGCCGCTCGGCCAGAGTCTCGGCGAAATCATCACCTTCTTCGGGCTTGCCGTGTGGGCGGTCTACACCGCCCTTCTGCGCTACCGGCCGCAAATCCACCCGCTGAGTTTCGCGGCCATCACCTACATCGTGGCCGCCCTCGTCAACACGCCGCCGATGATCTGGGAGCTGGCCTCCGGCGCCACCGTCACGCTCGATCTCGCCACCCTCGCCGCCTTCGCCTACGTCGCCACCCTCCCGAGCCTGCTCGCCTACATGTTCTTCAACGCCGGCGTTGAAAGTATCGGCGGCGCGCGCGCCAGCGCCTTCATCCATCTGGCGCCGCTGTTCACCGCCGTTCTCGCCATCACCTTCCTGGGCGAATCCTTCGCCCTCTACCACTTCGCCGGCTTCCTCCTCATCGTCGCCGGCGTCTACCTCACCGCCGCGATGCGTGGCTAGTTGCCCCGCGTGAGACTGCGGTCAATTCTCCGCAGACAACACAACCGCCCGACCTCGTTGCTTTGCGGGCTGTCGCCAACCCCACTCCAGTGCTCTCCAGGGGACCACCCGGAGATGCCATGGCCGGCACCAAGGGTAATGCTGTTTCGCTGACCTCGCAGAGATCAAGTCGCCAACCAGGTGTTGCGCGATGTATTCGCCGCGGCAGGTAGTGCGCGATTCTCGAGGAGTCTTATGGCGGCCATTGGTGTCCTGCAACGCGTGGAAAGCAAACGACATTGTCAGCTGACGAACAGCGCTGGCCTAGGGCCACGACGGCTGAGCCGCGGGCGTCGCTGGAAGATGTCGGCATCGCCGAATTGCGTAGGCTAAATCATCGATTCACACGTGGCCGGGCGGGTGGCAATCCCGACTGCACCCCAGGCTGAAGAATGACGCTCCAGGCCGTGTGCGAGGAGCGATCAGCCACGCCACTCGGAGCGCAGCAGGCCATACATCTGCACGGTGCGCGGTTGGCCGGCAACAAACAGGCGGTCGCGCAAAAGGCCCTCGCGCTGAAACCCGAGCCGTTGCGCGAGGCGCGCGGAGCGGACGTTGTCCGGTTCGATTTCCGCCTCGACGCGGTGAATGTCGAGGACGGTAAAGCAGTGCGTTAGAACCGCGCCGACGGCCTCCTGCATGTACCCGCGGCCCTGGAACTGCGGGATCAGAATCCAGCCCAGCGTCAGCCTGCAGTTCCATGCTTGGCGCGCATGGTAGTTGACCATGCCGATGACCCGATCGTCGGGACATTCGCTGCCGCGGCGGGCCCATACCGACCAGGTGGCATGCCATTGCGGATCGACCGACAGAGAGCGCTGCAGCCGGCGTTGCGTCTCCTCCAGGTCGGGTGACGGCAGCATGTCCCAGTAGCGCATGGCTTCGGCATCGCCGTAGGCCTGATGCGCGGCCGGCGCGTCTTCGATCCTCAGGCGCCGCAGCTGCAGGCGCGCGGTGCCGAGAGCAGCAACTTGGTCCGCCGGCTCGCTCATCGCCCGAGCGTAATCCTCGAATGGGCGGTTGTCATGCGCAGCGCTGCCGA
>CADEEC010000109.1 GCA_902826255.1 uncultured Hyphomicrobiales bacterium | reverse complement strand
GCCTGTGCATATCGCGCGAATGTCTCCGGCTACCTGCTTGATCAGGGCCTCCCGGTCGGCCGCCTCCCACAGGCGGTGGACCTGAAAGGCGTCATCGCAGCCGGCCATGATCATGGGCATCATGGGGCCGGTCATGAGAAGTGCAGGCTTCGACATTTCATTCTCCGGGCGCTGTCGCGGGTTGTTTTTGTCGGCGATAGGCGTACACGCGACGCGTAGCATCGCATACTGGCAGCGGCTTGGCGCTGCGGCCTCTTTTCGTATCGCGGAGAGAAATGGGCAAAGACGGCTACGACGTCGTTCTGATTGGTGCGGGGCACAACAGTCTTGCCTGCGCCGCCTACCTGGCGAAGGTCGGTCTGCGCGTCCTCGTCCTGGAGAAGAATGCCGTAGTCGGTGGTGCGGCGATCACGGAAGAATTCCATCCCGGCTTCCGCAACTCCGTCGCCGCCTACACCGTCAGTCTTCTGCACGCGCGCGTCATCGCCGATTTGGACCTTTACGCACACGGGCTGAAGATTGTTGAGCGCCCCGCCGCCAACTTCTGGCCCATCGACGCGCGCCGTTCTCTCCTCATGCCGCACGGAACCGCCGCACGCCAACAGGCCATCGCTGCCATTTCCGAACGAGATGCGCAGCGCCTGCCCGCCTACGACGCAACGCTCGAGCGCATAGCAGCCATCGTAAGGCCCCTTCTTTTGCGTTCGCCACCCAACGCCGGCAGCGGCCTGATGGAGCTGATCGATGCTGCAAGGCTTGGCCGTCCGCTCCTCGGACTGCCGCTCGACGTTAAGCGTCATCTTGCCGATCTCTTCACCAGGAGCGCCGCTGATTTTCTCGGACACTGGTTCGAGCATGAAACCGTCGTCGGCGCGCTCGCCTTCGACGGCATCGTCGGCGCCTTCGCGGGGCCCTACACGCCCGGCACCGCGTACGCCCTGCTGCATCACGCAGTCGGCGAGGTGAATGGCAGGACCGGCGTCTGGGGCCATGCGGTGGGTGGCATGGGTGCGATTTCGCAGGCCATCGCCAGTGCCGCCAAGACGCACGGCGTCGCAATCCGCACCGACGCGCCTGTTGCGACCGTACTGTTGGAGGGTGAGCGTGCGGCCGGCGTCCGGCTGACGTCGGGTGAGGAGATCCCCGCCAGGGCGGTGGCCGCAGGCATTGCACCGAAGCTGCTGTTCCGCGATCTCGTACCGGAAGGCGCCGTCAGTCCGGAGCTCTCCCGCCGCTTCGTCGGCATGAAGTCGGGCTCGGCGGTGTTCCGGATGAACGTCGCGCTGGCAGAGCTACCCGACTTCACCTGCCGGCCCGGAAGAACCGCGCAGGATCACCACGGTGCCGGCATCGTCATCGGACCCAGCGTCGGCTACCTCGACCGCGCCTACCTCGATGCACGCACGCAGGGGTGGTCGCGGGAGCCGGTGGTCGAGATGCTCATCCCGTCCGTGCTGGACCCGACGCTGGCGCCTGAAGGCCGGCACGTCGCGAGCCTGTTTGTCCAGTACGCCGCGCCGCGTCTGCCGGATGGGCGCAGCTGGGATGACGAGAAGCAAGCATTTGCCGAGTGCGTGATCGAGGCGGTCGACGCGCACGCACCCAACTTCAAGTCCAGCATCATCGCGACGCAGATGCTGTCACCCGCTGACCTGGAGCGTCGCTTCGGTCTGCCGGACGGCGATATCTTTCACGGCCAGCTTGGCCTCGATCAGCTCTACAGCACGCGCCCGCTGCTCGGATACGCCAACTACCGCATGCCGCTCCCCGGCCTTTACCTGTGCGGTGCCGGCGCCCATCCCGGCGGCGGTGTTTCGGGGCTGCCCGGACGCAACGCTGCACTTGAAATCATTCGAGATTTCAAGAGGAAGTCCCGGGGCCCGCGTCGCTGACCCCTCGCTTTTTTGCTCCCGCCAGCCTATATTGAGGGTGTTCGCTGATCGGGTGACCTACAACTTCAAGCGGCCATGAGCACACCGAGACCCCGTCCCCAGGTTATCAAGCTGACCGAACGTGCAGCAGACCGGATCAAGGCCATGATGGCCTCCGGCGGTGCGGGCGTGGCCGGTCTGCGCGTCGGCATCAAGAAGGGCGGCTGCGCCGGCATGGAGTACACGATGGAGTGGGCCGCCGCGCAGGCTCCATTCGACGAGGTCGTGGAGCAGAACGGCGCCAAGGTGCTGATCGACCCGAAGGCCGTCATGTACCTGCTGGGCTCGGAGATGGACTACCGCACCGAGAAGCTGTCGTCGCAGTTCGTGTTCAACAACCCGAACCAGACCAGCGCCTGCGGTTGCGGCGAGTCGGTCAACCTCGCGCCCGCGACCGCCGGCTAGCACGCTTTATCGTTTCGACCACCGCTCGGCTGCGCGATCGTCGGTTTCGCGCGCATCGACCCACACCTTCGCGCCATCCGCGCCGACCTCGTTCTTCCAGAACGGCGCGCGGGTCTTGAGGTAGTCCATCAAGAATTCCGCCGACGCGAACGCATCCTGGCGATGCGCCGACGCGGTCACCACCAGCACGATGTTGTCACCCGGCTTCAGAGTGCCGATGCGATGCACGATCAGGCTCGCCTGCAGCGGCCAGCGTTGCAGGGCCTCGGCTTCGACCTGCGCCAGTTCCCGCTCGGTCATGCCGGGGTAGTGCTCTAGCGTCATGCTGGCGAGGGGCGCGCTATCGTTGCTGTCACGCACGGTCCCGGTGAACGTGACAATGGCGCCGATGTCCGTCCGGCCAGCCGTGATGCGCCGCACCTCGGCTCCGATGTCGAAATCGCCCTCCTGCACGCGAACCGTCACGCTATCCTCCGGTCACCGGCGGAAAGAACGCGATCTCGCGGGCGGCACCGATCGGTGTGTCCGGCTTCACATGGACCTGATCGAGCGCCGTGCGCACCACCGCGGGGCGTTTGAAGGCCTCCTCGTACTCCGGGCCGCGCGTGCGCAGCCACTGGACGAGATCCGCGACCGTGCGGGTCTGCGCAGGGACGTCGACGATCTCCTCGCCCTTGCCGACCTTCTCGCGCAGCCAAGCAAAATAGAGAATCCTGACAGCCATGGCCCTAACGCTCGATCGCCGTGCGCACCGCTGCCTTGAGGTAGTCGTAGCCGGTCCACAGGGTGAGCAGGGCGGCGACCCACAGCATTGCCAATCCGGTCGTGGTCACGCCTGGGATCAACTTGTCGCCAGCAGGCCCGGCCAGCAGCACACCCAGCGCAATCATCTGCATCGTCGTCTTCCACTTCGCCAACTGCGTGACATGCACCTTCACGTTGAGCTCGGCGAGGAATTCACGCAGGCCAGAGACCAGGATTTCGCGGCACAGTATGATGGCAGCGGCGGCCACGTTCTGCCGATCGATCGTGTTGTCATGCGTAAGCATCAGCAAGGTGGCGCCGACCAGCAGCTTGTCGGCAATGGGATCGAGCATGCGTCCAAGCTGCGACTGCTGCCGCCACATGCGGGCGAGGAAGCCGTCGAGCCAATCGGTGATGCAGGCCGCCACGTAAACGGCCAGGGCCCACCACCGGCCCGCGTCTCCCGGAATCAGGAACAGGCACAGGACCACGGCAGGCACCGCGACAATGCGCATGTATGTCAGCACGTTAGGGAGAGCGGCGACGCCGACACCACCCTGGGCTGGAACGGCGGTTTTCATGGGGCCGACAAGAGCACCTGGGCCTATTTGCGTCAATGGCAGAGCGGGCGCGTCGCGCGCATCGCTGCTATCCCTTCGTGCGCTCGTGGAAAAAATCGTAAATGACCTGGGCCATTTGCGCGCTGATTCCGTCCACGGACTTCAGGTCGTCCACGCCGGCACGAGACACGGCCTTGGCCGAACCGAAATGCTTGAGCAGCGCCCGCTTGCGGCCAGAACCGATGCCGGGGATTTCATCGAGCGGGTTGGCGCCGACCGCCGCCCTGCGCTTCGTACGATGCGCGCCGATGGCGAAGCGATGCGCTTCGTCGCGCAGGCGTTGCACGAAGTACAGTACGGGGTCGCGGGCTTCGAGCATGAATGGGCGGTCGCGGCCGGGCATATGGAAGTGCTCGCGGCCGGCGTCCCGGTCCGGACCTTTCGCAATACCGCAAACGGAAACGTCGCCGACGCCGAGATCTGCAAACACCTGGCATGCGATACTGAGCTGGCCGGCACCGCCGTCGATCAGCACAAGATCCGGAGCTTGCGGGAACGCGAGCTCCTCGTCCTCTTCCACGCCGGTCAACTCGGACTCCAGTGTTGGCGCGTTGCCTTCATCCTGACGAAGCACGCCAAAGGCCAGTGAGCTGCCGCCGCGCCGGTCGATCGGCGGTGGGGCTGCGGGCTGAACGCGGGATGCCGGTTCCACCGCCTCCGCGTCGGTCTCCGGTTCGTCCAGTGCGGGCCCTGTCTGGTCCTCGAGCACCAGCCGCTTGAAGCGCCGCGTCAGCACTTCGTGCATCATGGCGTAGTCGTCGCCCGGGGCCAGGTCCGCGGTCTTGATGTTGAACTTCCGGTACTGGTTCTTCACGAAGCCTTCCGGTCCGGCAACGATCATGGCGCCGACCGCGTTCGTGCCCTGGATGTGGCTGTTGTCGTAGACCTCGATACGCCGCGGTACGCGCGGCAGCCCGAGCCGGTCGCGCAAACCTTCCAACAGCGTGATCTGCGAGGCGCTTTCCGCCAGCTTGCGCCCGAGCGCGTCGCGCGCATTCTGCAAAGCGTGCTCGACGAGGCTCGTCTTGCTGCCGCGTTGCGGCACGCGAAGCGCGATGCCCCGGTCCGCCTTGGTCGAGAGCGCGTCGGCCAGCAGCTCCTGGTTGGGGACCTTGTGAGACAGGAGGATGAGGCGCGGAACGGGCTTGTCGTCGTAGAACTGAGCGACAAAGCTCTCCAGCACCTCGCCGATCTCGAAGCTGCGGTCCGCGCGCGGGAAGTAGGCGCGGTTGCCCCAGTTCTGGCCCGAGCGGAAGAAGAAGACCTGGATGCAGGTTTGCCCACCTTCCTGGTAGGCGGCGAAGACGTCCGCTTCCTCGATGCCGTCCGGATTGATGGACTGGTCCGCGGTCACATGCGCCAAAGCCCACAGGCGATTGCGGTATCTGGCAGCCTGCTCATAGTCGAGCCGCTCGGACGCCTCCTCCATTAGCTGCTGATAGTGCATGCGCACGTTCTGGCTCTCGCCGCGAAGGAAACGCGTCGCCTCGCTGACGAGGCCGGCATAGTCGTCGAGTTTGATCTCGCCCGTGCACGGTGCCGAGCAGCGCTTGATCTGGTGCAACAGGCACGGACGCGTGCGGCTTTCGAACACGGCGTCCGAGCAGGAGCGCAGCAGGAACGCGCGCTCTAGCATGTTGATGGTGCGATTCACGGCGCCGGCGGAGGCGAACGGGCCGAAGTACTCGCCCTTGCGGTTGCGCGCGCCCCGGTGCTTCAGGATCTGCGGGGCGGGGTGGTCGCTCGCTATCAGGATGAAGGGGAACGACTTGTCGTCCCTCAGCAGCACGTTGAAGCGGGGGCGGAACCGCTTGATCAGGTTCGCCTCGAGCAGCAGCGCTTCCGACTCCGTCCGCACCGTCACGAATTCCATGGTCGCTGTAGCAGCAACCATGCGGGCGATGCGGTTGGTGTGATTGCTGGCCCGCGCGTAGCTGGTGACGCGGGCTTTCAGGCTCCGCGCCTTGCCGACGTAGATCACGGTGCCGGCAGCATCGAGCATGCGATACACGCCCGGCGAGCTGGGCAGAACCTTCAGGTATTGCGCGATGACCGAGGGGCCGGTTGCCGGGGCAGGCAATGCCGCCTCCGGCTCGGCTGGAGCCTCGCGCGTGTGCTTTGTCGGCATGGTCATGACTTAGGACGCCGGTCGAGCCCGGTCCAGCAGGAGACGACGATGCGGCCGTGGAATGAGCGCATGCAACGCGGCGTTCAAAAAATCATCAAATGCTTACCTTGAGGATTCTGGATTATTACTTTGTTAGGCTAACAGATGGCTGGTCGTTCTGAATGTATATTTATTGAATTCTTAGTATTTCATCTCGTGTCCATTAACCGTGTCTTGAGCAACTCTTGCTAGGACAGACCCCGGAAATAGGGGGCTGCCGTGTTCGGCGTGGTTGGAAGTGGTGTTGAACAGCTCGATCTCCGGATCGTGCTGCTTGCTGCCCTGATCGCGGCTGCGGGATCGTTTACAGCGCTGAATGCGCGGTTCGGCGCACGTGAGCAGACCAGGCCCAAGATACCGTGGATGGTGCTGGCGGGTGCCAGTGCAGGCGCCGCCATCTGGGCCACGTTCTTTCTGGCTGTCAGGGCGTACCATTGGGCTGGGCCGGTGGCGTTCAGCCTGCCCTTGATAGGGGCGGCGCTTGCCGTTGCCGTGGTTGGTGCCGGAGTCGCTTTCGCCTTCGCCGCGACAGGTGACCGTTGGCACGGCGCCGCGGGTGGTTCCATTCTGGGCGTTGCCATCTTGCTGGCACACGCAATCGGGCTGAGGTCGCTCGATATCGAGGCGGTGTTTGTGGGCAACCCGCTTGTTCTCATCCCGCTCAACGTGGTGACTGTCGCGACCGCGGCTGCAGCGCTGGCGGTCATGAACGAGCTGCCGCGACGGTCGGCGTTCGCTGCAGCGACAACGCTGATCGCTGTCGCGATCTGCGGACATCACGTCCTTGCCATTGGCGCAATGGGCGTGACACCCGAACCGGTCCAGCAGATTTCGCCCTCGAGTGTCGATGGGTCCACGCTTGCGATTGTCGTCGCATGCGTAACGGCGGCGATCATGATCGCCGCGCGCGCGGTGACCCTGTTGGACAATGTCTCGGAGATCGAGGCTGCCAACGAGATGCGCGTCCAGCACGACGTGCTGCGTGAGCGCGATGCGGACCTGACAAAGCAGATTTCGCGCTTCAACATGGCGCTGTCGAGCATGCCGCACGGCCTTTCCCTGATCGACGCCGAGAAGCGTCTCGTTGTCTGCAACAAACAATATGCCGACATCTACGGCATCCCCTCCGAGCTGACGAAACCCGGAACGCGTCTCGAGAAGCTCATCGAGCACCGGCTGGCCAACGGCATCTACGCGGGCGGCGACCCCGATACCTACCGTTCCGAGCGCCTGTGTCCCGTTTCAAAGCTGTCTGCGAAAACGTATCGACTGAACGGCGGTCGTACGGTGCTTGTCACCCGCAGACCAACGCCGGAAGGCGGCTGGATCGCCATCCACGAGGACATCACGGAGCGCCGTCGCCTTGAAGAGGTGGAGCGCGAAGCACGCGTTACACTGGCCGCGGTGTTCGATGCCGTTCCCGCGGCAATCATCTGTGTTGCGCCCGACCGTCGCATCATGCTCTGGAGCCGCGGCGCCGAGCACGTTTTCGGCTACGCCTCTGCCGAGGTGGTCGGCCAGCCCTACCGGCTCGTCCCGCCGGGCGACGAGGCCGAGTTCGAAACCTATTTCCGGCGGGCGCTGGCCGGCGAGACCATGCGCGCCATCCAAGTACGCCGCCGCCGCAAAGACGGCGTTTGCATCAATGTCAGGTTCTCGTCCGCCGTCTTGCGCAATCCCGACGGCAGCGTGCGCTACATCGTCTATGCGCTCGATGACGTGACGGAACTCGAGCGGCTCAATAAGCGCCTCAAGGTGCAAAATGAACTGCTCACACAGCGTGAAGACGTGCTGGAGTTCAAGAACGAGCAACTCGATGCCGCCCTCGACAACATGGTCCAGGGCCTTGCCATGTTCGACAGCAACCTCAAGCTGGTCGTATGCAACAAGCTTTATGCGCAAACCTACGGCTTGAAGCCTGACGACACGCGGTCCGGCACCTCCGTGCGCGACATATTGGAACGCCGGTTCGATGCAGGTGCCTACAAAGCCAGGGACCGCAAGGCGTTCCTGGACGCGAAGATGCAGCAGTTTGTTGCGTGTTCGGAAAGCATCCAGCAATTGTTGGATGGCCGCGTCATCAAGATCAGGCGCCGGCGCATGGCGAACGGCGGCTACCTCGTGACCCATGAGGATGTCACGGCGCACGAACAGCTCAACAGCCGCCTGCAGACACAGAACGAGCTGCTGGCGCGGCGCGAGGAAGAGCTCAACGCACGCAATATGCAACTCGACACCGCCCTGGAGTCCATGCTTCAGGGCCTGGCCATGTTCGACAGCGACCTGAACCTGATTCTGTGCAACCGGCTCTACACCGAGATGTACGGCCTGACGTCAGATCAGGTGAAGCCCGGAACACCCATGCGGGACATCTTCGCCGTCCGCATCAACAACGGCACCTACCATGTCAACGATGCGGAGGCCTTCGTCGACAGTTGGACGAGCAATTTCGGCCAACACTCCACGCGTACGCAGCAGCTGTCGGATGGGCGCATCATTAGCGTCTCGCGTGGACGGACCGCGGGCGGAGGACGCGTATCGACGCACACCGACATCACAGAAAGCCAGCGGCTGACGACCCGGCTCCAGGCACACGAGCAGCAGCTGCGCGAAGCGAACCTTCAGCTCGATGCGGCGCTGAACAACATGGTCCAGGGGCTGGCAATGTTCGATCGCGAGCATCGCCTGGTTGTTGCCAACCGGCGTTATGCCGAGCTTTACGGCCTGACGCCGGAACAGGTTAAGCCCGGGACGACCATCCGCGAGATCGTGGGACACCGGTCAGCAAACGGTGACCTGCCCGGCAAGAAGCCCGACGACGTCGTGGCAGCCATTGTGGGGCACCTGCAAGGCAACGGAGAATGCGAGTACACCGCGCGCCTGGCCGACGGCCGCTACATATCGGTCTCAGCCAAGCCGATGGCGGATGGCTGCACGGTCACCACCCACCACGACATCAGCGAGCAGCGGCGCTCGGAAGCGAAGATCGTGCACATGGCGATGCACGATGCCGTCACCGCCCTGCCCAATCGCGTTCTCTTCAACGAGCGCATCAAGCAGGCGCTCGCGGACGCCCGCAAGGGTCAGACGATCGCGGTGCACTTTCTGGATCTCGACAACTTCAAGAACGTCAACGATACGCTCGGACATCCGGCTGGCGATAAGCTGCTCAGGCTCGTCACCGAGCGGCTGCTCGCGCTTGTCCGCGACACGGACACCGTGGCGCGCATGGGCGGCGACGAGTTCGGCATCCTGCAGGCCGCGGCGACCCAGCCTTCCGATGCCAGCACACTCGCGCGCCGTGTGATCGAATCCCTGGGTCAGCCCTATGAGATCGATGGCCAGCAGGTCGTTATCGGTGCCAGCGTCGGCATCGCCATGGGCCCGAGCGATGGCAACGCCCCCGACCAGCTGATCCGCAATGCGGACCTGGCCCTCTATCGCGCGAAAGCCGATGGCAAGGCTACGCTCAGCTTTTTCGAGCAGCAGATGGACGCGCAGATCCAGGAACGGCGCGTCATGGAAAACGACATGCGCAAGGCCATGGCGGCCGGCGAGTTCGAGCTGTTCTATCAGCCGGTCGTCAACCTGGCGACCAACGAGATCTGCGGATGTGAGGCGCTTGTCCGCTGGCGCCATCCGGTCAAGGGCCTCATTCCGCCGTCGTCATTCATACCGCTGGCCGAGGAGCTCGGCTTCATCGTCCAGCTCGGTGACTGGGGCATTCGCGAGGCGTGTGCGACGGCCGCTCTTTGGCCGGAGAGCATCAGGGTCGCCGTGAACCTGTCTCCCGTCCAGTTCCGCAGCGCAGGGCTGCTGCAAACGGTGATCGGCGCGCTTGCCGCCTCCGGTCTCGCGCCGAGCCGGCTCGAGCTGGAGATCACGGAAACGATCCTGCTCGACAACAGCGAGGCGACGCTCTCGACGCTTTATCGGCTGCGTGAGCTCGGCGTGCGCATCGCGCTCGACGATTTCGGCACCGGCTACTCGAGCCTCAGTTATCTGCAGAGCTTTCCATTCGACCGCATCAAGATCGACAGGTCGTTCATCAAGGACATCGGGGACAGCGCTGGCTCGCTCAACATCGTACGCGCGGTCACCGCTCTCGCCGCCGGTCTCGGCATGGAGACCACGGCGGAGGGCGTCGAGACGGAGTATCAGCGCGATACCGTCATGGGCGAGGGTTGTACCGAGATGCAGGGCTTCCTTTTCAGCCCCCCACTGCCCGTGGACGAATTGAAGAAACGCTATTTCCCCGCGCGCGAGGCGAGTTCGCAGATCGATGAGGCGGAGGCGGAGGCGGAAGCGCCGGCACCTACGGCCGTCCGCGCAGCCGCGCGATAAGCTCTTCTGTTGGGTATGAATCGGCCGGCAGACCCAGTTTCATCTGGGCGGCCTTTACGGCAGCACGCGTCCCTGCACCGATCTTGCCATCGATTTCGCCCACGTCGTGGCCGCGCCGCGCGAGAAGTTGCTGCAGCTCCTTGATCTGCTCGCCGGATAGCTCCGGGATATCCTGATTGCCCCTGCTGAACGCGGGCGCGCCTTGCAAGCGCGTCGCGAGGTAGGCGGCCGTGATGCAGTAGTTCAGCGACTGGTTCCACTTCAGGTAGATCTGGAAGTTGTCGTACCCCAGGAAGGCGGGACCGAAGCGTCCCATCGGCAGCAGCAGCGATGCGGGCATGCCGTCCTTCGGCAGCGGTTCGCCGCTTCTGCGCGTTACCCCCCACTCGGCCCATTTCGAGCGCGGATGCTGGATCGCCAGGTCGGCTTGGTCCCACTGCAGGTTGGACGGTACCCGTACCTCTTCGAGCCACGGCTCACCCGGCTTCCATCCCAGGTGCTTGAGGAAGTTGGCGGACGAGCCGATGACGTCAGGTACGCTGCTGATCAGATTGCGTCTGCCGTCGCCGTCGAAATCCACCGCGTGCTTGAGATAATGCGAGGGCAGGAACTGGGTCTGGCCGATCTCGCCCGCCCACGCGCCGACCATCTCCTCCGGCGTAAGGTCGCCGCGATCGACGATGCGCAAGGCATCCAGCAGCTCTGCTCGGAACATTTCGCCGCGGCGGCAATCGTAAGCGAGCGTCGTCAATGAGCGCAGGATCGGGAGGTTGCCGAGGAAGGAACCGTAGTCGCTTTCCAGCCCCCAGAAGGCGGTGATGACGGCTGCCGGCACGCCGTAGTTCCTCTCGGCCTTCGCGAATAAGTCGCGATACTGGGTCATGCGTGCGCGGCCGCTTTGGATGCGATTCTGGGAGATCAGCTTGCTGGAAAAGGCGATGAAGCCCTGGGCGAAGAAGCCCTGCTTGCGGTCCCGCGAGATGACGCCCGGATCCATCGTCATGTCATCGAGGACGCGCGAGACGGTGCGTGCGGATATCCCGCTGGCGAGCGCCTCTTTGCGGAAGGCGGCCAGCCACGCGTCGAAGCTGCCGGTGTTGCGGCAGTTCGGGTTGTTTTTCGGCGGTTGCGACGCGGGCTGCGCGTGGCCGGCGGCAATGGCGGCGGAAGTCACGCCGGCGGCGACAAGGAGCGCCTTCATCAGGGGAGGTGCGAACATGGGATCGATAGCTTGGGTGGGGCCGGGGCAGCGGTTGTATGTATTGCACTCGTGCGAATGCAATGCGGCACGAGCGTGGCTGTCCCCGCCGCGAGACCGTTCTGGCCTAGCCGAAGCACCGGGCGATCAGCCCTCCGGACAGAGCTCGAAGGCCTTCTCAAGCGCTTGAGATTGGTTGGGGAATTCACCCGCGACCTTGCCGTTCTTGGCGTAGGCCTGGATGAAGGCCGCTGACTCCCGCTCTTCCGATCCCTCGTGCACGTCCAGGACGTGGAAGTTGACCATCTGGTCCACGATCGAGCGGATGATAACGGCCTTCTGTCCGCCGTAGCTTGCGGTCCAGACGCGGCACCTTTGGTTGGCCGGCGGCGGGGCGAGGGCCTCGCTGGGGGGCGCCTTTGCGGGGGGCATGGTTACTGCCGAGCGCATAGCCGTCTTCTCGGCGCTGGCCTTGGGCGCGGGCTGAGCCGGCGCCGTGTCGGGTACCGTTGCGGCCTTAGCCGTTGGGCGGGGCGTGTCCGCCGGTGGCGCATTGAGGACCTTGAAGGGCGCCGAGGGTGGGCCTTGCTCGGCAACAGCAGGTCCCGCGCCGAGGGCCGAGCGGATGCCCATGCCGTCCACCTTGGCCGCCTCGATCGCCTTTTGCGCGATGTCCGTTCCCGCGGTGCGGGCCGGCGCTACGGGTCCACCGTCGCCTTTGGCTGTCGCCACGGCGCTCGTAACACCGCCCCTTGCCTCCTGCACCAGGTGCGGCTGGGGATCGGGCACGGCGCAAACGCTGGAGCCGAAGTGATCCGACACGGCCCGCAGCATGCCCGCGTAGGTCTTGGTGCCCGGCGCCCATTTGGCGCCCAGGTCGGTGTAGGTGATGGGCCGCTTGAAGCCCTGCTGCCAAGCCGTCAGCACGTTCCACTCGCGCACCTTGCGCGTGCGTTCGGCAACCGGAGCGTCGACAGGCTTGCCGGCGTAGAGCATGAGGTGCTCGAGATGCGCGCGCACGCCAGTCGCGATGTCGGGGAAGCTTTCGCCGCGCACGCCGCGCCCGGTCGCCCCGAGGCCAGCAAAGTTGTTCTGGATCGGCTTCACGTCCCCCGAGCGGTTGCCGCGCCAGTAGCTCAGGGCGCCCGTCTCGACGATCATCTGATAGAACGCAAAATCCCAGCGCAGGCCCAACTGCTCGCCCTGGCGCATGTATTCGACGGTGATGCCCTCGTAGCGGGGATCGAGGGAGGGGTTGCGCAACTTCAGGAAAGCCATCATGCGGCCCGGCGTGACGCATGCCGGCACGGTGTTGCTTGGACCGGCGAGAAGGTCCGGAAGACCGCTGGCGTGCGCGGAAGCGGCCGGCAGAGCAAGTGAAATGAGGAGAAGCGTTCCAACCTTGCGAAGCATCGACCCACCCGTTGCAGAGCGTCCCGCCAACGCTCGAATCCCCAAACGTTCATAACCTCTTCATCA
>CADEEC010000108.1 GCA_902826255.1 uncultured Hyphomicrobiales bacterium | reverse complement strand
GCGTGATGTTGGCGGTGGGAAAGCCGAGACCCGTGCCGCGCTTGGCGCCACCGGTGACCGTGCCGGCAACGCGCCACCAGTGACCCAGCATCCGCGCCGCGCCCCGCACGTCGCCCTGGGCAAGCTCGGCACGGATAGCGTTGGAGGAGAACACCTCGCCTGCCTCGGCGACCTGCGGCACCACCGTGACGCCGAAGCGGTGCGCGGCGCCGGCGGCCTGCATGGTCTCGGGGCTGCCCGTGCGCTTGCTGCCGAAGTGGAAATCATAGCCGATGACGACGTGGCGGACGCCTAGGGCTCCCAACAGAATCTTGCCGATGAAGTCCTGCGCGGAAAGGCCGGCCAGCTCCGCATCGAAGGTCAGCACGACGCAGAGGTCGAGGCCGAAATCCTCCAGCAGCTGCAGCTTGCGGTCGAGCGGCGTCAGACGGAACAGCGGCTTGTCCGGCTGGAAGAACTCGCGCGGGTGCGGCTCGAACACGATCGCGCCCGCCGGGCCGCCGAGCCGGCGCGCGTTGTCCTTGGCAACCTGCAGCAGCGCCTGGTGACCGCGGTGCACCCCGTCGAAATTGCCGATGGCGAGCGCGGCGCCGCGCGCCTCGGGAGGCGGGACGTCGGCGATGCCTTTGAGAACGCGCATGGGCCTCTCGGCGGAAGCGGAAAACCGTCCGGGTTTTGATGGACAGAGCCGCGTCAGTCAATTTCAATGTCTGGGCTTTTCGCGCGCACGCCAAGAGGACGCCATGCAGAAGACGCTGCATCCTGCGGGTTGGGCCCCGGCCAAGGGCTTTTCGAACGGCATCCTCGTCGAAGGACGGCAGGTGTTCGTGGCCGGCCAGGTCGGCTGGAACGCCGAGCAGGTGTTCGAGAGCGACGATTTCGTGGCGCAGACCGAGCAGGCACTGCGCAACATCGTGGCGGTGCTGGCCGAGGCGGGCGCGGGCCCCGAGCACATCGTGCGCATGACCTGGTATGTGATCAGCAAGCGCGACTACGTCGACCGGTTGCGCGAGGTAGGCCAGGCCTACCGCACCGTGATCGGCAGGAATTTCCCCGCCATGACGCTGGTGCAGGTGGTGGCGCTGGTGGAAGACCGGGCGAAGGTGGAGATCGAGGCGACGGCGGTGATCCCGAAGTAACCGCCAAGGAGATGTGCACACCGGCCCCGCGACTTGCGGCCCGGGATTTGCTAGCCTCGCCGGGCACTCCATGCGGGGCGGCTCGAGAGAATAGGGATGCTGTTCGACATGTTCAGAAAACCTCGCCTTTCCAAACGAATGATCAAGGTGGCCGTGATCGCCGGCACCGCCTTCGTGTCGGCGGCTGCCGTGGCGCAGGAGGTGATCCGGGTCGGCTGGACCATCCCCGCCGAGGAAGCCAAGTATTGGATGATGCGCCGCATGGCGGAGTTCGCCCAGCTCGGCAAGGCCTACAAGATCGAGTGGGTCCAGTTCCAGGGCACGGCGCCGATGGTGCAGGCGATGGTTGCGGGCTCGCTCGACTGCTCGACGCAGGCACCGCTGTCGCTCGCCAACGGCGCCATCCAGGGTGGCCTGCAGGCCTACATCATCGCCCAGCACGTGGGCGAACGGCCGGGCAGCTTCTCGGTCTACTGGGCGGTGAAGGACGATAGCCCGATCAAGACCATCGCCGATATGAAGGGCAAGAGCGTCGGCACCAACGTGTTCGGCTCCGGCATCATGGGCCCGATGTTCCTTCTGCTCAAGAAGAACGGCGTCGACCCCGCCAAGGATATCCGGCTGGTCGAAACCGGATTCCCGGGCTCAGAGGACGCGATCCGCACGGGCCGCGTGGACGTGGGCGTACTCAACCAGCCATTTGCGGCGCGCGCGGAAGGCAAGGGCGGCTTGCGCAAGCTGTTCTCGCTCGCCGACCAGCAGCAGAACATCGTGCACATTCTCGAGGTGTGCCGGAAGGAGTTCGTCGACAAGAACCCGGACCTGGTGAAGCACTACGTGCGCGATCTGACATCGGGCATGAAGAAAGCACTTGCCAACCGCGACGAGACGCTGAAGGTCGTCAACGAGGTGATCAAGGCGCCGGTCGAGGTGCTCGACACCTATCTCTTGAAGCCGAACGATTTTGCGCGTGAACCAGGCGCGGCACCGAACTTTGCCGGCATCCAGGCCATGTTCGACATCTACACGGAGTCGGGCATGATCAAGGAAAAGCTGGACGTCGCCCGCTTCAAGCACGCGAGCGTGGTCGCGCCGATCGAATAATCGACTGGCCGCTAGGACCCTTCTCCCCTTGGGGAGAAGGTGCCCCGAAGGGGCGGATGAGGGGGCCTTGTTGAGCCACCAGAGAAGTCGCCCCTCACCAGCCCGGCCAGATGACTTACGGCCGCGCATGAGGGGCTGCAGTGCGCGGCGAGCGTGCGGCCGTAAGCCATGGCCTCGCGTCCTCTCCCCCGAGCGGAGAGGAGAGGCGTGCGGACACCCATGATCGCCATCGAGCGTATCAGCAAGACGTTCGAGACGCGGCGCGGGGCCAGCCATCTCGCGCTGGGCGAGATTTCGCTCGATGTGGCGGATGGGGAGTTTGTTTCCATCCTAGGGCCGTCGGGCTGCGGCAAGTCCACCTTGCTTTATATCGTCGGCGGCTTCGTGCCGCCGAGCACGGGTGTAGTGGCATTGGACGGCAAGCCGGTGACGGGGCCGGGACCGGATCGCGGGCCGGTGTTCCAGGAGTTCGCATTGTTTCCCTGGAAGACGGTGCTCGGCAACGTGATGTACGGACTGCTGGAACGCGGAACACCGAAGGTAGAGGCCGAGGCCAAGGCGCGCGCGCTGATCGGCCTCGTGCACCTGGAGGGCTACGAGGGCTTCTATCCCAAGGAGCTGTCGGGCGGCATGAAGCAGCGCGTCGCCATCGCGCGCACACTGGCCTACGGGCCGAGCATATTGCTGATGGACGAGCCCTTCGGCGCGCTCGACGCGCACACGCGCACCGGCATGCAGAACGAGCTGCTGGAAATCTGGGAGCGCGACCGCAAGACCGTGCTGTTCGTGACGCACAGCGTGGAGGAGGCGGTGTTCCTCTCCGACCGCGTGGTGGTGCTGACGCGCTCGCCGGGGCGCATCAAGGAGACCATCAGGATCGACCTGCCGCGGCCGCGGCGGCGCAAAGAGCTGCTGGTCGACAACCGCTATCAGCGCCTCGTGGTCGAGATCGAAGCGCTGATGGACACGCCGGCGCAGAGGCGATGATGCGGCGCTGGTCCGCCATTCCCGGATTGCCGCCGCTGCTGGCCTGTGCGGGCCTGCTGGTGCTGTGGGAACTTGCTGCGCGGGGCGCGCACATCGACGGCCTACCGCCCGCGCATCAGGCGCTGAAGCAAGTGCCGGCGATCCTATTGGACCGCGAGTCGCTGTTTCACATCGCCGATTCCGTCCGGCGCATGCTGATCGGCTTTGCGCTGGCATTGGCCTTCGCCATTCCGGTGGGCCTCGCCATGGGCCGCAGCGGTAAGGTCGCCGCGTTCTTCAATCCGCTGCTGATGGTGATCTATCCGGTGCCGAAGGCGGCGCTGATGCCGATCATCATGCTGTGGCTGGGCGTCGGCGATGCGTCCAAGACGCTCGTCATCTTCCTCGGCGTCAGCCTGCCGCTCATCTATCACAGCTACCAGGGCGCGCGCGCGGTGGAGGAGAAGATGCTGTGGTCGGCCTCCGCCATGGGCATGAACGGGTTGCAGCGCATGATGCGCATCGTGTTTCCCGCCTCGCTGCCGGAAATTTTCGTCGGATTGCGCACAGGGCTGGTGCTGGCGCTCATCACCATGGTGACGAGCGAGATGATTGCGCGGCAGGCGGGCGTGGGGAACATCCTGTTCAACTCGCTCGACATGGCGCTCTACGACCGCGTGTACGCGATGATCGTGATCATCGGGATCCTGGGGTTCGTGCTGGACGTGGCGTTCGAACGGATCCGGGCGTGGTTCGTGGCGTGGGCCGATAGCCAGCACCAGATCGCGGTGGGGACATCGTGACCCAGCGCGCGGCCCCGGAACTTCTGCTCGGCATTTTGCCGATCGCGCTGATCCTCGCCCTGTGGCAGGCATTGACCAGTTTCGACATGGCGCCGCCTGCTCTGTTGCCGCCGCCGATGGCCGTATTTCGGCGGCTGGTCGAGCAGCTCGGCAACCCCATTTTCCTGCAGCATACCTTCACGACTTTGCTGCGGTTGTTTGCAGGTTTTGCGATCGCGTGCCTCGTCGGCGTCACATTGGGGCTGATGGCGAGCTCCAGCCGTGTTGCGGAGAGCGCCATTCGCCCGATCGTGCGCGTGCTGGCACCGGTGCCGAAGATAGCTCTGTACCCGGCGTTCATCCTGATCCTCGGATTCGATCACGCGTCGAAGATCGCGCTGGTTGCCGCCGACGCCCTGTTTCCGATTCTGCTTGCGACCTATCAAGGCGCGGTTTCGGTCGAGCCGAAGCTTGTGTGGTCGGCGCTTGCGGCCGGCACCACACGGCGCAAAGCACTGCTCACAGTCGTGCTGCGGGCGGCGCTGCCCTCAGTGCTGACCGGCTGCAGGATAGGGCTGGTGATTTCCTGCATTGTCGTGTTCCTCGCGGAGATGATCAGCTCCACAGACGGCCTCGGTCACCTCCTGGTTTATGCGTCCCGGTCCTTCGAGACGGTCGACATGTACGTGCCGCTGATCACCATCTCCCTTCTAGGGCTGTCTCTGAATGCTGGCTTCAACGCCCTGAGGCGGCGCCTGCTGGCGGGTTACCCCGAGGCAGAGTAGCCTCCGGCCAGGGACGCAAATCAGGAGCAGGCCCGCGCATGTTTTCCGACCGCATCGAAGGAAAATGGATCGACGCCTTTTGCGAGGTGTTCGAGCGGTGCGCGATAAAGGCCGGAGATACGGCCGCGATCCTGTCCGAGACGCAATCGCGGGCGCTCAATGTGCACATCGCCGAGCTCGCGCTTTTGCGCATGGGTGCGCGGCCCTTCCACCTGGTGGTGCCGACCCCGCGCAATCCGCATGCCGTTCCGGTGCGTTCCACCGGCGCGAGCGAGGCGATCGGGAAACTCGCACCCGTGGTGGCGGCGCTGGGCCAGGCCGGGTTCGTGGTGGATTGCACCATCGAGGGACTCATGCACGCGCCCGAGACGCCTGCGATCCTCAAAGCGGGGGCGCGCATCCTGGTCATCTCCAACGAGCATCCCGAGGCGCTCGAACGCATGCGCCCGGACGGCGCGCTCGAGCAATCGGTGCGCGCCGCGGCCAAGATGCTGCGCGGAGCCAAGCGCATGACGGTCACCTCCGAGGCCGGCACCGCGCTCGACATCAAAATGGAAGGCGCGTCCACCGTGGGCGTGTGGGGATGGACGGACCGGCCCGGCACGCTCGCGCACTGGCCCGGCGGCATCGTGGTGAGCTTCTGCAAGAGCGGCAGCGTGGGCGGCACTCTGGTCCTGGATCGCGGCGATATCAACCTCACCTTCAAGCGCTACCTGGAGTCGCCCGTGCGCCTGACGCTGGAGTCGGACTACGTCACCCGCATCGAGGGCAGCGGCGCCGACGCGGAGATGATGAAGAGCTACCTCGCTGCCTGGGGTGACCGCGAGGCCTATGCCGTGAGCCACGTCGGCTTCGGCCTCAACCGAAAGGCGCGCTACGAGTCGCTTGCCATGTACGACCGCCAGCACAGCAACGGCACGGAGCTGCGCGCGGTGGCCGGCAATTTCCTCTTCTCGACCGGCGCCAACGAGTTTGCCGGGCGCTACACGGCCGGACACTTCGACATCCCCGTGATGCGCACGACCATTGCGGTCGACGGCACCGAGGTGATCAAGAAAGGCGTTTTGCTTGATGTTTTCGGCTGATCGCGCAGGGTGCGCGGACTACATCGGCAGCCGTGTCACGTGATTTGAGAAATAGGTGTCGATCGCGGTCACCAGCGAGCCCGACACCTTGTCACGCCACTGGTCGGACCGCAGCTGCTGCGCATCTTCGACGCTGGTGAGATAGCCGAGCTCCAACAGGATCGACGGCACCGTCGAGGTCTTGAGCACCACGAACGCCGCACCGCGATCCGGGTTCTCCATCATGTTGGTCGTGTTGCCCATGAAATTGAGCACCGACTGCACGAGCACGCTGGTGCGCTCGCGTTTGCGCTCAACGTCCATACGGGCAAGGTCCGCCAGCATGTCGCGCACCGCGTTGACGTCGCCGCCCGCCTTCTTGATCTGGGCCGTCTGCTTGGTGGAGAGGACGTTCTCCTTCACCGCACCCTTCGCGGCCTGGCTCATGACATCCGACAGCTGCGGGCGCAACGAATAGATGGTGGCGCCGCGCGCGGTGGGGCGGGCAGCATAGTCGGCATGGATGGCGATGAAGAGCGCGGCCTGGTTGCGCTCGGCGAAGTCGCGGCGCGCCTCCAGCGGCACGAACACGTCGGTCTCGCGCGTCATCAGCACCTTGTAGCGCCCGGTCTCGTTGAGCTTCTCGCGCAGCTTGAGGCTGAAGGAGAGGACGACGTTCTTCTCGAGCGTGCCGAACTTGGTGGCGCCGCCGTCCTCGCCGCCGTGGCCGGGGTCGATGACGATCACGGGCTTGAACTGGGCGGCCGCGCGCTCCTGGGGCGATTGCGCCGGCCTCGGCATCGGGGGCTGCAGGTTGCCCGCGCCGAGGTGATGGGCACCCGCACGCATGGCGGCGGCGACCTTGGTATCGGGCGCGGAGACGATGTCGACCACGAGTTGGTCGTTGCCGTCAGGGCCCTTCTCGATGGCAGACCGCTCCACCACCACGGGGCCTGTCACGTCGATGACGACGCGCGTCTTGCCCGGGGCCACCATGCCGTAGCGGAAGGATTTGACGAGCCCCACCGGTGCGCCTTCCGGCACATTCGGCAGGTCGAGTTTCACCTGGGGCAGGTCCACGAGCACGCGGTGCGGGCTGGCCAGTGCGGTGACATCGAAACTGACGTCGCGCTCCAAGCCGATGATGAAGCGGGTGCGCGTGTTCTCGGTCTTTGGAGCTTCGGGCTGAGACTTGAAAATCTGCGGGAATTCGATCTGGAAGGGGAATTGCTGGGCCGAGGCGGCCGAGCCGAGCCCGGCACACGCCAAAAACGCAGCGAAAACCTGCGCCCCGCGCCTCAAAGCGCGCCATAGCCTGCCCACATCCATGCCGCTAAGACCCCCGTCTCACGCACTACATTGGCGGACGATCTGTGGACTACCTGTGGAAAGTGGCATTTTCCGGGTAATCGTGACGCCGATTTATCACTCCGTGAAGGTTAACAATTTACCAACGGGCAAAGGTTGGGCGACCGGCGGAGACGGACAAGCCGGCCTTAGAGCAGCTCCTCGAAGGGCACGATTGTCGATTTCACGGTTTTCATGGCCATGGCCTGAGTGACCGCGTCCTTCACACCCTCGACCGTGAAGGGAAACAGGGTTTGCATGCTGCGCCAGGGATACTTGTTGCGCGCCCGGTAGAGCATCTCCACACCGAGCGGGAGGTCGTTGGCAGTGAAGGCCCACGACCCCAGCACGTTCAAGTCCTTGGTGCAGATGCGGTGCCAGGAGGTCTGGATGGAGCCCGCATCCGTGAACTGGCCCATCTCGACGTACGTGCCGCCATCGCGCAGGAACTCGATCCCTTCCGGCCCGGCGGTGGGATGCCCGGAGCAGTCCATGACGAGATCGGCGCCATAGCCGCCCGCGATATCGCGCACGGCCCTGATGCGGGCCTCCGCGGTCTTGTACTCTTCGATGTCGACGGTGGCTTCGGCGCCGAACGCGCGCGCCAGTTTCAGGCGCGGCGCCTCAGGCGCTCCGACCGCGATCACGCGGCCCGCCCCCATCTCCTGCGCGGCGGCAATGGCCAGGATGCCGATGGGCCCCGTGCCCTGGATGACCACGGTATCGTTCCACTTGAAGCCGCCGGCCTTGATGGCACGGTTGAAGGCGCGGATACAGCTCGTCAGGGGCTCTGAGAGCGAGCCTAGCAGCAGGCTCATGTCATCCCGGAGCTTGTAGATCTTGGTCCCCGGCAGATCATCCAGGTCGACATAGACGTATTCCGCCCAGCCGCCCCAAAGGTGGGGAGGCTTGTCGAAGCCTAGATAGCGGCCGTAGTACACCGGTGTCAGGCATTTGTTGGCCTGCTCGGGATAATGCTTGCACCAATCGCAGAAGCCGCACGGCATCAGGGGCGGCAGCATGAGCTTGGAGCCGACGCCGATCGGCTTGCCCATGAAATCCGATTTCAGCTCGGAGCCGATCTCGACGATCACGCCCGCCAGTTCGTGGCCGAGCGTAAAGGGCCAAGGCAGCGGCTTCGGCCAATGGCCTTTGAGGATGTGCTGGTCGGTGCCGCACACGCCACACGCGCCGATCTGAATCAACGCACCCTTGGGCGGCACCTTCGGCCACGGCACCTCGCGCATGACCGGGTCGGCGCCGGGGCCGGCGAACGTGGTGACGCGGATGGCCTTCTTCTGCGCTGCGCTCACGTGTGTGCACTCCCGAAATGGAAAGGCCGCCCCCTGATGGGACGGCCTCCAACGTCTGGAACTACCGCAGGTCCATCAGGCCTTCTGGTTGCGATACCTGATGAGGTAGCTGTCCATGGTGTACTCGGCGACCTGCCACCACAGGTATTGGTCAGAGCGGAAAGCGACCAAGTGGTCGTGCATCTTCTTGAACCACTCGTTCTTTCCGGACAGCTCCGCATAGAGCTCGTTGGCGGCCTTGTAGCAGGCATCCATGACATCTTGCGGGAACGGCCGCAGCACTGCGCCGGAAGCGACCAGGCGACGGAGCGCGGGCGGGTTGCCGGCATCGTACTTCGACGTCATCCACACGCCCGACTCCTGCGCGACGGCCGTGAGGATCGCCTGATAGTGCTTCGGCAGAGCGTTCCACTTGTCGAGGTTGAAGATGAAGTGCGGCGTCGCACCCGGCTCCCACCAGCCCGGATAGTAGTAGTACTTCGCCACCTTCACGAAGCCGAGCTTCTCGTCGTCGTAGGGGCCGACCCACTCGGCGGCGTCGATGGTGCCCTTCTCGAGCGAGGGATAGATGTCACCGCCGGCGATCTGCTGCGGCACGACGCCAAGGCGCTGCATGATGAGACCGGCAAATCCGCCGATGCGGAACTTGAGGCCCTTCATGTCTTCCAGCGACTTGATCTCCTTGCGGAACCAGCCGCCCATCTGACAGTTGGTGGCGCCGCTGATGAAGCCAGTGACGTTGTACTTCGTGCGGCAGAACTCATCCATCAGCTGCTGGCCGCCGCCGTGCATGTACCAGGCATTCTTCATGCGGCTGTTGAGACCGAACGGAAGGTCCGTGCCGAACGTAAAGGTCGGGTCCTTGCCGAAGTAGTAGTAGAGCGCGGTGTGGCCCGCCTCGACGGTGCCGGCCTGCACCGCGTCGAGAACCTGGAGACCACCAACGATTTCGCCCGCGGCAAACACCTGGATCTGGAACTTGTTGTCCGTGATCTCGGCGACGCGCTTGGAAAGGTAGTCGGGGTTGCCGTAGAGAGTATCCAGCGACTTCGGCCAGCTCACCGGCATGCGCCACTTCACTTCGGGGTTCGCTTGCGCGATCGCCGGCGATGCGATTACCGCGGCAGATGCCCCGATCCCGCCGGCGCCGGCAGCTTTGATAAATTTGCGCCGAGATAGTTTTGCCATTCCTTGAGCTCCTTGGGTGATGTGGCCGTTACGGCTCTTTTACGGATTGCGTGACAAGTCACGTTCCAGGCGCGGTGACGCAACCGTTCGGTGCGGCCCCTCCCGTGCGCGCAACATACGGTGAAAGTCCGCCCGCTGAAACAGAAACCTTAGGCTCAGCCCCCAGCGATCAAGCGGGCATAACCCTGGTCCAGGGCGCTCTGGAGCACCCTCCGGTAGCCGGCCTCCTCCGCCTCCGCACTCGCGATTTCACCGAGCCGGCAGTGTTTGAATTCCTGGCGCAAAACATAGGCGATAGGCGCGCTGACGGGAACGAAGTGTGCCCTCTGCTTATGCATTGTCGTGATCAAGCCCAGCATCTGGCCCATGGCATCGGGTCGCGATACCACCACCATACGCATCGCGCCCTTGCTGGCCGACACGAGATGCACGTAGGTGGACGAGGTGGAAATATGCAGGTGCCCACGATTTGCATAGGGTTGATCCGGCCGGTCGCGCTCCTGGAACACGAGGCCGGGACTGTCGTCCTCCCAGGCGATGTCCGTGCGATAGGCCATGACTCCCCCAAGCACCGAGAACGAGGGCCGCAACGTCAGGTAGCTGCCGATGTAATGATCGACCGCCGCCCGCGTGTAAGCCCCCATGTGCACCGGCGCGGCGGGCGCTTCCACAAGGCCTCCGCGCCAAGCACTGCGCAGGCGATCGAAATCGAGGCCCAGGACCATGCACACGTCGAACAAGGTCTGATCCCGCACCGCTCGGCCCGACAGCAGATTCTGGATGGTCTTCTCGTGACAATCGGCGGCGTCGGCGAGTTCCGCCTGCGTCATCTTCTTCTCGATCATGGCGGTGCGGATGAGGTCGACCGCTCCGGAGGGCTTGTTGTCCGCACGCATGGTGAGGGCCTGAGAAACTTCCTTGCCGGCGCAGCGTAGCTGAAAGCTACAGGTCGCGGCAGTGGGAACTTCCGCGGGATCAGTGCGGAAGGGTGAAGGCGCCCCACAGCAACACGAGCCCGGCGCAGACGAGCAAGACATCCATCAGAAGCCGGAAGTGATCGGCATCCAGCCGCAGTACGAATCCCTTGGCCAATCGCGAGCCGATCATCAGGGACGCGCCGATCAGCAGGCCTTTGCCGATAGTCTCGATCGGCAGTGCGTCGAAGCGGCGGAATGTCAGGGCCTTGGTGATGCCAATCGCCAGCGAGCCGAGCGCCTCGGTGGCGAGATAGGCGCCCTTGACCAGGCCATAGGCGAGAAAGAACGGCGTGTTGATCGGTCCGGTCGAGGCAACTAGGCCCGAGAGAAACCCGATCACGGCCCCAACGATGATGAGATGCCAAGCCTCAACGCGCAGGCCGCGCCCGAACAACCAGCGCCGGGCCGGCACCATGAACAGGAACAGGAAGCCGAGAATGCCCTCCACGAGGCGCGCATCGAGGCTCAGCAGCGTGCGCGCACCGAGCGCCGCCATCGGCACGGCGGTCACGCAGTAGTAGGCGTTGGCCCGCCAGTCGATCTCGCGCCACCAGACCGCGGCTCGGGAGAAGTTCGCCAGGATAGCCGCGATCGCCATGATCGGCACCGCTTCCTGGGGACCGAACGCGAACATCAGTGCCGGCATCAGCATGATCGACGCGCCGAAGCCGACGATGCCCGACAGCGTGCCGGCACCAAGCCCCAAGGCAAGCAAAGCGAGCCAGATCATGCGGCGCTCCCCGCACCGGCCCGCATCATCCAGGGGCGGCGCGTCTCCTTGATGGCGCAGTTGGCGAGTCCCTGCAAACGGGTCGTGCGCGCCCGCAGCGTCACCAGAGACACTGTAAGCAAACAGGCGCCTGCCGAGCCGCTACAGACTATTGACACCCTTGCCGCACCCGCCCCAACTGAACTACAAGCGCCGCCGCCTAAGTCCCTTTGCCATCTTGCCCAAGGAGCTCTCCATGGCTACCACCCATGCTTCAGGGTCCGCAGCACCTGCAAGCGTGCCGGGCTCGATGCGCATCTACGAGTATTCCGACATGGTGTACTGGTGGGCGATCTGGTTCGCCGCACTGGTGTGCATGCTGCTGACGGCCGCATTCGGCGAGAGCATCGTCATCGGCGACAAGGCGCTGAAGGTTCACAGCAGCCCGTGGGTCGGAATCGGCTTCATGGCCATCATGTTCTCGACGCTGATCTTCACGCACCTCAGGGCGCGCGGCATCTATGCAATCATCCTCATCCTGTCGCTGGCGGTGATCGGTTTGGTGGTGCACATGGCGATCGGCTGGACCTTTATCTGGGATCTGGTCACGCTGGTGAAGGTCCACATGAACCTCGCCTACTATGTGGTGACCTTCTTCATCTCGATCATTCTGTGGTTCTACATCACCTTCATCCACTCGCGCTTCACATACGGCTTCGTCAATCCGGGTGAAATCGGCTGGCGCTCTCCGCTCACGGGCCAGGTCGAGAACTACCGCCCGCTTAATTTCTCGGTGGTAAAGCGCAGCGACGACATCGTCGTGCATACATTGCTTGGCCTGCGCTTCCTCGGCCTTGGCACAGGCGACATTGAGGTGAAGTTCGACGTGCCAGGCGGCGGCAGCCAATCGCATGTGTTCCGCAACGTCTGGCGCCCCGACGTCAAGATCGGCCGGATGGAGAAACTGATCCAGGCCCGCTGAGACCGGCTCGACGCGCAACAAAAAAAGCGGCGGACACGTCGTCGTGCCCGCCGCTTCCGGTTGTAGTCCCCGAGTTAGCGGCCGAGAATCTCGACGCTCACGCGGGCAAGGCCCGAACCGATCATGCCGATCACGCGAGCTGCGCCACGCGACAGGTCGATCGCGCGCCCGCTGATGAACGGACCCCGATCATTGATCGTCACGTTGACTGTACGGCCGCTTCCCATGTGGGTCACGCGGACGCGCGTACCGAACGGCAGCGTGCGATGCGCAGCGGTCAAGCCATCCGGATTGTACCGCGCACCGGACGCCGTGGTGTGGCCGCTCTGGTAATACGATGCCACAGTGCTGAACTGATGACCGCCGGGCAGTGCAGCCACGCGCACGCGACCTTGCCGATACGCCTGGCGCGGCCCGCGCGTTGCCTTTTGCACCGTGCGGCGGCCATCGGAGCGCACGGCGCGCCGCTGGCTCGGCGCGGAGCGCGCAGCCTTGGACCGGCGGGGTTGCACCACGCGTTGCTCGCCGCCGGCCTCGTCATCCGCC
>CADEEC010000107.1 GCA_902826255.1 uncultured Hyphomicrobiales bacterium | reverse complement strand
CTGATCTACGAAGGCGGCATCGCCAACATGAACTACTCGATCTCCAACACGGCCGAGTTCGGCGAGTATGCCTCGGGCCCGCGCGTCATCACCGACGAGACCAAGGCGGAGATGAAGCGCATCCTGAAGGACATCCAGACGGGGCAGTTCACCTCCCTGTGGATGCAGGAATTCCGCTCCGGCCTGCCGCGCTTCAAGGCCACGCGCCGCCTCAACGACGCGCACTCCATCGAGGAAGTGGGCGCCAAGCTGCGCGCCATGATGCCCTGGATCAAGGAGCGGGCGCTGGTCGACAAGAGCAAGAACTAGGCGTGCAAGCGAACATCGGCGGGATGACGTTGGAACCGCCAGCGTTGGTCCCGCCGATCAAATGGATGTCCGCGCGGGCCGCGAGCACCTCTAGCTGATCGGCTCGTCGACCTCCACCATCACCGATACCGGAAAGTGATCGGAAAAGCCGTCGGGGTTGACGTTCCTGGCCGCGTCGCCTTTCGGCAGGCCGAAGCGGATCGGCCCCTCGTTCTTGCTGTCGGCAACCATGGCCGGCAGGGCCTCGATCCGCGCCGTCTGCTCGCGCACGCGGAACGGTCCGACGGATCGAAGCAGGGCGCGTGAGACGAGCATTTGATCGAAGGTATTTGCGTTGCCCTGGAAGTAGAGCGTGCCGTAAAGGGTTCGCCGCTTGCCGGATACCGTTATGGCCTCCTGCCGCAGATAGTTCCAGGTGAGATTGTAGAAACGGGCCGAGTTGGCGCCCTCGATGTCGTCCCGTTCGCGTGAGCTGTTTGCGTGCACGGTGAGCGAGGGGTCGGCAGGGTCATCGTTGAAATCGCCCATGGCGACGATCGCGACGTTGTCGCCCTTCACTTCGCGAACACGCTCGTGCCAGTACCCGAGCGTCTCGCCTGCGGTCATGCGGAAGCCCTGGCTTTCGGTATGATGTCCGCCGGAGCGAGAAGGCCAATGGTTGCAATAGGCCACAAGCTCGCGCCCCCCGCGGGTTCTGAAAGTGGCCTGGGTGATGTCGCGGGTGCCCGTGCGGCGCATCACGAAGTGCGAGAAGAGCTCCGCCGGGTTTGTGGAGAGCCGGTTGCTGTCGAACAGGAAGGCGGTATCGATCCCGCGTTTGTCTTTGGTGGCGTCGGCGTGAATGACGTCGTAGCGGCGCGCAGTTAGCAGCGTGTTCAGCTCCTGCGTGAGCCGGTCCAGCACGAAGCGGTTCTCGACCTCGCAAACACCGAGGAGATCCGGCCCGCTGTTGCCGTTGATGCTTCGGATGCCGTGTGCCAGCTGTTGGATCTTGCGCGTGAACAAAGCGTCCGTCCATCCTCGCAGGTCCCCGGCGACCGCTTCGGCAATCCAAGGCTCGCGGTTAGGGAAGCCTTCCGGCGCGAACAGATTCTCAAGGTTCCAGAATGCGATGCAGTAGACATTCATCGTCGGCTCCCGCCGCTATCACCAACTCACTCAAGTATGATCCGCATGCACATTAAATGTACACTGATAGCGCGCCGAACAGGAAGGCACGTTGTTGCGAATGGCGGTGGCCCGAGGTGGCGAGATCCAAGGCGCGGGAACACGGGGATACGTCCGGCTCGAGCATCTATTCGTTCGCGCGTGAGGCTTTGCGGTCATAGGCTGGGATAAGCTCGGGCGCCATACTGCGCCTGCAAGACACCCGACAATCTGGGAGACCTTTCATGAAGCGTGTTCTGTTCGCTGTTTGCGTCGGCGTTGCCGCCCTGGCGCTCGGGCCGGCTGCGCCTGAAGCGCAGCAAAAGACGCCCGCCGTCAAGGCCGGCAAGGGCGAGAAGGTGTGCCGCGTGAAAATGATACCCAGCGGCGAAGTAAAAACCTGGGTGTGCAAGCAGGAACAGCCCTGCTGCGTCTGGCACGAGATCAACTACGTGAAGTGTGGCTCGGTGACTTTCAACTGCCTGTAGACTGAGGGCGCCTCTCTGGGGAGCCGCGCGAAACAAAACCCCGGCCGCAGCGGCCGGGGTTTCAGATAGTCAGCGGTGACCGAAGCAGATCAGCGCAAGCCGAGCGCGTTGCGCCAGAAGTCGGGGCCGAGATTGTAGTTGACGCCCACGCGCACGATGTCAGCCGTGACGTCGACTGCGGTCGGGGTCACGCCGCCGGCGAGGTAGATGTTGCTGTCGCCGAGGTCCACGTGGATGTATTCGGCCTTCAGCGACCACTGCGGCGCGAAGGCCCATTCCAAACCTGCGCCGAGCGCCCAGCCAAATCGGGTCTCGTCGTCCCTGTCAGCCGAGTTGCGAATGCCCGCCCGTACCTCGCCGTAGGCCAAGCCGCCGGTGACGTAGAGCAGCCTGTTGTCGGTCGCGTAGCCGAGGCGTACGCGCGAGGTGCTGAGATTGCGCAGCTCGGTATAGCACGCGCCGGCAACGCAGGCCGCGCCGTCGAAGGCGCCCTCGATGTTGGAGAACGAGTAGTCGCTGGCAAAGCCGTAGACCCAGTTGCCGCGTTGCCAGTTGGTGCCCCAGGTCACGCCGAACAGGCCACCGTTGGCATCCGTTTCTCCGGCGCCCAACCCCGAGCTGTGGGATGTGTCACCCCAGCCGTAGCCGCCCTGCAGGCCGATAAAGAAGCCCGCCCAGTTGTTGCCGCCGGCGGGCTCGTCCTTCATGCCGCGCGGACCGCCGGCCTGGGCCGTGACGGCTCCCGCGCCGATGCCCACGATCGCCGCCAGCGCGATCAGCGCGGAACGGACTTTGGCCATTGTCTCCCCCAACCCCTCTAGACCCCCTCAGCTGAAGGGGTTGCGCGCGCAGATAGAGTGCTCGCACGCAGTTAAAGAATCACAGGGGAATTAGGCAACAACGGCGGCCAACAGCCAACAGGTTTCGGGCGTTGTCGGACGCGTCTGGTGCGCTGCTGCCACAGTCGTGCAGCGATCGGCCGGAATCCACAGCAAGGTGCATCCCGAGGTCGCCGGCACGCGGGTCTGCCGGACAGGGCCTAGAACTTGAAGTTCAGCCCGAAGCGAACCGTGTGCATGGACGGGTCGAGGTCGGCGATGCCGCCGCCTGCAACGGTGCCGGCCGGCGCGGTGGCACTATCGAAGTCGTAGTAGAGATACTCGATGCGCGCGGTCACGTTCTGCGTCAGGGCGCGCTCGATGCCGCCGCCGATCACCCAACCGAAGTGGTTGTTGGAGTAGTTGCCGAGCCCCGCATAGTCGATGTCGGCCCAGGCGCCGCCGCCCGTGACGTAGAACAGCGTGCGATTATCCGGGCTCGCAAGACCGAGGCGGCCGCGCACCGAATAGAGCCAGCTCATCTCGTGGCTGCTGCCGGCGTTGCCGCCGTCGACCCACAGGCGCGAGATGTCCGCCTCGACGCCGTAGACGAAACGGCCAGCCTGCCAATTGTAGCCGATCTGCGCGCCGCCGAGCCAACCGTTGCCGTCGTGGCTGGCGTTGAAGGCGGGGGTCTCCTGCCAGTCGATGTCGGTCCAGCTGTAGCCGGCATGGACACCGACGTAGAGGCCGCTCCAGGTAAAGGAGGGTGCCTCCGCGACGATGGGCAGCGGAGGCGGCGGCGGGGCCGGCCTGGCACGGCGCGCACCGCCGAGGTCGGCCGCGACCGCTTGCGTTGCGAGCGCGGCCGCTGCGGCCAATGCAATGAGCAGTCGCTGCCATGTCCTCATGTAACAGTTCCCTTGCTGCGCTGTTGTCCGGCGCCCTTGGAAAGGACGGAGCGGGGCGGCGAGAGGTGCGGGGTTCCCCGCCGCCCCTGCGGGAGTGCTAGGCGTGTGTGACCGCGCTCCCGTTTCGGTGAAGCTCGACGTGGAGACCTTGCGCAACATATTGCTCCAACTGCGCAAAACGCCCCCGTGAAGGCGCCGGCATAGGGGGCCGCAAATGGGACCCCACCGTGACGCATTGGTGGCCGATGCGGCCATCGAGCGGCGCGGGGGTGGCGACGGGGAAGAATTGATCTTGGCGTAACAGGCTGTAATGAAGGTGAGCACCGCCGCGGGTCAGCTCTGGTCGATCCGCAAGTCGTTGCACTCCGCGCGATCACCGTCGCGCGGCTGCTTGCGGGAAATGCTACACGATGCGCCCGCCCGTCAAAGATGGATGCTCCATGCGCCTCGACTATCACGTGCTCGATGTCTTCACCGAGAAGCGCTTCAGCGGCAACCCGCTGGCCGTCGTACATGGCGCGGACGCGCTCGACGCCAAGACCATGCAGACCATCGCGCGCGAGTTCAACCTGCCGGAAACCGTGTTCTTGCTGGAGCCGCAGAACAAAGCGCACACCGCCCGCGTGCGCATTTTCACGCCGGCCGCCGAACTGCCGTTCGCGGGACATCCGACGGTGGGCACGGCGGTGCTGCTCGCAGAGCTGCGCACGCCGCTGTCCAACGGCCGGGGCGAAGCGCTGGTGGTGATGGAGCAGCAGATCGGCATCGTACGCGTCGGCGTGCGTCTGCGTGCCGGCGCCCCAAGCTTTGCCGAATTCGACACGCCAAAGGCGCCGGAAAGCATCGGCGTGGTGCCCTCCACCGAGCGGCTGGCGGCGGCACTGGGGCTGATCCCTGCCGAGATCGGTTTTGAGAACCACAAGCCGACGCGCTATTCGGCTGGCAATCCCTTTCTGTTCGTGCCTGTTGCCTCGCTGGACGCGATCGGGAAGGCCGGCGTTGCGAGCGCGCACTGGAACGCCGCCACGCAAGGGAACATCGGCATGTTTCTCTACTGCAGGCAGACGGTGCATACGACGTCATCGTTTCATGCACGCATGTTCGCCCCTCACAACGGTATTCCGGAAGACCCCGCGACTGGGTCGGCCGCGGCAGCGTTCGCCGGAGTGGTGCATCGCTTTGATGATTTGCCCGATGGACAGCACAAGCGGCTGATAGAGCAGGGCTACGAGATGGGGCGGCCGAGCCTGCTCACGCTATCGCTTGAGGTGGCCGGCGGCGCGCTCGGCACCGTACGCATCGGCGGGCACGCGGTGCACGTGGCGAACGGCACACTACAGGTCTAGGGCAGGTCTAGACGCTGACGGGCCACATCCACGGCACCAGCACGATGGCGATCACGTAGATCAGAAACGTGAGCGGCAGGCCGACGCGCGCAAAATCCGAGAACTGATACTTGCCGGGTCCGTAGACCATCAGGCAGGACGGCTCCAGCGGCGTGAGATAGGAGCAACTCGCCGCCACCGCCACCATCATGGCGAAGCCGCGCGGGTCGCTTCCAAGCTCCAGGCCGGTCTGCAGCGCGATCGGCAGAACGACGAGGGCGGCGGCCTGGTTGGACATCGGTTGCGTCAACGCCACGGTGAGAACGAAAAAGCAGGTGAGCAGGCGGTAGGGCTCGTTGGCGCCGACGAAGGCGATGATCTGCTGCGCGAGGTATTTGCCGGTGCCGCTGGCTTCCATGGCGAGGCCGAGCGACAGCAGCGAGCCGATCAGGATGAGGGCCTTCCACTCGACCTGCTGGTAGGCCTCCTCGGGCGAGAGGCAGCGGGTTGCCAGCATGGCGAACG
This sequence comes from uncultured Hyphomicrobiales bacterium, assembly GCA_902826255.1. Lineage (GTDB taxonomy): Bacteria > Pseudomonadota > Alphaproteobacteria > Rhizobiales > Hyphomicrobiaceae > AWTP1-13. The sequence goes on along the minus strand of CADEEC010000107.1, from coordinate 7,462 downwards.
CACCGGCCATCACGGCGACGGGCAGCGAGGCAAATCCGAATGTCACGGCCAGGATGGCCAGCGCAAAGATGGCGGTGGCGAGCGGTGCGCGCGAGCGGTTGAGGCGGCCGGGCTCGATGCCGCCGAAGATGTTGAACAGGTTGCCCTGCTCCAGCGCCTTCACGTCTTCCGGCAGGCCCTGCAGCAGCAGAACATCGCCCAGGCGCAGGCGCGCCGTGTGAATGCTTTTGGGCACACGGCCGGCGCGGTGCAGCGCCAGCACCTGCAACCCGTAGCGCTCCTTGAACTCGAGGCTGCGCAGGCTTTGACCAATCAGCGGCGAGCGCGGCAGTAGCATGCCCTCGACAATGGTTGGCTTGGGCTTTTCCTTGTCCTTATCGTCGCTGTCCTCCTCCGCGTTCTCCGCCAGATGGACATCGGCCTTGAAGTCGAGACCGCGGATGTCCTTGATCTTCAGAAGCTCGGCACGCAGGCCTTCGATGATCAGCTCGTCGCCGGCTTCCAGCTCGGTCTCCGAGATTTTCTTGGCGCCGCGGATGGTCTCGTCACCGCGCATGAGCTTGGTGGCCTTGAGTTCGCCGTCGGAAGTGATCTTGGCATCTTTCAGTGACTTGCCGACCAGAGGACCGTCCGCGGTGATGACGACGTCGGCCTGATAGGTGCGCTCGCCGATCTTTTCCTCGGCCTTCTGGTCCTCGCGCTGCGGTATGAGACGGGTGCCGATCAGCAAGACGTACAGGATGCCGGCGATGGCGATCGGGATGCCTACCGGTGCCAGCTCGAACATGCCCATGGCCGGCTGCTGGTATTGGGTGAGCATGCCGCTGACGATCAGGTTGGTCGACGTGCTGATGAGCGTGACCGAGCTGGTCAGGATCGAGGCAAATGCGACCGGCAGCAGGAACTGCGACGTGCTCGCCTTGATCTTGGCGGCATAGCCGACGACGAGCGGTACGAAGAAGGCCGTGGCCGCGGTGTTGCTGATGAAGGCGGAGACGAGGGCCACCGACACCAAGATTACGGGCAGGAACACCGACGGATTGCGGCCGGCGAGATCGAAGATGTAGCGGCCGGTGATCTCCACGACGCCGGTCTGCACCAGGCCCGCGGACATGATGAGCAGGCCGAGGATCATGAGGACGGTATCGCTGCTGAAGCCGGCGAAGGCCTTGTCGGCCGGCAGCAGTCCGGTGGCGATGACTGCAAGCATGACGCCGAGCGCGACGACGTCCGGGGGTATGCGATCCCATGCGAACACCAGCACGGCGCCGAGGAGAATTGTGAGGCAGATCGCGATCTCAGGTGTCATGGTCGTCACCCCGGCAGGCGTGGCGGCTGAATCAAGACTGTACGCGGGCAGGTTCCCGGACAGCGAGCAGGCTGATGATGCCGATGACGCCACACGCTACAATCGACAGGAACGCGGTGCGGAAGGCGGCAGCATCGTAGATGCGCGCGCCGTTTGCGACCTGGCCGGACCAAGCCAAGTCCAGCAGCATGCCGACCAAAGGCTGGAACAACGCGCCGGCACCGGTGACAGTTCCGTTGAGAAAGCCGATGGCGGTGCCGCTGAGGGTGGTGGGGTGGTTGTCTTTGACGAGGGCGAAGCAGGTGATCTGCCCGCCGCCAAAGAAGCCGATGAAAAAACACAGCGTGGTAAGAGCAGTGGTCGACAGGTCCGGGATATAGACCAGCGCCGAGAAGCCGGCGGTTTGCAGCACGAGGCTTGCAATCAGGGGTGGGTGCCGCTTGCCGATGCGGTCCGAGATCCAGCCGATCAGCGGCGCGCCGAACGCCCAGCCGATGAACAGGATGGAGGTGGTGGCGGCAGCGGACGCGCGCGAGTAGCCGTAGACGGCTTCGAGGAACGGCACGCCCCACAGCGCCGCGAAGCCGAGCAGGGGCGCGGAGGTGCCGAGGCCGGCGACGGCAATGAGTAGCGTCTGGCGATGCTTGATGACAGTCGCCAGCCCGGAGAAGGCGTGGCTGATGCCGCCGCTGCCGCGCCAGCGGTCGCGCACGGTCAGCCAGCAGGCGATGCAGAGCGCGATGCCGCCCGCCGCGAGCAGCAGGTTGGCCGTGCGCCAGTCCGAAGATTCAATCACAAGCCGCAGCGGCGCCTGACCAGAGATGCCGCCGGCCATGCCGAAGGCCATGGCAAGGCCCGAGAGCAGCGCGAACCTGTCCGGCTTGAACCACTGGCCGGCGACGGCCATCGCGCTGACGAGGCTGAAGGCGGCGGAGGCGCCGATGAGGAAGCGGCCGGCCGTGGCGATGGTGAGAGACGCGGCGTAGGCGAACAGCACACAGCCCACCGCGCAGATGGCGGCGGCGATCGTCGTCAGTCGGCGCGGCCCGAAGCGGTCGATCATCAGCCCGACGGGGATCTGCATGCCGGCGTAGCCGTAGAAGTAGGCGGCGGAGAGATGCCCGAGCACGCCGGCGCCGACCGCGAAGTCGCGCATCAGCTCTTCGACCATCACGCTTGGCGCAACACGCAGAATCCAGGCGTAGAAAAAGAACATCGCGCAAGTGAGCCAGCCGAGGACCGGCAACAGAGACGGAGTCGACTCGGCGGCCGGGTGGTGCTGAACGGAGGTCACGGAGGGTTCCGCAGGTCAGACAGGCCGGCGGCGGCAGGCGCGGTCAGGGTGCGCGCACGCTGTGGCGGACGGCAACAACGGCCGGCATTCGGATGCCGGCCGCAGACCTTGAACAGAAGAGATGAGAGCGAGCTAATTCTTAGTACACTTGGTGTCGAGCTGATCGAAGGCCTCGTAGAATTCCTTGGCATCGGCCGAGTTCTCATCGAGGTCCTCCATCACGGCGAAGGCCTTCTCGAAGTCGGGACCGAGCTGCTTGGTCATGGCGTCGATCTTCTCTTCGGCGGCGGGATCCTCCTTGTCGCCGAGGGCTTCGGCCGCCTGCTGAATGTCGCAGTATATCTTGAGACGGGCGGGATCGTTGCCGACGGTCTGCAGCGTCTTGATGGCCTCTGCGACCGGTGGGCTGGCGGCCATCACCAAGGGCGCACCGAGACCGACGGCCGCCACCAGGGCAACCATGAGATTCCGCTTCATCCAAACCTCCTGATAACTGCATACCCTCAAACAACGAGCACCCCATACTCCCCGGTTCCATGGCTGTCATCGGGCGAACAGCGGGTGTGGGCAGCAGCCATGCCATTTTGCGGCGTCCGGTGCGGCGCATGCGCCACGTGATTTCTGCTTGCCATTCTGTAGCCTGTTCGCCATTAGTAACGCTGTGTCAACCGTGGGCGCCGCATTCTGTGCCCAAGGATAGAGCAGGCCCGTGAGCACGTCAGGCTCCATGACAGCGCCGACCCGCACCGGGATTATTCCCGGAATGCAGGCGCTTAGCCTCCTTGACCTCCTGCTTACGAGCCCCTGAGCCTCGGCAGTCTCGCACGATGCCGGGACGGGCGCTCAGGGGATAAGCCGCAAATCTCCCGCTAAGCACAGACACGCCGGCGCCTCAGCGCGCGACAGGACCCAAGGATACCGAGCCATGTCCCAGCAAGCCGAACCTCGCGGTGCAGACGAGACCACCGCTAACACAGAACGCGTTTTCATCTTCGATACAACCCTGCGCGACGGCGAGCAATGCCCCGGCGCCACCATGACCTTCGAAGAGAAGCTCGAGGTCGCCGACTTCCTGGAGGCGATGGGCGTCGACATCATCGAGGCCGGCTTCCCGATCGCGAGCGAGGGCGACTTCCACGCGGTCTCGGAGATCGCCAAGCGCATCAAGAAGTCCGTGGTGTGCGGGCTGTCGCGCGCGGGCGAGAACGACATCGACCGTGCCGGCGAGGCGGTGAAGCACGCCGCGCGGCCGCGCATCCACACCTTCCTCTCAACGTCGCCGGTGCACCGCAAGCACAAGCTGCAGAAGTCGGCCGAGCAGGTGCTGGAGATGGTGCAGTTCCAGGTGACGCGCGCGCGCAACTGGGTCGCCGACGTGGAGTGGAGCGCCGAGGACGCAACCCGCACCGAGATCGACTACCTGTGCCGCTGCGTGGAGACGGCGATTAAGGCCGGTGCCACCACCATCAACCTCCCCGATACGGTGGGTTATGCGACGCCGGAGGAATATTTCCAGATGTTCCGCACGGTGATGGAGAAGGTGCCGGGCTCCGAGAAGGTGATCTTCTCCGTTCACTGCCACAACGACCTCGGCATGGCGGTGGCGAACTCGCTGGCGGGCGTGAAGGCCGGCTGCCGGCAGGTGGAGTGCACCATCAACGGCATCGGCGAGCGCGCGGGCAACGCGGCGCTGGAAGAGATCGTGATGGCGATCAAGACGCGCGGCGACGCGCTGCCCTACCACACCAACATCGAGGCGATGATGCTGAACCGCGCTTCCAAGCTGGTGGCGGCGGCGACCTCGTTCCCGGTGCAGTACAACAAGGCCATCGTCGGCCGCAACGCGTTCGCGCACGAGAGCGGCATCCACCAGGACGGCATGCTGAAGCACACGCAGACCTACGAGATCATGACGCCGGAGTCGGTGGGCGTGTCCAAGACCTCGCTGGTGATGGGCAAGCATTCAGGGAGAAACGCCTTCCGCTCCAAGTTGAAGGAGATGGGTTACGAGCTCGGCGAGAACGCGTTGGAGGATGCCTTCAACCGCTTCAAGGCGCTGGCCGACCGCAAGAAGCACGTCTACGACGAGGACCTGGAGGCGCTGGTCGACGAGGAGATCGCCACCGCGCAGGACCGCATCAAGGTGGTGGCGCTGCAGGTGATCGCCGGCACCATGGGCCCGCAGTCGGCCACCCTCACCCTCGACATGGGCGGCGGTAAGCACGAGACGGTGCACGCGACCGGTAATGGACCTGTCGATGCAACCTTCAACGCCATCATGAAGCTGGTGCCGCACAAGGCGAAGCTCGCCCTGTACCAGGTGCACGCGGTGACGGAAGGCACGGATGCGCAAGCGGAGGTGTCGGTTCGGCTGTCGGACGAGTCCGATGCCGGCGGCCGGGCAGTGACGGCGCGCGCGGCCGACCCAGATACGCTAGTGGCAAGTGCGAAGGCGTACTTGAGTGCGCTCAACAAGCTGTTCGCCAAGCGCGGGCGGCTGCACGCGCAGATGGGTGCCTAGCTGTCATCCCGGGCCTCGCCTGCCCTCGGGCTTGTTCTGAGGGTGCCCGGGGTCCAGCCTTCAACCGCTCTGGCGTGCGCGGCACGATGGATTCCGGCGACAAGCGCCGGGATGACATCTGTGCTGCCCGCCGGCGCACGCAATGTCCAGGAATAGTCCCATGACCACACACGCCACGCCTGCGGCTGCGACTTCGCACGCCGCGCACATCACCGATCAGTTTACCCGGCAGGCCGAGATATTCGCGCGCTCACGTGCCCTGCACTGCAAGGCGGCGCTCGACCTGCTGGTCGATGCGGCGCGGCCGGCGCCGGCCGACGTATCGCTCGACGTGGCGTGCGGGCCCGGCTCCGTCGCCCTCGCGTTTGCGGAGCGCGTCGCCCACGCGTCAGGTCTCGATGCGACCGAGGCGATGCTGGATCAGGCGCGCAAGGCGGCGGCGAAAGCCGCCATCGCCAACGTGTCCTGGCATCGCGGCGATGCCTACGCGCTGCCGTTCGCGGCGACCTCGTTCGATATCGTAAGCTGCCGCTTCACGATGCATCACCTGGAGCAGCCGGCGCGGGCCTTTGCAGAGATGGTGCGCGTGTGCCGGCCCGGCGGACGCGTGGTGCTGTGCGACGCCATGGCCAGCGACGATGAGGCAAAGGCCGCGGCCTTCAATGCGATGGAACGGCACCGAGATCCGTCCACCGTGCAGTTCCGCACGCTCGGCTATCTGCGCGGCATGTTCCCGGCTGCGGGTTTGCCGCCGCCAGACGAGAGCTTTTTCGCCGTGCCCTTCACGCTGGAGGAGATGGTGACGCGCTCGTTCCCGGTGGGCGATGATCGCGAGCAGTTGCGTGCCACCCTCGCCGCGGCCATCGACGGCGACGCGCTGGGCATGGACGCGCGCCGTGACGGCGATGCGGTGCGCTTTGCGTACCAGTCTGTGGTGCTCGTCGCTGTGAAGGGATGAGCCAAGCGCGGGCGGCTGCGCGCGCAGATCGGGGCTTAACCCCGTCATCCCGGAATGCGTTTTGGCGCATGTCCGGGATCCAGCCTCGGACGAGCGTGGGCAATTTCATCTGGATCCCCGATAGCCTCGCGAAGCTCGGCTTCGGGGATGACGGCCTCACTGCGGCCAGAGCACGCGGTAGCGGATCTCGAAGGCTTCGTCGGGGCCGGTTTTGCGTGGCTCGGCGCGGCGATGAAGGCAGCGCGCTCCCACTTGCCGAACTCGGTCGAGCGGCGCGGGCTCGCTGGCAAGCGGAGCTGGAAGATGCGGTCGTCCTGGTCGGGCACGTGCACCTCCAGCAGGAGCAGTAACACATCTCAACGCTGCCGGTGACGATGTTGCGGATGTTTCACCGCGCGGGGATAGGATTGCGCGAAAATAAATCGGCCTACGGAGGGGTTGTACGGCTTGGGGGCGTGCTTACGTAATCTCCTGCCTCGGAGATGGGCGTGCGGTTCACTGCAGGATCGCCGCTCAAATGCAGGAGCCGGGGGCCGGCACCGATCAGCCTCCTCGCGCGTGGCCGCCAGGCCAGCGGATCGCGATTGGCGGGGGCCCGGACGCCGGCAGGGCCGGGCAGACGCTCGCCCATACAGTATCAGGCCAAACGGGCAGTCGATGCCCGGCCCCTCCGTTCATCACCCCGGGCGCGGTGCGCCGCGGGACAAAATTGGGCTGTCGGATGAACGCAGAAGGCGTGCAGCGGCGTTGAGCACAGGGCGCACACGTGCTACGGCGATGCTCCGCCGGTGCCGCAGATCAGCTCCCGGTGCTTGCTGCGATGTGCGGGAGGCATTGGTCGGAGCGGGGAGATTTGAACTCCCGACCCCCAGTCCCCCAGAATCATTAGGCTGAATTTTATTGGACGTCTTCGAACGCAAAACGCGCATTATCCAATTGAAATAGCTGGATAATCCCCCTACATTGCGTCCTGGAACATCCAGTGAACATCGACGCAAGCCAGGTCGCGCGGGATCCCCAGGGGAACCCCAGAATTGAGACGACGTCGGAGTGTTTTCTGCATTCGGGGGACACGCATGCCGCACAAACTCACTGTTCGCTTTGTTGAGACGGTGAAAGCGAATGAGCGCCGGGAGGAGTATCGCGACACCGACACGAAGGGCCTGATTCTGCGGGTCACGCCAGGGGGCATCAAGACGTGGGCTCTCATCTACTCCCACGGCCGGAAGAAGCGGCGCCTGACGCTAGGCGAGTTTCCTGCAATCACCCTCGCAAAGGCCCGTGAGCTGGCGCTTGAGGCTCTTTCACGCATCGCTCAAGGACATGATCCGCAGGGACAGAAGCAGGCCGAGCGCCGGGGGCGCTTGGATGCGCTGTCGT
>CADEEC010000106.1 GCA_902826255.1 uncultured Hyphomicrobiales bacterium | reverse complement strand
TCCGGCCAGCCGAGCGTGGAGAACGGCCACAGCGCCGAGGAGAACCAGGTGTCGAGCACGTCGGGGTCGCGATGCAGGAAGTCGGCCCGCCGCTCGGGGTCGAGCGCGATGTCGTGGCCTTCCATCACGGTGATGTACTCGGTGCCGGCGTAGTGGCCGAGCGCGGCAGCGGCGGCGGCCTCCTCGCTCTCGGCGACGAACACCTTGCCGTCCGGCCCGTACCACGCCGGGATCTGATGGCCCCACCAGATCTGGCGCGAGATGCACCAGGGCTCGATGTTGCGCATCCACTCGAAGTAGGTCTTCTCCCAGTTCTTGGGGACGAACTTCGTCTCGCCGCTCTCGACCTTGGCGATCGCCTGCTTCGCCAGCTCGGCGGCATCGACGTACCACTGGTCCGTCAGCCACGGCTCGACCACTGCCTGCCCGCGCTGTGCGTGCGGGACGGCATGCGCGTGTGCCTCGATCTTCTCGACGAGGCCGAGCGCGACCAGATCGGCAACAATCAGCTTGCGCGCGGCGAAGCGGTCGAGGCCGCGGTATTTCTCCGGCACCTCCTCGTTGAGCTGGGCCGCAGCGTCCAGGATGTTGATGACGGGCAGGTCGTGCCGCTTGCCGACCTGCGCATCGTTGAAGTCATGCGCCGGCGTAATCTTCACCGCGCCCGAACCCTTCTCGGGGTCGGAGTAGTCGTCGGCGATAATCGGAATCTCGCGGTCCGTCAGCGGCAGTTTCGCCTTGGCGCCGATGGCGACGAGGTCGGCATAGCGCGGATCGTCGGGATGCACGGCAACCGCCGTATCGCCCAGCATCGTCTCCGGCCGTGTGGTGGCGACGACGATGTAGTCCTTGTCGTAGCCTGCCACCTTGTCGGTCAGCGGATAGCGGAAGTGATAGAGGTGCCCCGACGGATTGCGGTCGAGCACCTTGCCGAGCGCCTTCGCATCGAACGGCTTGTCGGGATCGCCGGCCGTCCAGTTGAACGAGCCCTTGACCTCGATCATCTCGACCTCGAGGTCGGAGATGGCGCTCTGGAACGCGGGGTCCCAGTTGACGAGCCGCTTGTCCTTGTAGATCAGCCCCTCGTTGTAGAGCTCGACGAACACCTTGAGGACGGCCTTCGACAGGCCCTCGTCCATGGTAAAGCGTTCGCGCGACCAGTCGCACGAGGCGCCGAGGCGCTTCAACTGGTTGGTGATGGTGCCGCCGCTCTCGGCCTTCCACGCCCACACCTTCTCGATGAATTTGTCGCGGCCGATAGCGTGGCGGTCGGGCTCCTGCCGCTCCATGAGCTGGCGCTCGACGACGAGCTGCGTGGCGATGCCGGCGTGATCGGTACCCGGCTGCCAGAGCACATCCTTGCCGCGCATGCGCTCGAAGCGGCACAGCACGTCCTGCAGCGTGTTGTTGAGGGCATGTCCCATGTGCAGCGAGCCCGTCACGTTCGGCGGCGGGATCACGATGCAGTAGGTGTCGGCCTTGGCACGGTCGGCGCGGCCGGCCTTGAACGCCTCGGCCTTGACCCATTCCTGGTCGATGCGCGCTTCGATGTCGGCAGGCTGGTAGGTCTTCTCGAGCATGGCAGAATCCGTACGCCGGAGCCCGGCTGGCCCTGGCTGAAGAGGTCGCTGTTGGGCCGGTGCTTAGTTGGTCAGCGTGCAGCCATCAAGGCTTCTTGGCATTTTCGCCGGCACCGACGCGGCCGGCCTCGGCTTTAAGGGCCTCCGCCACCATGCGCGGCATGTTCTGATCGAGCCATTCGCGCAGCATGGGTTTCAGCAGCTCCAGCACCATCGCCTCCAGGGCCTGCGAGCCCTGCAGGGTGGAGGCAGGGGCAGCAGCCGCAAGCGGTTCCCCGGCGCCGTTCACGGGGCCCGGTCGCGCAGCCGTCTCAGCGGCGGCGGCAACCAAGGAAACCTCCCTTTCGATCGCAGGGTCCTTGATCGCCGGCCCATTTGCCGTTCCGAACAGCGGACGCGACGGCGGCGGCGCTTCAACGGCCGGTGGCGCGTCGACGCGTATGGTCTCTGTGCTTGCGCCAAAGAACGGCGGCATCGACGCCCGCGCCTCCTCGGGGCGCGTCAGGGACGGCTTCTCCGGCTCCTTCGGCGCGCTGGCCTCGACGCTGCGTGTCAGGAACCACAGCGGATCGCTCGGCGGCGCCGGCTCGGTGGACGCGGCAACCGCGGCCTTCGGCTCGGCGACCGGCGGCTCCACAATGGCAGGCGCAGGGACGACGTCCGGCTCCGGCACGACAGTCTTTGACGGCTCAGCCGTCACCAGCATGTCGGCGAGATCGTCGTCATCCGTGGCGCGATCGCTCGGCGACACAATCCCGGCTGTGGCATTCGCCAAGCGGCCGACCAACCCTTCCTTGCGCGGCGCAGGCTTGGCATCGGCCCCGCGCGCGGACGCATCGCCGGTCAGCACATCGGTGGATTGCTCGGCCAAACTCCGGCGGATGGAGGACAGAATATCCTCCAGGCTGCCGCTGGCCGGCTCGGGCTTAGCCATTCAACTCCCCACACAGAACAGACGTTGGTCACTATATCACTGAAGGCGCACAGACAAACACCGCGCCGGGCCGCAATACGGCGACGCGGGCCTGCACCCGATAGCAAAGGAAGATAGGGTTACTTTGTCGGCGGCGGCTTCCTGCCCGGTGGCGGAGGCGGCACGGGCACATGGCGCTGCTCTCCGGGCGTGATGGTGATGTCGAACCACTTGCGGCGCACCTCGTTGTAGTGCTGCTCGGGGTCGTACACCTGCTGTGCCACGCCCAGCTCCTGAGCATTCAAGCGACCGATGGTCGAGAGCAGCGTGTAAGAGGCAACCACAAGATTGCGGCGGTCCGTGGCCAGCGTCACCTCGGAGTTCAGAAGCTCCTGCTCGGCGTTGAGCACATCAAGCAGAGTACGCTGGCCGACGCGCTCTTCCTCACGCACGCCTGCCAGCGCGATGCGGTTTGCGGACACGCTCGCCTGATCGGATTCGACGGCCGCCTGGGCCGCCTGCAGCTGTGACCACGCGGTCACGACTTGCGCCTGCACCTCGCTGCGCGCCTGCTCGATCTCCTGCAGCCGCTGCACATGCGTGTGCTTGGCTTGCCGCACGCGGGCCTGCACCTCGCCGCCGGTGTAGAAGGGCACCGTGACGCGGCCTGTGACCGTAGTCGATTCCGTCCCGTCGATCGTTTCGCTCGGATCGAAACGGCGGCCGTAGCCTGCTTCGAGTTGTACCGACGGCAAAAGCTCGCCGCGGATCAGTTCGATGTTGAAACGCGCCGCCTGCTCGCGATAGAGCGCGGCCACCACGCCGGGGCTTTCGCGCGACGCGATCTCCGTGCTGTTGGCGAGCGTCTTGGGGACGGCGGACGATGTCTTCGGATCCACGAGCTTGCTCGGTGGATGGCCGATGACGCGCTCGAAGCTCGCCCGGCTGGTCTTGAGATTGGCACGCGCCAGATCCAGAGCGGCCACGGCCTGGGCCCGCCGGGCCTGCGCCTGCGCGACGTCGGTGCGCGTCACCTCGCCGACCTGGAAGCGATCCTGGGTCGCCTTCAGGTCTCGCGTCAGCACGGTGACGTTGTTTTCCCGCAGCAGCAGGATCGCCTGGTCCCGGACGACGTCGTTGTAGGAGGTCACCGCCTCGAGCAGAACCGAGGCTTCGGTGGTGCGCAGGGCCTCCCAGCCGGCGCGTACGGTCGCTTCGGCGGCAGACACTGCATTCTTGGTGCGGAAGCCGCGGAAAATCGGCTGCGTGAGCCCGACGTTGTAGCCACGCGGGTTGCTCTCCGTCGTGGCGTTGGGCGAGCCGGAAGGCTTGGTGGTCTGCAGCTGGTAGCCGGTGTCGGCACTGCCGACGATGGACGGCCTGTAGCCCGACAGGGCGCGCGGCACCTCTTCGTCGGTTGCCCGCTGAATGGCGCGCGCTGCGTCGAGGCGCGGATTGAACTTATAGGCGGCGTGCAGTGCCTGAGGGAGCGTTTCCGCGCTCGCCGGGGCCGCCGCAAGCAGGGCTGTCGCCATGCCGGCAAACACCACAAGGCGGGCGCATCGGGCGCCCGCTGGGAGCTTTGCAATCTGCCAAGACTTCACCGTGTCCCCCGTCCGCCGTTTTCACATGCCGGATAACGGCATGAAGACGCACGCAGATAGGGGGCGTGCTCGTTACCGACAGCGCCCCGTAGTGCACAGGATACTCACACATACAGAGACCGATTCGCCTGCAAACAAAACGCGATATCCGCCGATTTCGCGCCAGCGTTGCCGCAACTCCACATTGCGGCATTCGCGCGCGGCACCGATTTCGCGGCGACGGGGAGCAGCGCTAGAAGACGAAGCCCGCGGGCACGTTGAAGCCCGGCAGCGGATCGGCGGCCGCTTCGAAGGCGGGCCGCGTATCGAACGCAGCCCCCGTGCGCAGCGTCAGATGCCCGCGCGACACACGTCCGTGCGAAACGACGGCAACGAGACGGCCGCCGTCGCGAAGCTGCGCGCACAGGCCCTGCGGGATCGAAGGCACGGAGCCGTTGAGCAGGATGGCATCGAAGGGCGCATCGCCGGGCACGCCCGCCTTCAGCTCGCCTGTCACCACGCGCGCGTTGGCTATGCCGAGCGACTTCAAAGCTGAGGCGGCGGCTTCAGCCAGCGCCTTGTCCGGCTCGATCGCGACCACGCGCTTGGCGATCCTGGCGAGGACGGCGGTGGAGTATCCGGTGGCGCAGCCGACATCGAGCACGGTCTCGTCATCGTCGATGTCGGCGAGCTGGATCAGCTTGGCAAGCGTCCGGGGCTCGAGCAGGGCGCGCACGGGTGCATTGCCGGTGCGCTGCCCGGAGACGGCGAGTGCGGCATCGCTGTAGGCGAGCGAGGCCATCGCAGGCGGCACGAACGGCTCGCGCGGGATATCGAGCATGGCACGGATGATGCGACGGTCGGTGACGTCGCTGGTCCGCACCTGGCTTTCGACCATGTTGAGGCGCTGCAGTCCGCTGTCGATCATGGCGTTCGGGCCCCGGCTTCGGCACCAGCCTGCTTGGCGACCGGCGCGGCGGGACCATAGCCAATGCCGCCCCGTCCGGCCAGCCGGCGGTTTGCTGGACCGCTGCCGCCAAACGCCGCAAACGGGGCTAGTGCTCAGTGCCGTTGTCGGGATCTTTCTCGCGCTTGGCATCGCGCGCCTCCAGGCGTTCCAGGCGGCCCAGCAAGCGCTTGATGTCGGGGGGCAGGTCTTCGCGCGCGACATCCTGCGTCGCCCAGCGCAGCGTCTCTCCGATGCGCGAGAGGAAGACGACGTTGTTGATACGGGCGATGGACTTGGGCCTGGTCATGTCCCCCTGGAGTGCACGGCTGCTTGTCCAGAATGCGCGAGCCGGCGGAACAGTTCCCCGGCAGCGAGCGGCGCGGCGTTGACCCCCACCGCGCGGTAGGCCATGTCTTTGCTGACAATGCTTCGGGGGCCGCCTTGGCTGCTCTGCGCAACCTCATAACCGATGTGGCGGGTGTCCTGGTGGGCAACGCGCACGATACCCGCCTGGCGTCGGGCGTCACGGCGGTGGTGTTCAATGCCCCCGCCGTCGCCTCCATCGACGTCAGGGGTGGCGGCCCAGGCACCCGGGAAACCGCCCTGCTGGACCCTTCCCAGACGGTGCAAGGCATCGACAGCATTGTGCTTTCCGGCGGCTCCGCGTTCGGCCTCGATGCTGCCTCCGGCGCTCAGGCGTGGCTGCGGGAGCAGGGCCGCGGCTTTGCCGTCCGGACGGCACGGGTGCCGATCGTGCCGGCCGCAATCCTGTTCGATCTGCTCAACGGCGGCGATAAGGACTGGGGCCGCTATCCGCCCTACCGTGAGCTTGGCTATGAGGCCGCGGCCTGCGCGGGGATCGACTTCGCCCTCGGCAACACGGGGGCCGGGCTTGGCGCCACGACCGTGAACTTTAAGGGCGGGCTCGGCTCAACCTCGGCCATGAGCGAGGGCTGCACCATCGGCGCGCTGGCCGCTGTCAATGCCGCGGGCAGTGTCGTGGTGGGGAACGGGCCGTGGTTCTGGGCGGCTCCCTATGAGCGCGATGGAGAATACGGCGGACGCGGGTTTCCGTCCGTGCTCCCGGACGGTGCGCTCGTGCCCGTGACCAAGGGTAGCCCGCGCATGAGCACGACGCTGGTCGTGGTCGCCACCGATGCCAGACTGAACAAGGCCGAGGCCAAGCGCCTGGCCGTGATGGCCCAGAGCGGGCTCTCTACCGCGATCCAGCCCGTGCACACGCCGCTTGACGGCGATGTCGTGTTCGCGGCCGCCACCGGGCGCGTACCGCTGGCCGATCCGGTGCTCGGCATGGCCCATCTCGGCGCCGTTGCGGCCCACACCGTGGCCCGGGCCATTGCCCGTGCGGTCTATGATGCCGAAGCGCTCCCTTTCGCCGGTGCGCTGCCGTCGTGGCGCGACCGTTTCGCACGCGGGTCAGGACCATGACACGCTTGCAGCTGGTCATTGCCGGGATCACGGCGCTGCTGCTCGTCGGACTGGTCACCTGGCAGCACCAGCGCGAGCAGATGGTCAAGGCCTGCAACGATATGGGCGGCTACTGGCACGGGCCCGACTCCGCCTGCCTGCCGGAGCCGTTACGCCCGATCCTGCAGCGCGACCTGCATCGCTCCTAGTGTGATGATCGAGAAATTCGCCAGCATCCACACCGCGCTTCGGAGCGAATTTCTCGATCTGAATCACACTAGAAATTCTATAATTCTAGTGTCCCTTTGATTTTCGAAGTTCGCTCGATACATGGACCGCGAGGTGTGGCGAACTTCGAAAATCGGGACACTAGCCGAAGCGCTCGGCGGCATACGGCGCCGGATCGGTGAACGTCTCCGCGCCCGTCATCATCTCCGCCAGCAGCCGGCCGCTGACCGGCCCCAGCGTGAAGCCGAGATGATGATGCCCGAAGTCGAACCACAACCCGGCATGCCGCGGCGCGCGGCCGATCACGGGCAGCATGTCGGGCATGCAGGGCCGGCGGCCAAGCCATGGTTGCGCGTCCACCGCCTCACCCAGCGGAAAAACCTCGCGCGCCCGCGGCGTGACGCGCGCGAGTTGCACCGGTGTCGGCGAGGTATCGCGCAGCGCGAACTCGGCGCCGGTCGTGAGACGGATGCCGCGTGACATCGGCGCCATCACGTAGCCGACCTCGGCATCGAGCACCGGCCGGTTGAGCGTGGCATTGCCGGCAGCCTTGAACTGCTGATGATAGCCGCGCTTGAAGCCGAGCGGAAACCGGTAGCCGAGCGGCCGGAACAAATCGCCGGACCAGGGGCCGAGCGCGAGCGCGACCTCGCGCGCCTCGACCGCCCCGGCCGATGTCGTCGCCGTCCAACCGGCTGCCGTCTGCGCAAGGAGACGCACGTCCGCCTCCATCACGCGTCCGCCGCGCTCTGCGAACAATCGCGCGTAGCCCTTCACCAGCGCGCCCGGATCGCTGACGCTGACCGGGTCGGGCATCAGCATGCCGCCGGCGATGCCTGCTTTCAGATGCGGCTCGAGCTCGCCCACCTTGGCCGCATCGAGCGCCTGAAAGTTGACGCCGTAGGTTTCCCCTTCCAGCCGCTGCTTCGCCAATGCGGCGTCCAGCGCAGCCGGCGAACGATAGATGCGCATGTAGCCCGTGCGCCGGACGAGCCCCAGCAAGCCCGCCGGCTCCATCAAGGCCTCGTGCTCGACGATGCAGCGCTCCACCAGCGGCCGCGCACCGCGCGCCGTTTTCGCGATCCCTTCCGGTGTCGAGGCCCGCCAATAGCGATAGAGCCAGGGCGCAAGCGACGGCAGGGCGCTGTAGTGCAGGTTGGCTTCCGGCAGCAGGTTGAGCGCGTAGCGCGCCAGCAGCCGCGCGTCGCGCGGAAAGGGGTAGGGCACCACGCCCTCGCGCTGGATAATGCCGGCGTTGCCGTAGCTCGTCTCTTCGCCGGGCCCGCGCCGGTCGATCAGAACGACGGAGCGTCCGCGCTGCTGCAAGTGCAGCGCCGCCGAAACCCCCACTATGCCGGCGCCCAGCACCGCAACGTCTGCCCGTGTCATTGAAGAACTGCCCCCGCCAACCTGTCATCTGTCCTGCCGCATGTATCGGCCTCGACGCCGCCAGCCAAAGCTGCAGCATCTTCGCCGACCGGCCTAACCGGGAACGGCAACGCCCCCGCCGTCGCCCTGTCGCTTCCGACAGGTGGGGCAGACCGCCATCCAACATACTTTATCGGACATCGCACTCCGTGAACCAAAAGACATCAGATCAAAGGAGTCTCCGCCATGGGCGACTACTACGCTCCCTCCCCACCGCCGCCGCAACCCGTTCCGCCCGCAGCCGATGACTGCGCGACCCTACCCGGGCTCAATCTGAAAGATCTTGTCGATATCGATCTCGGCCTCGACGGCGGCGTGCTGCCGAACGCGCAGCTGCTTCGGTTGGACGTTGCTGATTCCTCCATCGCCATCGGCAACCCGCTGGCGCCGGAGTGTTCCGACCAGCAGACCGGGGCCCTGATCGACGTGAACGGTTCCATTCTTCCGCTCGGCATATTTTCGCAAGCCAGCTCCACCGGCGACCTCCTGCACGTCGCCGTGGACGACACGACAGTGAAGGTCGGCAACCCCTTCGCCTCCAACTCCTGCGGTGAGGACACCCCGGCGCTGATCGACATCAACGCGCAGGATCTGCCGCTCGTCGTGGGCTCCGGCCCCGACGACGACGGCGGCGGCACGCTGTTGGCCGGCCTCCTCGGCACCGGCTCCGGCGCGGGCGGCCTCCTTTCCGGCCTGCTCGGATCGAGCGACACGGGTGGCGGAGAGGGCGGCGACTGCGGCTGCGGCGGCGTCCTGCAACCCGTGCTCGACCTGGCCCTCGATCCGCTGGACGGTCTGCTCGCCTGACCGGCAACGAGGCCGCCCAACCCGCCGGGCGGCCTCGCAGCCCGCCCGCGTTGCCCCCGCCGCCGCCGCATGCTAGGCGACGCCTTTAACGGCCACGCGAGGGCGGCATGATTCCCCGCTACACCCGGCCCGAGATGGCTGCCATCTGGGCCCCCGAGACGCGGTTTCGCATCTGGTTCGAGATCGAGGCGCACGCCGCCTCCGCCATGGCGGAGCTGGGCCTGATCCCCAAGGACGCCGCCAAGGTCATCTGGGAGAAGGGCTCCGCCGCCAAGTTCGACGTCGACCGCATCGACGCCATCGAGCGCGAGGTGAAGCACGACGTCATCGCCTTCCTGACGCATCTGGCCGAGCACGTCGGCCCCGAAGCCCGCTTCGTGCACATGGGTCTCACCTCCTCCGACATCCTCGACACCTGCTTCAACGTGCAGCTTGTGCGCGCCGCCGATCTTCTCGACGCGGGCCTCGATCGCCTGCTCGCAGCGCTCAAGAAGCGCGCGCACGAGCACAAGCTCACCCTCACCATCGGCCGCAGCCACGGCATCCACGCCGAGCCGACCACCTTCGGCGTCAAGCTTGCCATCGCCTACGCCGAGTTCTCGAGGGCGAAGGAGCGGCTGGCGCGCGCCCGCGCGGAAGTCGCCACCTGCGCGCTGTCGGGCGCGGTGGGCACCTTTGCCAACATCGACCCGCGCGTGGAAGTCTACGTCAGCAAGCAGATGGGACTGTCGCCCGAGCCGGTCTCCACCCAGGTGATCCCGCGCGATCGGCACGCCGTCTACTTCACGACGCTGGCCGTGATCGCCTCGTCACTGGAACGGTTGGCGATCGAGGTCCGCCATCTGCAGCGCACCGAGGTGCTGGAGGCCGAGGAGTATTTCTCCGCTGGCCAGAAGGGCTCCTCCGCCATGCCGCACAAGCGCAACCCGGTGCTGACGGAAAACATCACCGGCCTCGCCCGCATGGTGCGCGCTTACGCGGTGCCGGCGCTGGAGAACGTCGCACTCTGGCACGAGCGCGATATCTCGCATTCCTCCGCCGAACGCATGATCGGGCCCGACGCCACCGTCACGCTCGATTTCGCCCTGCATCGCATGGCCGGCGTGATCGAGAACCTGGTCGTCTATCCTGAGAACATGCGCAAGAACCTCGACCGCCTCGGCGGCCTTGTGCACTCGCAGCGCGTGCTAATCGCGCTCGCCCAGAAGGGGATTGCGCGCGAGGACGCCTACCGCTTCGTGCAGCGCAACGCCATGCGCATCTGGCAGGACGGCGGCGACTTCCTCGCGCTGCTCAAGGCCGATCCCGACGTGTCAAAGGCACTCACGCCGGCCGAGCTCGATGACCTGTTCGACCTCGGCTATCACACCAAGCACGTCGACACGATTTTCCAGCGCGTGTTCGGCAAATCCTGAGTAGCCGCCGGCAGGCGCTTACTCGGATACGATTCCAGCACCCTTGATGACGGCAGCCCAGCGCGCGATCTCGCTCGGAATGTACTTGCCGAGATACTCGGGCCCTCTGCGGTCGGGCGGCGGAATGGCAACGCCGGCATCCTCCATGCGCTTGCGCGTGGCCGGCGTCTCGACCGCCTCGTTGATCGCAGCCGAAAGTTTGCGCACGATGGCCTCGGGCGCCCCTTTCGGCAGCACGATCGACCCCCACGAGTTGCAATCGAGATCGGCGAGGCCGTTCTCCTTCGCCGTCGGCAGATCGGGGAGAACCGAGACGCGATCGGGCCCTAGCACGGCGACGGCTTTGACGTTGCCGCTCTGGATCAAGGACACCGCGGTCGAGATCTGCTCGCATACGAAATCAAGGCGCCCGCCGACCAGGTCCTGCATGGCTTGCGCCGTCCCGCGATAGGGCACATGCGCAATCTTGACGCCGTTGGTCGAGTTCAGCAGCTCGGCGCACACGTGTGCGCCGCCGCCGTGACCGGACGATCCATACTGCAGCTTGCCGGCGTTGGCCTTGGCGTAGAGGTTGAACTCGGCGAGCGTGGCAGCGGGAAAGTCCTTGCGCACGATGAGAATGCGCGCGGAATCGGCGAACAGGGCTACCGGCGTGAAATCCGCCGCGCCGTCGTACTGCGGCTTCTTGTGAATGGTCTGGTTGAAAGCCATCACGGAGCTGCTGCCGAGCAGCATCGTGTAGCCGTCGGGTGCAGCCCTTGCCACGCGGGCGGCACCCACCATGCCGCCGGCGCCGCCGACGTTCTCGACGATCACCTGCTGTCCCAGGATTTCGCTCAGGCTGGCACCCAGGATGCGCCCGATGGTGTCTACGGGACCGCCGGCCGCGAACGGCACCACCATGGTCACCGGGCGGTTCGGCCACTCCTGGCCCCACGCACCGCCTGCAAAAAACACCTGCGCAGCCAGGACTGCGCCGATCAATCGCCGCATGGGGTCCCTCGAACGTTGTCCAGCCCGTGTCGCGGCTCTCCGGCCGCTGACAGCCAAGCTAGCACGGGTCAGCCGCAACAGGCGATGTGGGAGATTCGGGCTAAGCCGCGCTGGCCACGAGCCGCCATCGACGGTGGCATCCTCGAAGGCGGGCTGATCAAATTCTGTCACCCGGAATTGCGCTTGAGCGCAATATCCGGGATCCAGCTCCGGCGCAGCGTTCTAGAACAGGATGATCCGCGCCAGGATCACCACGACAATGGCGCCGATTGCGGAGGTGACGATCCAATCGATCATCTCGCTGCCGAGGTTGAGCTTCCAGCCCGCCGCATTGAAGATCCAGCTGCCCACGAACGCACCGATGATGCCGGTCACCAGATAAGCCAGGATACCGCTGGGGCCGCCGACGAACAGGCTCGCGAGCCAACCGGCAACGATACCAACCACAGCCATGATGATGAGCTGTTGCGCATTCATGTTCATGAGAAATGTCCTTCCCTTCGCAGGCCGTTCCAACCCGGGCGCCAATCCGGCCGCACACGTTCTGGCAGTGTGGCCGACTCGTCCGTCACCGTCGAGACGAATGGCAGTATACGGCAAAGCTCTCGCTTATGCGAGATGGGGCCGGTACACGGCCACCAGCACGAACACCGTCAAGGTTACCGCCAGCATGGCCAGGCTCCAGGGCAGCAGGGCGCCGGCAAACAATGGCACCGTCAGCACGGCGGCGACCGAGGCCGTGAGCTGGGTGAAGAAGCCGTAGGCCGAGGAGGCAAAGCCGGCGATCTCCCGGTGCGGATCGATGACGAGGCTCGCCGAGTTGGCAATCACCACCAGAAAGCTCGTGTTGAATGCGAACATCAGCAGCGTGAAGGCGATCCCCGACAGCGCATCGGCCAGCGACAGCGCCGCCACCACCGCCGTCACCGCCAGCAGGACGAAGGCGGCAATGCGCGTCGTCGCCAGCACACCCAAGCGCGCGATCAGCCGGCTGTTGGCGATCTGGCCGAGCACGATGCCGAGCCCCGTCGAGGCAAACAGCAGCGCGAACTCCAGCCCGTCGATGCCGAACGCCGACTTGAAGAAGCGCGGCCCGTTGGCGACGTAGGAGATGATGCCGTACTGCGTCGCGGCCGCCACGATCAGGAAATAGCGCGACTGCGGCTGGCTCACGATCCGCACCAGCGCCTGCCGCAAGCGCTCGGGACGCAACGCCGCCGGATCGGGCGCCGCATTGGTCTCCTTGAAACGCAGGGCGCCCCACGCGAACAGGAGCACCGCGAAGATCGCCATGCCGATGAACACGCCGCGCCAACCGCTGACCGCGACCAATCCGTATCCGACGAGCGGCGCCGAGATCGGACCGAGCGCGAAGATCGCCATCGCGAGCGCCATCGACTGCGCCAGCGCGGTGCCATGGCTGACATCGCGCAAGACCGCGCGTCCGACCACGATCCCGCACGCCCCGCCGAAGCCCTGCGCGACGCGGCCGGCATGCACAGCCCAGATGCTCTGCGCGAACCCCGCGATGGCGGCGCCGGCAACGTAGATCACAAGCCCGCCCAGGATCACCGGCCTGCGCCCGAAGCGATCGGACACGGGGCCGAACACCAGCTGGCCGATGGCCTGGAAGATGAGGAACACCGGCACGATCGCCTGCACCCAGTCGATGGGCACGGCGAACTCCTGCTGCATCGACCAGAAGGCCGGCAGCGTCACGTCGCACGAAAACGCGCTGACCGAGAGCAGCAGCCCG
>CADEEC010000105.1 GCA_902826255.1 uncultured Hyphomicrobiales bacterium | reverse complement strand
CGACAATGTGCACAATGTTGCCTCCAAGCGCGTTCAGGTCGATGAGGTTTGGTCCTTCTGCGCCGCCAAGCAGAAGAACGTAGGCCGCATGAAGAAGCCCGTAGAGGGCGCTGGCGACGTTTGGACCTGGACTGCGCTAGACGCCGACAGCAAGCTGCTGCTGGGCTGGTACGTCGGTGATCGCGATGCGGGCGCTGCCAAGGTGTTCATTGACGATCTGGCCTCACGCCTTACCGAACGCGTCCAGCTCACATCAGACGGCCATACCGCCTACCTGACCGCGGTAGACGTGGCCTTCGGCCTCGACGTTGATTACGCCCAGCTCGTGAAAATCTACGGCAATACGCCGGAAGGCGAGAAGCGCTACAGCCCCGCGGAATGCATCGGCGCACGCAAGCAGCGTGTCGTCGGCAAGCCCGATCCCGACCACATCAGCACGTCCTATGTGGAGCGTTCAAACCTGACGCTGCGGATGCATAACCGCCGGTTCACGCGGCTCACGAACGCCTTCTCCAAGAAGTTCATGAGCCACGTTCACATGGTTGCCCTGTACACGACTTGGTACAATTGGGTGCGCATTCACAAGACGCTCAGAGTGACCCCGGCCATGGCGTCTGGGTTAACCGACAAGCTGATGGGCTTTGAGGATATCGTGGCGCTGATGGATGCAGCCGCCGAGAAGCCGAACAGGCCCGCGACCTATAAAAAGCGGGCTCAGATTTCAAACTGAGACACTACCGAAAGGTCGACAGCTGTTGACAAATCCCGCGCGCACAGGATCGCGTGCGATGCGCGAGCCGATCTACGCCTTTGCCACACGCGCACGCGCTGAATCGAAAGCACGGCGGTGCCGACGCGGACGTAGCAGATCGCGAGCGAGCAGCGCGACAACAATGGATGCAAGTGCTCCCGGTGCCTGACGAGGTCTTCGCGCGACCGGCTTCCAAGCATCACGCCTGCGCCCAGCCTATCCGCACGTATCCATCACAGATGTTATAGAGCGCAACAACCATCACGAGCGCCTCATATTGCGGCGCAGCAAAGCGCCGTCGGCTGTGCTTTTCTGAGCGGATTGGCTCATCGATGAGGCGCAACACGCTCTCCGCCGGCCATGCTCGGTTGCTGCCGTGGCTGGGCGGGCCGCCGTGCCCGGCAACCATGCGGCGTTTGGCAGGTTGTGAGGAGAGGAGCAGACCGCCTAAAGATCATCCCTCCCGGCAAGGCGATATCGCCCGGTCGGCGGGGGATAGCCATCATGCTGCCATTGCGTTGCCGCTTCTCGCCAAGCCCGCGAAACGTATAGACTGAGCGTTTTCGAAAGACAGGTCGAAACACCTAAAGTCACCAGAGCCACCATCGCCATGACCATCGAGACTTTGCCGCTGAGCCTGCCTTCCAAGGTGAACCACAACACCGGCGCCGCGGAGCTCATCGAGCTGGCGATCGCACGCGGCGAAGCCAATTTTTCGGCGGGCGGCGCGCTTGCCGTCGAGACGGGTGTGCACACCGGCCGGTCGGTGCAGGACAAGTTCACGGTTCGCGATGCCTCGACCGACAAGGTCGTCTGGTGGGACAACAACAAGCCGATGTCGCCCGAGCAGTTCGAGCTGCTTTGGGCCGACTTCAAGGCGCACGCACGTACGCGCGAGCTGTTCGTGCAGGACCTGTTTGCCGGCGCCGACCCCGCGCACCGGCTGAATGCGCGCATCTTCCTCGAGTATGCCTGGCACGCGCTGTTCATCCGTCATCTGCTGCGCAGACCGGCTGCGAGCGAGCTTGCGAATTTTCAGCCGCAGTTCACGGTCATCAATCTGCCGAGCTTCAAGGCCGACCCGAAAAAATACGGCGTGCGCACCGAGACCGTGATCGCCTGCAACTTCGCGAAACGCCTGGTGCTGATCGGCGGCACCTCCTACGCGGGCGAGACCAAGAAATCCGTTTTCACCTATCTCAACTATGCGATGCCCGAGAAGGGCGTGATGCCGATGCATTGCTCGGCCAACGCCGACAAGAAGGGCAACTCTGCCATCTTCTTCGGCCTGTCCGGCACCGGCAAGACGACGCTGTCGGCCGACGCCAGCCGCACCTTGCTCGGCGACGACGAGCACGGCTGGTCCGACGACGGCGTGTTCAACTTCGAAGGCGGCTGCTACGCCAAGACCATCAACCTGTCGAAGGAAGCCGAACCGGAGATCTGGGACGCGACCAACCGCTTCGGCACCGTGCTCGAGAACGTCATCCTGCGCCCGGGCAGCCGCGAGCCGGACTTCAACGACAACCGCCTGACCGAGAACACGCGCTCGGCCTATCCGCTGGACTTCATCTCCAACGCCAGCCCCACCGGCATGGCGGGCCATCCCAAGAACGTCGTCATGCTGACGGCGGACGCGTTCGGCGTGATGCCGCCAATCGCCAAGCTGACGCCGAGCCAGGCCATGTATCACTTCCTGTCCGGCTACACGGCCAAAGTTGCGGGCACCGAAAAGGGCCTCGGCAAGGAGCCGCAGGCGACCTTCTCGACCTGTTTCGGGGCGCCGTTCATGCCGCGCCATCCGAGCGCCTACGGCAACATGCTGCGCGACCTGATCGCCAAGCACAACGTCGACTGCTGGCTGGTGAACACCGGCTGGACGGGCGGCAAGTTCGGCGTCGGCAAGCGCATGCCGATCAAGGCGACGCGCGCGCTTCTCAACGCGGCACTGGCCGGCAAACTCAAGTCGCAGGCGATGCGCACCGATCCCCATTTCGGCTTCCAGGTGCCGCTCGAGCTGCCCGGCGTCGACGCCGCGATTCTCAATCCGCGCGAAACGTGGGCCGACAAGGCCGCCTACGATGCCCAGGCGCGCGCGCTGGTCGACATGTTCCGCAAGAATTTCGAGAAGTTCGAGCGCCACGTCGACGACGACGTGAAGGCTGCGGCGCCCGCGCTCAAGGAAGCCGCCGAGTAGGGGGCAGACCGCGGGCCGCCTAGCGGAAGTCCGCGGCCGTCAGCAGGGCCGAGAAGGCAACGCCCGCGGTCTTGAACGCGTCCTGCGCGCCTTCGAGCCGATCCACCACCGTGATCACCTGGTCGACGATGCCGCCATCGGCGCGGACCGCCTCGATCGCCTTCAGGGATGATCCGCCGGTGGTGGTGACATCCTCCAGGATCACGACCCGCTTGCCGTTGAGATCCTCGCCCGGGCCGAGCCCCTCGACCAGCTTGCGCGCGCCGTGCTCCTTGGCCTGCTTGCGCACGAAGAAGGCGCGGAGCGGCCGCGGACCGGTGTGGCTCAGGACCGCGGTCGCGACCGCGAGCGGAACGGCTCCCATCTCGAGCCCGCCCACGAGCTCGGCCGCGCTCCCTTTCAGCCGCTCCAGGATCAGGGTCGCGATCAGGTTCGCGCCCTCGGGATCCAGCATCGTGGGCTTCATGTTGAAGTAGAAGGCGGACGAGCGGCCGGAGGCCAGCTTGGTCTCCGACCCGGTGGAAAACGAGCGCTCCCGCACGATCTCGATCAGACGTTTACGGGCGATTTCGGCTGCATTCATGGGGGCGAATCCTCAGCGTCAGGTCCCCAGCGTTCTCCTAAAGCCACACATCCACTGTCAAGTTGGGGGGGCCCTTGGGCCGTCGTTGCCCACGGTTAACGCGTACGGTAAAGCCGAGAGGTGGGCTGGGTTTAGGCGCCTCTTTACAGGGGCTTGGGCCTTTGTCTGCGCAGTCCGCCCCGGGGCAAATCGGCAGATTTCCCGGATGGCGAGTTGGACGAACCGGTGCCGAGCGATCGGCCAGGTCATGGAATTAGTGGGCGTGCTCCGGAGCCGGCGCTTTTTTTGCCGGGAGTTCCGGACATTTTGGGGGAATACCCATGAGTACCAAGTTTCGCGTCCCTTTGGCTGGTTGGGTCGCCGCTCTCGTCCTCATCATCGCAGCAATTCCGCAAGCTGAATCCC
Source organism: uncultured Hyphomicrobiales bacterium (assembly GCA_902826255.1). GTDB lineage: Bacteria > Pseudomonadota > Alphaproteobacteria > Rhizobiales > Hyphomicrobiaceae > AWTP1-13. Next base: position 9,389 of record CADEEC010000105.1, on the reverse strand, counting down.
ACTCCAGAAAGAAGGGGACCTCCTGTACGGAAGGTGACCCGACATGCTGGATCAAGCCGGCTGTGCGGTCATCCTGCAACTTCTGGGATGCCGATTGCGCCACACGCCGCCCCTACCACCAGCGGTACCAGCAGATCTACAACGGCTATACGCACCGCCCTCAGCATCACCATCATCAGGCGGCACCGGCCGGCTTCTACGACGATGCCAACGATTGGCGGCACAGCCGCAAGCACGGCTGGAACCAGCGCTATTGGGAAACGCGCTTCTATCATCGCCGTTTCGAAAGCTATCGCCGCCCGCATCGGCCGCGCGAGTACACCTGGATCGAGCGTGACTACAGCTACGCCGGCGGTCTGCACTGCCTGCCGCGGCACCGCGAAGTCGGCGACGAGATGAGCTCGCGCGAGAAGGCGATCGTCAACGTCGAACGGCGCTGGGCGCACAGCATGTCCTACGACCGCGGCGGCAAGTACGCCAACCTCGACCGTGCCAAGGATGCCAAGCTGCACTGCGACCCCACCGGCCAGTCGCGCTGGCTGAAGAAGGCGCTATGGACCTGCGTGATGGTCGCCGTTCCCTGCCGCGCCATCGAGCCCGACAGGCTGCGCGACAGGAAGCGCTTCGAGAGCGACGAGATCACGATCGAGGACGAGCGCATCGAGCGCTAAGCGCGAGCGCCAAGCCTGCAAGATACGAAAGCCGGAGCATCGAGCTCCGGCTTTCGCTTTTGTGCGGCAGGGCGGTTGGCGCAGGGACGCCAGAATGTATGCTCGCCCGAGCAAGCCGGAGGCAGCCCTGACATGCAGATTCGATATCCCCAAGCCAGCTACATCGACCCCACAGCGCGCGTGTTCGGCGCCGTGACGCTGGAAGAGGGCGCGAGCCTGTGGCCTTACACGGTGATCCGCGCCGAAGGCGCCTTCGTACGCATCGGGCTCAACTCGAACCTGCAGGACCACGTCATGGTGCACGTGGGCTACAACAAGCCCACCATCGTCGGGGAGTTCTGCTCGATCACGCATCGCGTGGTGCTGCACGGTTGCACGATCGGCGACCACTGCCTGATTGGCATCGGCGCCACCATCATGGAAGGCGCCGTGATCGGCGAGAACTCGATCGTCGCCGGCCACAGCTACGTGGCCGACAACACCGTCATCCCGCCCAACTCAATCGTGATGGGAACGCCGGCCAAGGTCGTGCGCACGGTCAACAGCTTCGTCGGCAACCGCATCAACGCGCTGCTCTACCTGCGCAACGCACAGGCCTATGCCAAGGGCGAGCATCGCGCCTGGGACGGGCCCGAGTACGAGGCGGAGGCAGCGCGCTGGAAACAGGACGCGGAGGCGCTGTTCAAAGCCAGGTACGGGCAAGGCTAGACAAGCGAAGGCCCGCGAGTTGCCTCGCGGGCCCGGCAGCCTGCAGCCTGCAGCCTGCGCCGCGACTACTTGAAGATGCTCTTGATGGTGTCCCAGATGCTGCGCACGCCGGCGCCCGCATCGGCGACCACGCCCTTGGCGGCCTCGACCGCATCGGTGACGGCCGATGCCGGCACCTGCGATGCGGCGACGGTGTCCTTCGTCACTTCCGGGAACAGCTTCATCTGCGCAAGCGTGGCGGGACCAGCCATGCCGTCGGCCTTGAGGCCGTTGGCCTTCTGGTAGTCCTTCACGGCCTTCTCGGTGCCGGGGCCAAACTGTCCGTCGGCCGTCACGCCAAGCTTCTCCTGCAGCTTCTTGACCGTGTCACCGCGCGTACCCTGCTTCAGCAGGATCAGCTCGTAGAGGCCCATCGCCATGAAGGTGTCGGGCCCGGCAATGCCGTCGGCGGCAAGGTTCTTCGACTGCTGCCACTTCTTGAGCGCGGCTTCGGTGTTGGGGCCGAACTCGCCGTCGGCCTCCACGCCGAGCTTTACCTGCAGACGCCGCACGGGCTCGCCCGCCAAACCCTTCTTCAAGATCGCCATATGTCATGTCCTTACGATGGGGAAGTTCAGTTCGCAGCATATGCGGAGGCGATTGCGGAGGAAAGGCGGCACCTCTGGCATGCCAAGCCAGCCTTAGCGGAAGGCTGCCCGGCATCCATCAAAGCCGCACATAGCGGCGTGTGGCGCCGACCAGCTCGTTAACGATACCGGGCTCCGTCATGGCGTGGCCGGCATCGCCGACAATCCTGAGCTTTGCCTCGGGCCACACGCGCGACAGGTCCCAGGCGCTCTTGACCGGCGTGACCACGTCGTAGCGGCCGTGCACGATGGTGCAGGGCAAGTGGCGGATGCGGTGGGCGTCGGCGAGAAGTTGGTCGTCGCGATCGAAGAAGCCGCGGTTGACGAAGTAGTGACACTCGATGCGGGCGAAGGCGATGGCGTAGTTGTCGGCGCCGAACAGCTTGATGCGCTCCGGGTCCTGCATCAGCGACAAGGTGGAGCCCTCCCAGATCGACCACGCGCGGGCGGCGGCGACCTGCACGGCCCGGTCGGGATGGGTGAGACGCCGGTAGTAGGCGGCGATCATGTCGCCGCGCTCCTCGGGCGGGATTACCTGCCTGAACTCCTCGAACGCCTCGGGAAACAGCCAGCCGCAGCCGGCCTGGTAGAACCAGCGCAGCTCCTCGCGGCGCAGGAGGAAGATGCCGCGCAGGATGAGATCGCTGACGCGGCTTGGATGCGTCTCCGCATAGGCCAGCGCCAGCGTCGAGCCCCACGAGCCGCCGAACAGCTGCCAGCGGTCGATCTTCAGGTGCACGCGCAGGCGCTCCATGTCGTCGACCAGGTCCCAGGTCGTGTTGGCATCGAGGCTGGCGTGCGGCAGCGAGCGGCCGCAGCCGCGCTGATCGAACAGGACGATGCGGTAGAGGGCGGGATCGTGATAGCGGCGCATGGTGGGATTGCAGCCGCCGCCGGGACCGCCATGCACGATGACGACCGGCTTGCCCTGCGGATTGCCGCACTCCTCGAAATAGATCTGGTGCCCGCTGCCCACGTCGAGGCGGGCGCTGCGGTAGGGCTCGATCGGTGGGTAGAGGACGAGCCGTTCGCGTGCCGACATTTCTTGTCCCGTGAGTGCGAATGTTCTGGCGCCGGTCGCTCCTGATTACAGGTGCCGGACCCGGCATGGCAAGGCGCCGGTCAGGGGCCTTGCACGGGGCGCGCTTTCAGGCGCTGCCGTCTCACCTCGCGATCATAAAGCGTTTCGCCGCCCGGCACGCGCATCTCGAATACCCGCTCCAGCACGTCGGCGCGCGGCGCCGGCGTGATGCGGGTCACGGCCATGGCGGCCAGGACGCCGGCCGGCAGCCCGACCGCGCCGGCGAGCACACCGGGCAGCGCCCACGCCCCCGTCTCGCCGAGCAGGATGCCGAACGCCGCCGTGAACGCGCCGGCGAGCATGCCGGCCGCGGCGCCCCATGCATTCAAGCGCTTCCACCAGATGGAGAGCACGAGCACCGGAAAGATCGCCGAGGCACTGAAGCACAGCGACCAGAGGAAGAGACGGAACGGATCGGCGGAGCCGACGGTGGCCAGCCACACCGTGACGATGGTCGCGACACCGAGACCGATGCGGGCGGTGTTGATGCGCGCCGCATCGGGAGGCGTTTCCGGCCGCAGGCCGTAAACGATGTCCTCGGAAAAGATGGTGGCAGCCGCCGTCATGGCCGCAGCCAGCCCGGTCATCGCGGCGGCGAGTGCACCGGCAAGCGCCAGATAGACAAGTGCCTGCGGAAAACCCGCGGCAAGCGGCAGCGCAAACAACGCGGCATCGCGCTCGAAGGTCACGGACGAGAAGCTGACGGTGGGCGCCGAGCCCGCGATGCGTGCAATCCCCGCCTCCTGCAGCGACTGGAACCAGGCGGGCAGGCGATCGACCGGCTGGCCCACGACCTGCTCGAGCAGCAAGGCCCGCAGGAACACCGCCATCGCCGGCAAGGTCAGCAGCAGGATGCCGGTGATGAGCACGGCCCAGCCGACCGACTTGCGCGCATCGTAGATGCCGGGTGCAGGATTGATGCGGGCGAGCAGCGACGGCGAGGCGGCAATGCCGGCGCCGGCCATCAGCGACATGAGGACGAAGGCAAGGGTGCCGACGCTGCCGAAAGACTGCAGGAAGCGCTTGGCCAGCGGCTCACGGCCATCGCCAGGAAACTCGAGGCCGAGCAGCGGCGCGATGAACGTCGGCACCCCGCGCTGATCCTCGGTGCGGCTGAGGACGCGCAGAACGTTGCCGTGCGTCATCTGCGGCAGGGGCAGGTTGGACATCATCACCGCGATGATGGTCGCGCACACTGCGAGCGCGAAGATCGCGACGATGGCCTTGGCCGCGCTCGACCAGGTCAGCGAGCGCGCGCCGCCGCCGGCGACCATCGCCGCCGTGCAGGCCAGGACGGTGAGGGCCATGAGGCTTTCCGGCATGCCCGTCAGCCACGCCGAGGCATAGGCGGCAAAACGAGCCTCGGCGGCAAGCAGCAGCAGCAGGGGGACGGCCATCACGGCGGCGGCCATCACGCGCAGCATGGGACTGCCGAAGCGGCGGCCGAGGTAGCTCGGCAAGGTATAGGCGCCGAACTTGCGCAGGAACGGCGCCAGCAGGACGCCCATGAACAGAAGACCGGCAACGATGCCGAGGCCCAGGCACAGGGCATCGAAGCCGATGCTGAAGTAGGTGCCCGTGAGCGCCAGAAACCCGGCGCCGCCGAGCGCGCTGATGGAGAGCGTCAGGCCGTTGAAGAAGGCCGGAACCCGCCGCCCGCTGACGAAGTAGTCTCCGGTTTCGCGCGTCGACGCCATCACGCCGATGCCGATGTAGCAGGCGATCGGGCCGGCGAACATCAGAAGCCGGATGACGCCATCGGACAGGCCGAGCTGCTCGAGCATCAGCGCCATCAACACCAATGCGGCGATGGAGGCGAAGAAGATGCCGAAATAAGTCCCGAGCCGCGGATTGACGAGCCGGGTGCGCGCGGTGATCGCCATGCCGTTTAGATGTCCTCGTGCGCCCCGTGCCAGTGGTCGATGGCATCCTGCCGGTTGACGAATACGGCGATGGTGACGAAGGCAATGACGAGCAGGCCGTGGCAGGCGAGGAAATAGCCCAAGGGGATGCCGAGCACGCGCTTCAGGTTGAGCGCCTCGGCATAAAGCGGCAGCGCGATCAGCGCGGTCACGAAGGGCACGAGGCTCACGAGCATCTGCACCTTGGTGTTGCGCCAGTAGGCCTTGCGTTCGCTCCAATCCATCATGTCAGCCCCCCGCGGGACGGCGGATCCGCTCCCGGCGCCCGACTCAAGTTCACGAGTTGTATCATCCTAGCCGGTCCTGTTCATGGTTGCAGCGTGCAAAGGCTGGAATAGGGCGTGCCGCTCCCCGCCTTAGGCATTCGGCAGCGCATGGTTGGCCAACGGCCCGATATCCGGTTAGATAGCGGTTGACGACTAAAGTCGCACCAGAATGGCGGGCGACACGCAGCGCGCCGGCGCAGGGACGGACGCGGGGTATGGCAAGCTACCGCTTTATTATCGTGGACGACCATCCGCTGTTTCGCGGCGCCTTGAGTCAGGCGCTGAGCAACGCCTTCGAGAACGCGGAAATTCTGGAAGCCGGCTCGCTCGATGACGTCACGACGCGCCTCGGCACCGAGGGCGACACCGACCTCATCCTGCTCGATCTGACGATGCCCGGCGTGCACGGGGTGTCGGGGCTGCTGTACCTGCGCGCAGAGCATCCGGAGGTTCCCGTCGCCATCGTCTCGGCCAGCGACGATGCCGCCACCATCCGCCAGTGCCTTGACTGCGGCGCGTCCGGTTTCATTCCCAAGTCGCAGCCGGTGGAGGCCATCCGCGAGGCGATCCGCACCATCATCGGCGGCGAAGTATGGCTGCCGCCCGACGTCGACGTGCGCACGCCTGTGCCCGACGAAACGGCGAGCCTCGTCTCGCGCCTGTCGACCCTCACGCCGCAGCAGGTGCGCGTCCTCATGATGCTGGGCGAAGGGCTGCTGAACAAACAGATCGCGTTCAAGCTCGGCGTGTCGGAGGCCACCATCAAGGCGCACGTCTCCGCCATCCTGCAGAAGCTCGGCGTCGACAGCCGCACGCAGGCAGTGATTGCCATCAACAAGATCGGCGGCGGCGACTGGTCGCGCTTGCCGCACTAACCCCTACTCGGCCGCCGCGGCGCGCTGCCAGGTGAGCTGGTGCATCAGCGCGCGCAGCGCGGCTGCCTTCACCGGTTTGCGCAACAGCGGATGGCCGTGGCCGCGCACCTCGCGCGAGACCTCCGCCGACGCATCGGCGGTGATGACGACGACGGGCACCTGCGCGCCGATGATGTCGCGCAGGCCCGCGATCGCTTCGAGGCCGGTGCTGCCGTCGAGGTGATAGTCGGCGAGGATGATATCGGGGATATCGCCGGCCTCGAGCAGAAGCTTGCGCGCCTCCGCGCCGCTCTGCGCGGTCATTGCCTCGCACTGCCAGCCGTGCAGAAGCACCGACATGCCGTTCAAGACATCCGGCTCGTTGTCGAGGCACAGCACGCGCAGCCCGCTGATGCGGCCGGGAACAGGCAGTGCGACGGCGCCCGGTTCCGGCAGCGCGCTCGGCTGGGCCGCGGGCAGCTCGACGGCGAACATGGAGCCGCGGCCCGGCACCGACTGCAGCTCGATGCCGTGTCCGAGAACCTTGCCGATGCGATCGACGATGGCGAGGCCGAGACCGAGACCGCGCACGCCGCCGGCCGTATCCTCCAGGCGCTGAAACTCCTTGAAGATGATGGCGCGCTTGCTGAGCGGGATGCCGGGGCCGGTGTCGTGCACCTGGATGCTGAGCGTGTCGCCGCGACCAACGACGCCGAGCAGGACCTTGCCGCGTCCCGTGTACTTGATGGCGTTGGAGACAAGATTTTGCAGGATGCGGCGCAGCAGGCGGCGATCGGACGACACCCACAGGCTTGTCGGCACGATGCGCAGGTCGAGCCCCTTCTCGCGCGCCATCGGCTGGAACTCGACGGCGAGGCGCTCGAACACCTCGTTGAGCGGGAAGCGCGTGATCTCGGGCTCGAGGCGCCCCGCATCGAGACGGGAGATTTCGATCAGCACGTTGAGGATTTCTTCGACCGCCTCCAGCGACGCATCGATGTTGCGCACCAGCTTGGCCTCCGCATCGGGAACCGTGCGCTCGGCGAGGCTGGTGGCATAGAGGCGCGCGGCGTTGAGCGGCTGCAGGACGTCGTGGCTGGCGGCGGCCAAAAAGCGGGTCTTGTCGAGGTTGGCCTCGTCCGCCTTGCCCTTGGCGATCGCAAGGGCCTCGTTCACCTCGGTCAGCTCGGCGGTGCGCTCCTGCACCCGGCGTTCCAGCGTTTCATTGGAGCGGGCGAGCGCGTCGGCCGCCTCCACGCGCTCCGTGATGTCGGAGTAGGTGGTCACGATGCCGCCCCCCGGCATCGGGCTGGTGCGAATCTCCAGGATGCGCCTGCCGCCGCCGATCTGCGCCTGGAACGTCTCGTGCGCGACGGCAAGCTTCATGAGGCGGTTGGCGACCAGCCGGTTGGGCTCGCCGGAGCCGAGGTCACCGCGCTCGGCGAGCGTGCGCAGAACGCTGTCGAGCGGCGCGCCGACGCGGCCGAGGTCGGGGGGCAGGTCCAGCAGCTCGCGGAACTGCCGGTTCCAGCAGATCAGCTTCATGTCCTTGTCGAACACGCTGAGGCCGTGCCGCACCTGATCGAGCGCGGACTGCAGAAGGTCGCGATTGTACTGCAGCGCCTCGGAGGCATCGTCGAGAAGCTTCAAGGCGGAATGGCTGCCGGCATCGTTTCGGCGCAGCAGCAGGGAGAGCACGAGGCGGGACGAGGCAGCACCGATGGCACTTGCCAGCAGATGCTCGGTGAAGCGAAGCAGGTGGATGTCGGCCGGCGCGTTCTCGTACACCGGCGCATTGCTGCTCGCCGCGTACTCCATGAAGGAGCGCTCGGCGCGCTCCGCCCCGAGGTAGCGCGCAACGGTGCGCTGCAGCTCACCCGCCGTGATCGACGAGCGCCACATGCGGAAGCCGGGCGCCACCGGCGGCCGCGGCAGATCATCCAGCACGAACAGATGCGCCTGCAGGCGCTCGACCGGCTCGGGTTGCCGAACCAGCGAGACGGCAATGAACATGCCGAGGTTGGCAAGCATGCTCCACAGCACGCCGTGCGGCAGCGGATCGAGACTGATGAAGAACAGGGCGTGCGGTTTCAACAGCGCGATGCCGAAGGGGCCGGCCGTCATGATGGAGGACGGCAGCCAGCCGGCCTCGATCACCCAGGGCAGCAGCAGCGTATAGGCCCATACCGCGAAGCCCGTCACGATACCGGCAATGGCGCCGCGCGCGGTGGCACTGCGCCAGAGCAGGCCGCCGAAGAAGGCCGGCGCGAACTGGGCGATGGCCGCGAACGAAACCAGGCCGATGGAGGCCAGCGCGTGCGCCTGCCCGAGCAGGAGATAGAAAAGATATCCGAGCAGGACGATGCCGAAGATGGCGATGCGCCGGATGGCGAGCAGCAGCCCCGCCATGTCGTCCTGGGCCGTGGCTTCATCGAAGCGGCCCCGCAGGAGAAGCGGAACCGCGAGGCCGTTGCAAACCATGATCGCCAGCGCGACGGAGTCCACGATCACCATCGCGGTCGCCGCGGACAGGCCGCCGACGAAGGCGAACAGCGTGATGATATCGGTGCCGCCGGCAAGCGGCAGGCCGAGCACGTACATGTCCTTGTCGAACGACCCGGCCGGCAGGGTCATGAGGCCGGCCGCCGCGATCGGCACCACGAACAGGTTGATCAGCACGAGGTAGACGGGAAACAGCCAGGCGGCGCGGCGGATCTCGTCCTCCGAGTTGTTCTCCACCACCGTGACGTGGAACTGGCGCGGCAGCAGCACGATGCAGACGAGACTGAGGAAGGTGACCGCGATCCAGAAGTCCGTGCTGAACTGCTGCGCGAACATGCGGTGCAGCTCGGGGTTGGTGGCGATCTTGTCGACGAAGCCGTCGATGCCGCCGAACACGGTGAACAGCACGAAGATGCCGACGGTGAGGAAAGCCGCGAGCTTGACGAGGGACTCGGCGGCGACCGCCACGATCAGGCCGTCCTGGTGCTCGGTCGCGTCGATGTGGCGCGTGCCGAACAGTACCGCGAACACCGCCATCAGCACGGCGATCACGAACGCCGTATCGATGGGTATGCCGAAGATCTGCAGCGGCAGGGCGCCGAGCAGGGCGCTGACGGAGAGCGCCACCGCTTTGAGCTGCAGGGCTATGTAGGGCAGCGTGCCGGCGACGGCGATGACGGTGACGAGCGCGCCGACGGCCTGGCTCTTGCCGTAGCGGGCGGCGAGGAAGTCGGCGACCGAGGTGATGTTCTGGCTCTT
>CADEEC010000104.1 GCA_902826255.1 uncultured Hyphomicrobiales bacterium | reverse complement strand
CCCTTCATGACGATGTTGCCGCGGAACATGACCTCGCCCAGCGTCTCGCCGTCCGCCGGCACCTCCTTCATGGTGGCCGGGTCCATGACGGTCAGGGCCTCGAGCGCGGGATAGCGCACGCCCTGGCGCGACTTGAGTTGCGCCTGGCGCGCGGGGTCGAGGCTGCTCCAGTCGTCGTGCCATTCGTTGACGACGGCGGGGCCGTAGGACTCGGTGAGGCCGTACACGTGCGTGACGTTGAAGCCGGCCCTGGCCATGGCGGCCAGCACGGCCTCCGGCGGCGGCGCGGCGGCGGTGACGAACTCTATCCTGTTCGGCAGCGGGCGCTTCTCGGCGTCGGTGGCGTTGAGCAGCGTCGACATGACGATCGGCGCGCCGCACAGGTGTGTGACCTTGTGCTCGGCAATGGCGTCGAACATGGCCCTGGCGCGCACCCACCTGAGGCACACGTGCGTGCCCATCACGGCGGAGATGGTCCAGGGGAAGCACCAGCCGTTGCAGTGGAACATCGGCAGCGTCCACAGATACACGGGATGCTTGCCGAGGCTGGCGGTGAGCGCGTTGGCGTAGCACATCAGCGCCGCGCTGCGATGGCTGTAGACGACGCCCTTGGGATTGCCGGTGGTGCCCGACGTGTAGTTGAGCGTGAGGGACTCCCACTCGTCCGGCGGCATGCGCCAACCGAAGGCGGGATCGCCGGTGGCGAGGAAGGCCTCGTAGCCGTTGTCCGAGATCGCGGCGTTCGTCTGCGGGAACTCCGTGTCGTCGACGTCGATCAGGAACGGCTTCACCTTGGCGAGCTTGAGCGCCTCGCGCATCACGGGTGTGAACTCGCGATCGCAGATGACGATCTTGCTGTCGGCGTGATCGAGCTGGAAGGCGATGATGGCGGCGTCGAGCCGCGTGTTGAGCGAATGCAGCACCGCACCGAGCATCGGCACGCCGTAGTGCGCCTCCAGCATCGCCGGGATGTTGGGCAGCATCGCCGAGACGGTGTCGCCGACGCCGATGCCCTTGGCGGCGAGCGCGGACGCCAGACGGCGGGCGCGCGCGTAGAACTCCGCATAAGTCGTGCGCTGCTTGCCGTGGATGATGGCCACGTGGTCCGGGAACACGGCCGCCGCGCGCTCCAGGAAGTTGAGCGGCGTCAGCGGCTGGTAGTTGGCCGCGTTGCGGTCGAGATTTTCGCTGTAGGGATTGGACATGGGAAGCGTGCCGAACATTGCCAGGATCGACGCACGCTTACGCCAGGGGCCAGGGCGGGGCAAGCGCGCTGCTGTTCTCTTCTCCCTCTCCCCGATTGCGGGGACAGGTCGGACCGTCGAACACAAACCTCGTCATTCCCGCGAGCGCGACAGCGCGATCAGCGGGAATCCAGCTTGCAGGCTTGTCCGTTGATGGTTGGATTCCCGCTCTGCGCTTCGCTTGGCGGGAATGACGATTTGTCCGGCACGACAATCCGGGCACCACGATCCAGGTTGCTGGCGGTGAGGGGCGCACTATCCTGCAAGGGCGCGCGGCAGGAGAATGGGCGTGATCTGTGCGAGTCACGGGAGCGGGCCGCTGGGCCTGGAGGAAAGGCCGCGGCGCCGAGGGTTCCCGCTTCAGAGCTGGTTGCTCACCTCGATGAGATTGCCATCCGGGTCCCTGAAATAGACGGACAGGAGCTTGCCCGCGGCCCCGTCGCGCTCGCCCGGGCCGTCGATAATCTCGATCCCTGCACTCCGCAGGTGCAGAACGACAGCATCGAGAGGGGTGTCGGTAAGCAGGCAGAAATTGCCGCTGCCCGGCACGGTGCCGCGGGCGATGCTCGGCGGTGCGGCAGCGTCCTGCAAATTGATCTTGTGGGTGCCGAAATGCAGCGACCATTTGCCGGGCTGGCCTTCGCGCGGCTCCATGTTCAGCGCGTGCGCGTAGAAGCGGCAGGTCGCGCCGACATCCTTCACGCACAGCACGATGTGGTCCAGGGCGCGCATTTTCATATTTGCACCCTAGCCTGCTGCGGGGTGTTGCGCGAGCGCCGAGTGTCGTCGTTCCCCCTGCGCGTCGCCTAACGGGAATGACGATTTGCCCGGCATGACAATCCGGGCTTCACGATCTAGGTTGCCGGCGGGTCGAGGTGGCGCGGTCCTGCAAGGACGCGCGATAGGAGAACGAGAATGCTGCTTGCAGGCAAGGTCGCCATCGTCACCGGCGCGGGACAGGGGATCGGACAGGCGTGCGCCCTGCGGGTGGCGAAGGAGGGCGCCAAGGTCGCCGTCTGCGACGTCAACGACAAAGCGGGCGAGCGGGTGGTGAAGGCGATCGAGGCCAAAGGCGGCGCGGCGGCTTTCGTGCACTGCGACGTGTCGAAGCCCGCCGACGTGACGGCCGCTCTCGCTACGGCGCTGAAGGCCTTCAAGCGCGTCGACGTGCTGGTCAACAACGCGGGCGTGGTCGACGACGCGCCGTTCCTCGACCTGCCGCTGCAGGAGCTCGACCGCGTGCTCGGCATCAACCTGCGCGGGTCCTTCCTGATGGCACAGGCCGTCGCGCGGCAGATGGTGAGCCAGAGCAAGGGCCGCACGGGCAAGCCGGCCGGCGCCATCGTCAACATGAGCTCCGTCAACGAGCGCTTCGGCCTTCCGGACCACGTCGCCTACTCGATGTCGAAGGGCGGCGTCAGCCAGCTCACGAAGGCCATGGCGGTGTCGCTGGCGCCGTACGGCATCCGCGTCAACGCCGTCGGCCCCGGCACCATCGACACGCCACTGCTGAAGGACGTCGTCAAGGACAAGGCGTTCCGCGCCAAGGTGCTGTCGCGCACGCCGCTCGGCCGCTTCGGCAAACCGGAGGAGATTGCTGCCATCGTCGCCTGGCTGGCGAGCGACGAGGCGAGCTACGTGACAGGCACCACCGTGTTCGCCGACGGCGGGCGGCTGCCGCTGAATTATGTGATGCCGGTGCAGGACGCGGACTGAGCGGGACCGCGACAGCTCGAGGAGTAAAGCGCATGCCGCAGATGGGGCTCAAGGACAAGGTGGCGATCGTCACGGGAGCGGGATCGCGCGCCGAAGGCATCGGCAATGGGCGCGCCGCTGCAATTCTGCTGGCGCGCGAGGGAGCGCGGGTCGCCTTGCTGGATGCCACCCGCGAATGGGCCGAGGCTACCAAGGCCATGATTGACGCCGAGGGCGGCACATCGTTGGTCGTCGTCACCGACGTGGCCGATGCGGCGTCCTGCCGGGCTTCGGTGCAGGCCGCCAGCGACGCCTGGGGCAGGGTCGACATCGTCGTCAACAACGTCGGCATCGGCGGGCCGAAAGGCAGCGCCGTGGATGTCGATCCCGAGGCCTGGGACGCTGCCATGCGCGTCAACGTCACCTCAATGATGCTGATGTCGAAGTATGCCATCCCCGAGATGCGCAGGCTGGGCGGCGGCGCCATCATCAACATCGCCTCCATCGACGGCTTGCGTGGCGGCAACCAGAACTTGCTCTACTGCTCGTCCAAGGGCGCGGTGGTGAACATGACACGCGCCATGGCCGCCCAGCATGGCCGCGAGGGCATCCGCGTCAATTGCATCGCGCCCGGCTATGTCTACACGCCCATGGTTTCCGCAGGAGGCATGGAGCCGGAGCTGCGCGACGTCCGCCGCAGGAACAACCTGCTGCAGGTGGAAGGCACGGGCTGGGACGTGGGTAACGGCGTGGTGTTCCTTGCTTCCGACCTGTCGCGCTGGGTGACGGGTATCGTGCTGTCGATCGACGGCGGCTCGATGGCCGGTACGCTGGGCGCGACCACGCCGATGAACGCGTTTCAGTAGGTTCCGCGGGTTTGCATGGGCTGCCAACCGAGGTGACGGTGGGCGGATTGGCTCGGCGAGCAGTCACTGGGCAGGGGGACCGAAAAGGATGGCGAAGCACCGCATCTACACAACCAGTTTTGCGAGCGTCTACCCTCTGTATGTTGCGAAAGCCGAGAAGAAGGGACGCACGAAAGCCGAGGTCGACGAAATCATTTCCTGGCTGACAGGCTATCGCCAGAAGGAGCTGGCAACTCAAATCAAGAAGCAAACGGACTTCGAAACATTCTTCGCCGAGGCTCCCAAGATCAATCCTGACAGAGCGCTCATCAAAGGCGTCGTCTGTGGTGTTCGCGTGGAGGAGGTCCAGGAATCGACCATGCGGGAGATTCGCTACCTGGATAAGCTGGTCGACGAGCTGGCGCGCGGAAGACCGATGGACAAAATCCTGCGCAAAGCATGAGCCGCGGACGCCGGCACGCTGGACTATGTGATGCCCGTCAAGGACGAAGACTGGTTCGGCGCTACTGCCAGCGCCGGCCCTGGTACTCGACATAGTTGCCGAACACATCCTTGTAGAGCAGATTCAGCCGCTGTTCGAGCGCGGCCCGTGCGGGCAGCGTCATCCCGGTCTCAAGCTCCGTCTCATCCAGCTCGATCAGTTCGCCGAAGATTTCCCGGGCCTCCTTGACGTGATAGGCGTCCTCCGGATCCATGGCGTTCATCACGCCGGGCATCTCGATCAGCTTGTCGGAGAGGCGCACCACCATCTCGTGCTGGTGCATCATCATGGCGATGTAAACCAGCACGGCCTGCAGGTCGTCGTCCTTGCCCTCGTCGTAGATGCTGCCCGTGTCGTCCGTCTCGGGGGAATGGGTGAATGGCTTCAGGGTGCCGCCCAGATAGCCCGCGTCGGCAATGGCCTGGAACGCCTGTTGTGCAATCAGCAGATTGCCGGCCTTGGTCGGGTGCACGTAGTCGAGCATCAGGTCGAAACCCGGCGCGCGCGGTGACGCCGCTGCTTGAAAGGCCTTTTCGAGATCGACCAGCCGCACCTTTGGGAACCCGGCGCCCACCTCGCGCACGATGTTGTTGAAGTGCGAGAGGGCCCGGAAGGGATTGGCATCGAGGTCGCGCGCACGCACGAAGCTGTCGTAGGCCTCCGCGTACCGGCCCACCGCATCGAGGGCCTGGCCGAGATGGAAGTGAGACGCGGCATGCTCCGGGCTCGCGGCTACGGCCATTGTGAAGTGCCCGATGGCGGCGGCGCGGTCATCCTTGAGAAGCGCGGCACGGCCGGCGATGAGGTGATCGCGGCCGGCGTGATTGGCCGGATCGACCGGGATCGACACGTGCGGCTGCCAGTCGCGCAGGTTGCTTGGCACCGTCATCAGCAGCGCAGGGACCCCGATATCGTCCAGCGTCTCCAGCATCGACGTGACGCTGTGCTGATAGTGCGCGGCGACCTTGCCGAACTGGGCGGGATCGGTGCGAAGCACAACCGGTATGCGCTCGATCTTCGACCACTGCTCGAAGGCGACGCCGCCGACCGCGTGCGGCTGCAGCGTGCTGCCCGGAAGCCACTTGGCAAGCAGTGGGCTGCCGCGCAGCAGGCCGTAGGCGCGCGAGTGGTCGGCCGCCGCCGCAACCCCGTCCCACCAGCGCGGCTCGGTCTGGTAGCGGCGCGGTTCGAGGAACTCGTTGTTGCCCGAGTAGATGATGACGAGGTCGGGCTCGAACGCGGCGATCTCTTCCAGGATGAGCCGCACGCGATAGGCGGCATAGGCTTGCGCACTGACGTTGTGCACCTCGATCGTGCGGCCCGGATAGGCGGCGATGAGAGCGTCTTCGAGATACGTGCTGTAGATCTCCGCGCCCGGATGCGGCCAGCCGGCGCTGGCGGAACCACCCACGCAGAAAATGCGAAAGGCGTCGGGCTCCTTGCTTACGGAAAACATCACCTCGCGCTCGCGATAGAGTTGGCGTGCCTTCACCTTCTTGAAGGCCTTGCCCTCGATCTCGACGTCCTCGAAGAACGACCGCACGCGGCCGAAGTTGAGATAGGGGTCACCGGCCGTCTGCCAGCCGAGAAGTCTGACGCTGCCTTCCAGCGCGAGCAGCGGCACGACGAGCAGCACGGCGATGAAAACGACCGGAAACAAAAATCTATGGCGGGCCGACGGCTTCCGAGAGCTGTCGGATATCGATGTGGTCACTGCCTGCTCCCCTCTTGCCCCGGCGTCAGCAGGCCCAACAGCCTACGCCCGATCGCCACCCGTCGGCGCGTGTGCGCTTCCGATGACTCGGCCCCCACACGGCAACGTCAGCCGATCCTATTGGTTCCATACGGGAGCTTGGCGGCTACACCCGCCCGTCCACCACGACATCCAGCAGCTTCGGCCCGGGCGAGTGGAAGGCGCGTTTCAGGGCATCGGGCAGCGCGTCGGGGTCGGTGATTTTTTCGGCGGGCATGCCGAGCGATCTGGCGAGCGCGGTGAAGTCGATGGCGGGGTCCTCGAAGGCCATGCCGACGAAGTGGCTGCTGCCGTGGAAGGCCTTCAGCCGCTGCTTGATGATGCGATAGCCGCCGTTGTTGCAGATGACGTAGGTGATCGGCAGCTTGGCGTTGGCGGCGGTCCACAGCGACTGGATCGAGTACATGGCGCTGCCGTCGCCGGAGAAGCACACCACCGGGCGCGGCGCCTGCGCCATGGCGGCGCCGACGGCGGCCGGCAGTCCCCAGCCGATGCCGCCGGCGGCCAGCGCGTGGAAGCTGAAGCGGTCGCGATAGGGCACGAAATCGAAGATATAGCGGCCGGATGTGAGGGACTCGTTCACCATCACCGCGTCGCGCGGCATGGCTTCCGCGATCTGCAGCGACAGCCAGTCCGGATCGATAGGCTTCCTGGAGCGGCTCTCGCTGACGCGGGCGGCGAGCTTGGCGCGGCGCGCGGTCCAATTGTCGGCGGCGAGCGCGGCCAGGACTGCCTTGGCTTTGCTTGCGAGCTTGCCGCCGCCAAGCTTTTTGAGGACAGGCGTGAGCGCAATCAGCGTCTCGTTGAGGTCGGCGCGCACGGCCATCTCGGCGGCAAAGTTCTTGCCCATGTCCCAATCGACGAGGCCGATGTGAAGGATCGGCATGCCGGCCGGCATGGCATCGACCTCGCTCCACACCGACATGCGCACGGGGTCGGCGCCGAGCACGATGACGAGGTCATGCCTGGCGAGCAGGTCGCGCACCTGTTTCTGGTCGCGCGACAGGCTGCCAATGTAGCAGGCATGCTCGGAGAGGAAGTGCGAGCCGTAGGGCACGCTCTGCTGATAGACGGGCGCGCCCAGCGTCTCGGCGAAGGCTGCGGCTGCCTGCAGCGCATCGCTTTTCACAATCTCGTCGCCGGCGATGATGACGGGACGCTCCGCCTGCAGCATGCGCTTGGCGAGCTTGTCGAGGATGTCGTCGCTCGGGCGCGCACGCGTCTCCACGCGCGTGGAGGTGCCGAGGTCGATGCCGGCCTCGGCGTTGAGGATGTCGCCCGGCAGCGAGATGAACACCGGGCCGGTCGGCGGCGTCATGGCGACCTTGGCAGCGCGCCGCACGATGCGCGGCAGGTCCTCCAGCCGTGTCACTTCCACGGCCCACTTCACCAGCGGCTCGGCCATCGGCACCAGCGGATTGTAAAGCAGCGGCTCGGTGAGGCCGTGGCCCTGCTCCTGCTGGCCGGCGGTGAGGATCATCGGCGTGCCGGTGAACTTGGCGTTGAACAGCGAGCCCATGGCGTTGCCGAGGCCCGGCGCCACGTGCACGTTGCAGGCCACCAGCTTGCCGCTGGCGCGCGAGAAGCCGTCCGCCATGGCCACCACGAGCGATTCCTGCAGGCCGAGCACGTAGGTGAGGTCGGGGTGCTCGGCCAGCGCATGCATGATCGGCAGCTCGGTGGTGCCGGGATTGCCGAACAGGTGCGTGATGCCTTCGTCCTTCAGGAGCGCGAGGAAGGCAGAACGGCCGGTGATGCGATTCATTAGAATTTCCGGATGAGGCTCAGGCAGGACGGCCATGATGCCAGACATTCACCGCTCTCGCAGCCACGCATCGCGCCGGGCTGGGCTGCATATGGGCAACGCGCAGTTCAATTTCTGTTCACCCATTTCTTCCGCATAGACCGCAAGCCCGCGCGGCGGCATGATGCGGCCCGCCAGCGCCGGGACAGGCGCGGCCAGGGAGGTTGACCATGCACGCTCTCAGAAGCATTGCCATTGCCGTCGCCGCCATCCTCACCGCCACAGCCGCCTCGGCGCAGGATGCTGCAAAGTATCCGGACAAGATGGTGCGCCTGGTCGTGCCGTTCTCGGCCGGAAGCATGACCGACCTGCTCGCCCGCGTCGTCGCGGAGCGGCTGCAGGCGCGCTGGGGCAAGGAGGTGGTGGTGGAGAACCGGCCGGGGCTCGCCGGTACGTCCAGCGTCGCCAAGGGCGTTGCCGCGGATGGCTACACGCTGATGCTCACGTCCAACGGCCACACCGTCATCGGCCATCTGAACAAGAACCTGGCGTTCGACCCCGTCAGGGATTTCGTCGGCATCGCGCAGGTGGCAACGACACCGCTGATCCTGGTGGTGCCGCCCGACTCGCCGGTCAAGAGCGTCAAGGAACTGGTTGAATTGGCGCGCGCCAAGCCGGGCGACCTGAACTACAGCTCGGCGGGGCTCGGCAGCACGACCGGCATCGCCGGTGCGCTTTTCAAGCAGGTGGCCAAGGTCGACATCGTTCACGTGCCCTTCAAGGGCCTGCCCGAGACGCACACCGCGATCATCCGCGGCGACGTGGCGATGGGTTTCTCGTTCTTCTCGGCGGCGGGTGATCTCATCCTGAGCGGCAAGGTGAAGCCGCTCGCCGTCACCGGCCCGGCGCGCCTGAAGGTGCTTCCCGATGTGCCGACCTTTGCGGAAGCGGGCCTGCCCGAGTTCCAGTACGATTCATGGTTCGGCATCCTGGCGCCAGCGGGCGTACCCGACGCGATCGTTGCCAAAGCGAGCAGCGAGATTTCGGCGGTCGTGCAGCTGCCCGAGGTCAAGGCGCGGTTTGAGCCGCAGGGCGCGGTGATGGTCACCACCACGCTGGAACGCTTCAACCAGATCATCAAGGACGACACGGCCCGCTATTCGACGCTGTTCAAGGCAACGAACTAGGCGGAGCGTCCCCTATGCGCGTCGTGGCGTTGGAAGAGCATTTCACCGTGCCGGCGCTCGTGCGGCGGATCGATCCGGACGCCATCGCCCGGCGCGGCTTCCGGCCCCGCACGCCCTCACCTGGCGGCCCGAACCTCGCCGAGGTCCTGCCGGAGATCGGCGAGCGGCGTTTGGCATTGATGGACGCGGCGGGGATCAGCGTGGAGGTGCTCTCCAACACCGGTCCCGGGCCCGACCTTGTTCCGGGTCCGGATGGTATCGCCATTGCGCGCGAGATGAACGACCATCTCGCCGCGGCCATCGCCAAGCATCCGGATCGCTTCGCGGGCTTTGCCGTTCTGCCGATGCAGAGTCCCGAGGCATGCGCGGCCGAGCTGGTTCGCGCGGTGCGCAAGCTCGGCTTCGCCGGCGCGCTCGTCAACGGCACGACGGAAGGCCGCTTTCTGGATGATCCGGCCTACGGCAGCCTGCTCGCGGCCGCCGTGGACCTCGACGTGCCGATTTACGTGCACCCGCATCTGGCACCGCAGGCCGTGCGCAACGCGTACTACGTTGGCTTGGCGCCCGCCGCCGGCGGCGTGCTGGAAGCGGCCGGCTGGGGCTGGCACTCGGAGACGGCGATCCACATCCTGCGCCTGGTGCTGTCCGGCACGCTCGACCGGCATCCACGCCTCAAGCTCATCATCGGCCATATGGGCGAGATGCTGCCGATGATGCTGGACCGCATCGACCAGGTGTTCGCAAACGACATCGGCCATCTCCAACGTCCCATCAGCCGCACCATCCTCGATCAGGTGTGGATCACCACCAGCGGCGTCTTCAACGAGCCGCCGTTCCTGGCCGCGCTGCTGACCTTCGGTATCGACCGCATCATGTTCTCGGTCGACTACCCCTATGCGCCGCACGCGCGCGGTCGCGCCTTCCTCGACCGCATCGCCCTGTCGCCCAGCGACATGGCGAAACTCACGCACGGCAATGCCGATGCCTTGCTCAAGCTCGAGCGGCCGGCATAGCGGCTGCCTGAAGGGAGATCGCATTGAGCCAGTGGAACAAGTATGCGCCGACCGCCGCGCGCCGGCATGGCAAGCCCGGTCGCGAGGCGCGCCCGCACAGCGTCACGGTAGACATCCACTCCCATGTCGGCGTGCCGCGGGCGGCCGAGTTCGTCCGACCCCACCTTGCCGCCGATGCCAACCCGCTCGTGACCTTCGCCGATGCCGCGACCAGGGCGCTGAACGAGAAGCAGGAGGGGGACCTGAAAGCGCGCGCGCCGCTCGACAAGCGGCTCGCCGACCTCGATGCGATGGGCATCGATATGCAGATCGTGAAGCCGCCGCCGCCGCAGTGCTATTACGCCGTGCCGGTCGAGATCGCCGTCGAGGCTGCGCGCATGGTCAACGACGGCGTTGCGGAGTTCGTGGCCCGCAAGCCGGATCGCCTCAGGGGCTTCGGCACCGTGCCGATGCCGGATGGCCACGAAGCGGCCAAGGAGCTGGAGCGCTGTGTAAACCAGCTCGGCTTCAAGGGCGTGCAGGTGCTCACCAACGTCAACGGCCGCGAGCTGTCGGACCCCGCGTTCGCACCGTTCTGGAAGAAGGCCGAGGCGCTGGGCGTGCTGGTGGTGATTCACCCGAACGGCTTCACGCACGCCCAGCGCCTGACGCGCTTCTACTTCAACAACGTGATCGGCAACCCGCTGGAGACGACGATTGCGCTGCACTACCTGATCTTCGACGGCGTGCTGGAGCGGCACCCGAACCTCAAGATCCTGGCGGTGCACGGCGGCGGCTATCTGGCGAGCTACGCCGGCCGCATCGACCATGCGTGGGGCGCGCGTTCGGATTCGCACGGGGACCTGCCGCACCCGC
Organism: uncultured Hyphomicrobiales bacterium; assembly: GCA_902826255.1. GTDB lineage: Bacteria > Pseudomonadota > Alphaproteobacteria > Rhizobiales > Hyphomicrobiaceae > AWTP1-13. The sequence goes on along the minus strand of CADEEC010000104.1, from coordinate 2,963 downwards.
CGACGACCTACCTGAAGCGCCTCTACTTCGACACGGTCGTCTTCACGCCGCATCAGCTGCAGGAGCTGGTGCGCCTGTACGGCGCCGACCGTATCCTCATGGGGACCGATTATCCGTTCGACATGGCGGACTACGATCCCGTCGGCCATGTCTGCGACGCCGGCTTCGATGCCGCGACAACGTCAGCCATCTGCGGCGGCAACGCCCGGGCGCTGCTCAAGCTGATCTGAGCAGCGCCACGTCTCAAGTCAGAAACATGCCGCCGCTGACGTGTAGCGTCTGGCCCGTGATGTAGCGGCCCTGCGGTCCGGCCAGGAAACGCACGGCGGCGGCAACCTCCTCGGGCTCACCCAGGCGGCCGGCCAGCGTGCGGCTCACCTGGTGATGCTGCGGCATCGGCTTGTTGGGATCGCGCGCGGTGGCGATCAGGCCCGGCGCGACGCAGTTGACCGTGACGTTGTACTCGGCCAGCTCGTGCGCCAGCGCGCGCGTCAGGCCGATCAGCCCTGCCTTTGCGGAAATTACATGCGCGCGGTTCTTGGCGCCCACGTGGGTGCCGACGCCGCCGATATTGACGATCGCGCCCGCGCCGCTCTGCTTGAGGTGGGGCAGGGCTGCCTTGGCGATCAGGAAGGCGCCGTCGAGCACGGTCGATTGCACGCTGCGCCAGTCGGCAAAGGTCATGGCCTCGAAGCGCGTCTCGGGCCGGCCGGCGGCATTGTTGACGATGATGTCGACGCGGCCGAAGGCGGAAGCGGCGGCGGCAACCAAGTCGTTGACGGCCGCCTCGCTGCCGACGTCGGCGAGGACAGCACGCGCCTTGCCACCCTTGGACTCGATGTCGGCGACGACGCTATCCAGCGCGGCGCGGTCGCTGCGGCCGTTGACGACCAAGGAGGCGCCGGCCTCGGCCAGACTGAGCGCGATGGCGCGGCCGATGTTGCGCCCGGCCCCCGTGACAATGGCCGTGCGGCCGGCAAGTTCGCTCATGTGTGCTATCCCGCGCTCTCGAGTTGAACGGCGGGGATTGAAACCGAGCCGCCCCCGATAGGCAAGCGCGGCGGGCGCAGAGCGCCTCCTCGGCGAGTGGACAGCTTACGGCATCGTCTTGGTCGCCGGCCCGTATTCGCGATCGAGCGCGTCGCAATGGCTGCAGGACGCGGGCGGCGGCGCGGTGGCAAAGGTCTTGATGATGTCTGCGATCTCGTCCGGCCGCGGCGACCTGGGGCGCGCGTTGATGAGCTCGACGATGGCCTGCGCGGCCTGCTCGGCGCCGCTGGCCGGTGCGGAATGCGGGTGCGCTGCGGTCATGACATCCTCCGCCCTGGTGGTGCGGAAACGGTGATGGAGTTGAAATAGAAGTCGAGCATGGCATTGAGGGAAGCTGGGCTTCGGCGCAAGCGGCTGCGCAGGGCCGCACCCTCCCAGCAGTCCACCAGCAGGTTCGCCATCTGGCGTGCGTTGCTGTCGGGCGCAAGCGCGCCCTGCTCGCGCGCCTCCTCAAGGCACACGGCAAGCCGTTTGGCGATGGTGGCGATGCAGTCCTCGATCTTCTTGCGGAAGACCTCGCTGACGCCGGACAGCTCCTGGCCGAGGCCGCCGAGCAGGCAGCCCATGTAGCCCTCGCCCTTGTAGGACTGCTGCACCGCCTCGAAGAAGCTGCGCACGCGGGCCAGCGGCGGCACCTTCCGGTCCGACAGTGTCACGTCGAGCACCTGGTGCACCTGCTGCATGTAGGTGTCGACCACCTCGAGCGCGAAGTCCTCCTTGTCCTTGAAGTGGTGATAGAAGGAGCCCTTCGGCGTGCTGGTGGCGTCGAGCAGCGCCTGGATGCCAAGGTCGTTGTAGCCGTGCTGCAGGAGCATGCGGAGACCGGCCTCGATGAGCCGTTGCTTGGTCGAATGCGTCATGTCGATACGATCAATGCCGGCGCGCAGATCACACCCTGGTTTTCTCGATCATGTGGCCGATGACTTCGCTGTGCTGGTGCTGCGGGCTGAACATGACGATCTCCGCATCGGCATCGACGTGCACGTTGTGCCCGGGCGGCCAATAGAACAGATCGTCGGCGCGCACCGTCTCCTGCTTGCCGGAGGCGTCGGTGGTGGTGAGCTGCCCGCGCACGACGAAGCCCCAGTGCGGGCATTGGCACAAATCGCCGTCGAGGCCCTTGAAGAGCGGCGTCGTATCCACGCCCGCCGCCAGCGTGAAGTATTCGCCGCTGATCTTTCCCAGCCCCGTGGCGTCGCCGAAATCCATGCGCTGACGGATGGTGGCGCCGGGAATCTGCATCCTGACATCGACCTGGTCCTTGGCGACTCGCATGCTCGACCTCCCAAATTAGACCGATTGGTCTAGTGACCCTACGGCAGTCGGAACCCGGTGTCAACGCCGGGAACAGCCATGGGCGCAGCGCGATGGCTAGGCGGACTGGCGATCGGACGGATATGCTCCGGAAGGCATCGGAGGGCTGGCAATGACGGACAGCAACATCCGCTTCAACGACGGGGCGGCCTATGAGCAGATGATGGGCATCTGGAGCCGGCTTGCGGGCGAGGTGTTCCTCGACTGGGTGGCTCCCAAGCGGGGCCTGCGCTGGATCGATGTGGGATGCGGCAACGGCGCGTTCACCGAGCTGATCGTGGATCGTTGTGCTCCGGCGGAGGTCATCGGCGTCGATCCATCCGAAGGGCAACTCGCCTTCGCGCGCACGCGGCCGGCAGCGCGCGTGGCGACATTTCACCTGGGTGACGCGATGGCGTTGCCGTTTCCCGCCGACAGGTTCGATGCCGCGGTGATGGCGCTGGTTCTGGTGTTCGTTCCCGATCCCGCGACGAGCGTTGCGGAGCTGATGCGGGTTGTTGCTCCGGGCGGGCTGGTCGCGACCTACATGTGGGACATCGAGGGCGGCGGATTTCCGCTGGAGCCGCTACTCGCCGAAATGCGTGCCATGGGCATCATGC
>CADEEC010000103.1 GCA_902826255.1 uncultured Hyphomicrobiales bacterium | reverse complement strand
TGATTGATGAGCAGGAACTCCATCACCCCTTCGCGCGCCTTCTTCACCATCGGCGAAGTGGTGGTGATGACCTTGGGGCTGCCGTCCTTGTTTGGCGGCAGGTCGTTGACGCCCATGGCGCAGGAGGCCACGGGCTTCGGCATCCCCACGACCTCGATCAGGCACATGCGGCAGTTGCCCGCGATCGACAGCCGCTCGTGGTAGCAGAAGCGCGGCACCTCGACGCCGGCCTGTTCGCAGGCCTGGATCAGCGTGATGCCATCCTCGACCTCGATGGGCGTGCCGTCGATGATGAGTTGCTTGGGCATGCCCTACTCCGCCGCCTGCTTAAGTGCGGCCTGATGGCGCTCGATGCGCTCTTCCATCACGGGGCGGAAATGCCGGATCAGGCCCTGCACCGGCCACGCCGCCGCATCACCGAGCGCGCAGATGGTGTGGCCCTCGACCTGCTTGGTGACGTCGAACAAGAGATCGATCTCGCGCTTCTCGGCGTCGCCTCGTTCCATGCGTTGCAGCACACGCCACATCCAGCCGCAGCCTTCGCGGCACGGCGTGCACTGGCCGCAGCTCTCGTGCTTGTAGAAATAGGCGATGCGCCGGATGGCGGCGATCACGTCGGTGGACTTGTCCATGACGATCACGGCCGCCGTCCCCATGCCCGACTTGAGCTTCGACAGTGTGTCGAAGTCGAGCGTCAGATCCTGGCAGATGTCTGCCGGCAGCAGCGGCATGGACGAGCCGCCGGGAATGACGGCCAGCAGGTTGTCCCAGCCGCCGCGCACGCCGCCAGCGTGCCGCTCTAGCAGCTCGCGCAGCGGAATGCCCATCTCTTCCTCGACCACACACGGCTTCTCGACGTGGCCCGAGATCTGGAACAGCTTGGTGCCGGTGTTGTTGGGCTTGCCGATACCTGCGAACCAAGCCGCACCGCGGCGCAGGATGTCGCCGACGACGGCGATCGATTCCACGTTGTTGACCGTGGTGGGCGCGCCATAGAGGCCGGCATTGGCCGGGAACGGCGGCTTCAGGCGCGGCTGGCCCTTCTTGCCTTCCAGGCTTTCCAGCAGCGCCGTCTCCTCGCCGCAGATGTAGGCGCCGGCGCCGTGGTGGATGTAGAAGTCAAAGTCCCAGCCGTGGATGTTGTTCTTGCCGATCAGCTTCGCCGCGTAGGCCTGATCGACCGCGGCTTGCAGCTGCTCGCGCTCACGGATGAACTCGCCGCGCACGTAGGTGTAGCAAGCGTGCGCACGCATCGCGAACGACGCCAGCAGCGCGCCTTCGATCAAGAGGTGCGGATCATGCCGCATGATCTCACGGTCTTTGCACGAACCGGGCTCCGACTCGTCCGCGTTGATCACGAGATAGCTGGGCCTGGGATCGCTCTTGGGCATGAACGACCACTTCAGGCCCGTCGGGAAGCCGGCGCCGCCCCGGCCGCGCAGGCCGGAGTTCTTCATCTCGGTGATGATCCAGTCCTGGCCCTTCTCGATCAGGGCCTTGGTGCCGTCCCAGGCACCGCGCGCTCGTGCCCCCTCGAGCCCCCAGTCCTGGAAGCCGTACACGTTCTTGAAGATGCGGTCCTTGTCTTGCAGCGCCACTGCGGTCAGCCCCTACTTTCCAGCCTTGGCGTAGTCTTTGAGCGTCGTCGGTCCACCCTCGGGGCAGGACGCCTGCCGACCGATCTGCGATCCGGCCTTCACCGGATTGCCGCTGGCGAAACCGTCCAGCACCTTCTCGAACAGCGCCGGAGTCAGGTCCTCGTAGGTGTCCTTGAAAATCTGCACCATCGGCGCGTTCGCGCACACGCCGAGGCACTCGACCTCCTCCCACGAGAAGTTGCCGTCCTCGGAGAGGTGATGCGGATCGTGATGGATGCGGTGGCGACAAACCTCCACCAGAGCCTCAGCTCCGCGCAGCATGCACGGCGTAGTTCCGCACACCTGCACGTGTGCCTGCTTCCCCACCGGCGAGAGCTGGAACATCGTGTAAAAGGTCGCCACTTCGTAGACACGAATGTGCGCCATACCCAGCATATCGGCCACCACGCGCATGGCGGGCTCCGGCAACCAGTTATCGTGTTGCTCTTGAGCGCGCCACAGCAGCGGGATCACCGCCGAGGCCTGTTTGCCGGGCGGATACTTGGCAATGGTCGCTTGCGCCCACGCCTCGTTCTCGGGCGTGAACGCGAAGCTCGCCGGCTGATTGGGGCCAATACGGCGAACGGCCATGTCGGTGCGCTGCCTCCAGGCAAGGTGATCGCGGGCGGCACCCTTATAAGCGCCGATTTGCAGATTGTCGCGCTTCTAAAACAGAAAGACTGCGACGATCCTACGCGGCAAAATCGTCCTGCTCAGCCATGTACGCGCGTGAGCAGAATCAGGGCTGCTGCTGGCGCGAGCAACAAGGCGCTTTGCGCGCCCGTATGCAGAAATCCCGTCCAGAAAACCGCCCAGGCAATCCCGAACAGAATCACGAGGATTCCGGCCCAGACATCGCCCGCCCACAGCCGCAGAAAGGCGGCAAGCACCCCAAGCCCGATGCATGCCAGGCCAATGGCGAACGTCAAGATGTGCCGTTCCGCCTGCCACCGCCCCAAAGGCCAGCCACAGCGTTCCGCCAAGAGACGGTAGGAGGCCAGGCTGAGCCCCCAGCCGAAGGCGCCGACCGCCAGGACGAAACCAAGGTCGAACACGCGCAACGATCAGCTGTTCTTGTTGTGACGCCGCCACGTTAGGACCGACAGCCCGATACACGCAACACCGCAGACGGCGTGGAAGACAATTTGCGGCACTCTGCCGGTCGAGCTTGCAACGATGCCGGCATCGGCGAAGCAAACGGCGGCCCCGAAGCCGAACCACAGCGCCAACGCCCGCCACTCGCGCAACAGCGCAAACGTCACCGCCAGCAGCCCCAGCCACACGTTCCTCAAGCCGATGATGTAATGGAGCTCATGCCCAACGGGTCGTGCCGGCACCCCGAACGTGCGCGCGGCCCCCTCGGGCGTCAGGAAATAGCGCACACCTATCACCGTCAGCAGCACCCCGCCGAGGAGGCAGATGACCAGAATCCAACGGTCTCGACGATGCGTGTGCGCCACAGCAAGGACCGCTACCGGTCGATCTCCCCGAACACCACGTCCAGGGAGCCAAGAATGGCAGAGACGTCGGCCAGCATGTAGCCGCGGTTCATGAAGTCCATCGCCTGCAGGTGGGCGAAGCCCGGCGCGCGAATCTTGCAGCGGTAGGGCTTGTTGCTGCCGTCCGCCACCAGATAGACGCCGAACTCGCCCTTGGGCGCCTCGACGCAGGCGTAGACCTCGCCCTCGGGCACGTGGAAGCCCTCGGTGTAGAGCTTGAAGTGGTGGATCAGCGCCTCCATGGAGCGCTTCATCTCGCCCCGCCGGGGCGGCACCACCTTCTTGTCCGGCGCAACGTGCGGGCCTTGGCCCTCGGAAGACAGCAGCTTCTCGCAGCACTGCTTCATGATGCGCACCGACTGGCGCATCTCCTCCATGCGGATGCAGTAGCGGTCGTAGTTGTCGCCGTTCTTGCCGATGGGGATGTCGAAATCGAGTTCGGAGTAGCACTCGTAGGGCTGCGCGCGGCGCAAATCCCAGGCTGCGCCCGAGCCACGCACGAGAACGCCCGAGAAACCCCACTTGAAGCAGTCATCCAGGGAGATGTTGCCGATGTCGACGTTGCGCTGCTTGAAGATGCGGTTGTCGGTGAGCAGCCCCTCGATGTCGTCCAGCACCGCCGGGTGCGTCTCGCAGAAGGCGGCGATGTCCTCGATCAGCTTGGTCGGCAAATCCTGGTGCACGCCGCCGACGCGGAAGTACTTGGCATGCATGCGGCTGCCGGAGGCACGTTCGTAGAACACCATCAGCTTCTCGCGCTCCTCGAACCCCCACAGCGGAGGTGTGAGCGCGCCGACGTCCATCGCTTGCGTCGTTACGTTCAGCAGATGCGAGAGGATGCGACCGATCTCGGAGTAAAGCACGCGAATGAGCTGGCCGCGCTTCGGAACCTCCAGGTCGAGCAGCTTCTCGACCGCCATGCAGAAGGCATGCTCCTGGTTCATCGGCGCGACGTAGTCGAGCCGGTCGAAGTAGCCGATCGCCTGCAGATAGGTCTTGTGCTCGATCAGCTTCTCGGTGCCGCGATGCAGAAGGCCGATGTGCGGATCGACCCGCTCCACCACCTCGCCGTCAAGCTCCAACACGAGACGCAGCACGCCGTGCGCGGCCGGATGCTGCGGGCCGAAATTCAGGTGGAACTGGCGGATGTCTGTTTCGGCCATCGCCTCACGTCCTTGCCGGGGTCAGAGGCGGTACGCCCGCCGTCTTGGCCTTCGCGTTGACGCGGGCATTGAACTTGTCCCACGGCACGACGAAGCGGTCGTGCTCGCCTTCGCCGATCATCTCCACGCCGTCGTGCGCCTTGATGCGGAACGAGACGCGCCGGCCTTCAACCTTGGTGACCTCGGCATCGACGGTGATCGTTTGACCCGGCAGCGTCGCCCCGGCGTGACTGACGTTGACGTGCACACCGAGCGACCCCTCGCCCGCGTCGAGGTGCGGCTCCAGCACCTTCATGCACGTCCATTCCATCAGGCCGATCATGAACCCGGTGGCGAACACCGCCGGCATGCTCTGGAAGTCGGCGGCCTCGGGATAAAGGTGCGGGACAGTCTTGTTGGCCGGCACCGTGTAGCTGAACGTAGCCGATGCGCCGGGGGCGAGCGTGTCCTTCATTGCGGCTTCCCCGGTGCCTTGGCGGCTTTCTCGTCGCCCGGGAGAATGTAGTCGGTACCCTCCCAGGGGCTTTCGAAGTCGAAGGAGCGGAATTCCTGGGTCAGTTTGACCGGCTCGTAGACGACGCGCTTCTGGGCGTCGTCGTAGCGGACCTCGACGTAGCCGGTGAGCGGGAAGTCCTTGCGCAGCGGATAGCCCTGGAAACCATAGTCGGTGAGAATCCGGCGCAGATCCGGGTGGTCCGAGAACAGGATGCCATACATGTCGTAGGCCTCGCGCTCAAACCAGTTGGCAGCCGGGAACACGCCCACCGCGCTCGGAACGGGCGTGTCGTCGTTGGTCTCGCACTTGATGCGGATACGCTGGTTTTGGCGCGGCGAGAGCAGGTGGTAGACGACCTCAAAGCGGTGCTCGCGCTCAGGGAAGTCGACGCCGCAGATGTCGATCAGCACCTCGAACCGGCAGGCCGGATCGTCGCGCAGGACGGTGAGAACACGCACGATCTCGGTGCGCGCTATCTTGAGGGTCAGCTCGCCGCGGGTAATCGTGCGCACGTGCACTGCCGCGCCGAGCTTCGAGTCGAGATGCGCGCCAAGCTCTTCCAGCGTCATGGATCAGCTCTCAGCGCTCGATGGTGCCGACGCGGCGAATCTTACGTTGCAGCAGCAGGATGCCGTAGACCAGCGCCTCGGCCGTCGGCGGGCAGCCCGGCACATAGACGTCGACGGGGACGATGCGGTCGCAGCCGCGCACCACGGCGTAGGAGTAGTGATAGTAGCCGCCGCCGTTGGCGCAGCTGCCCATGGAGATGACGTAGCGCGGCTCCGGCATCTGGTCGTAGACCTTGCGCAGGGCGGGCGCCATCTTGTTGGTGAGCGTGCCGGCGACGATCATCACGTCGGACTGGCGCGGGGATGCACGCGGCGCGAAGCCGAACCGCTCCACATCGTAGCGCGGCATCGAGGCCTGCATCATCTCCACCGCGCAGCAGGCAAGGCCGAACGTCATCCACATCAATGAGCCGGTGCGGGCCCAGTTAATGAGGTCGTCGGTGGTGGTGACAAGGAAGCCCTTGTCGGCGAGCTCGTTGGAGACTTCCGTAAAGTAGGGATCGTTGGGCTTGATGAGGCCCTTCCCGGCAGGCGGCTTCTGGATCGCAGCCGTCATCTCAATCCCACTCCAGCGCACCCTTGCGCCACTCGTAGACGAAGCCAACGGTCAACACGCCAAGAAACACCATCATCGACCAGAAGCCAAAGGCCCCGACCTCCTTGAAAGCCACGGCCCAGGGGAACAGGAAGGCCACCTCCAAGTCGAAGATAATGAAAAGGATGGACACCAGGTAGAAACGCACGTCGAACTTCATGCGCGCATCGTCGAAGGCATTGAAACCGCACTCGTAGGCGGACACCTTCTCAGGGTCGGGGTTACGCACGGCAACCAGGAAGGGCGCAACCATCAGGGCCAGGCCAATCACCAGCGCCACGCCCATGAACACCACGAGCGGCAGGTATTCCATAAGCAGCGCGTCCATGGACCAGCTCCCGCGCCGCGAACTGCCTACCCGGCGCGGGCTGGTGTTACCCCAGCGCATCAGGCTGCGCAACCTTCGGCGGCGCCGCAGGCATACCAGCTGCCGCTTAATCCAAAGGGAATCAAGGGGCCGCGCGACCGGCTATCGTGGACTGTAGCCCGTGTAGGCATCGTAGACGGAACCGATGTGCGCGCGCATCACACGCGACGCAGTCTTGGCATCCCCTGCCAGGATGGCGGCAATGATACGGGCGTGCTCCTCGTACGACTTGGCGAGCCGGCCCATGTTGCGGAACTGCGCCCGGCTAAAAGGGGCGATGCGCACCCGGGTCGAGAAAGTCAGATCAGACAGGTAGGAATTATGCGAGCCGACATAGATCTGCCTATGAAACTCCTCATTGATCTCGTGGTAGCGCTGCGGATCTCCGCTTTGCACGATCTCGGACAGCTCGTCCTGCGTGCGCCGCAAGGCAGCGTGCTCATCCGGTAACATGCGCTCGGCCGCGAAGCCGGCACACAGGGACTCCAGCTCGCGCAGGGTCTCGAACATGGCGAGGAGCTGCTCCTTGTCGGGGCGGGCGACGACGGCGCTGCGGTGCGGCCGCGCATTCACGAGCCCGCTGGCGCCGAGTAACCGGATCGCCTCCCGCACCGGCGTACGCGACACCTGGAACCGGCGTGCCAGCTCCATCTCGTCGAGCACCACACCGGGGGCCAGCTCGCCGCGCACGATTTCATCTGAAAGTTGCATCCGCAAACGGCCGGCGAGCGTGCGGGGCAGCAGAGGTGGCGCGCGATGCGCCTGGCCGTTGCCGTTGGCCACCGGCGGGAAGGCTGCCTCCAAGGACACAAGCCCGCGCGACTTGGCCATGGGCTCAGCCGGTCTTTGCTGGTTGATCGAGCAGGCTCACATGCGCCGCAACCACGCGCCAGCCTTCGGGAAAGCGGGCCCAGGTTTGCATCTGACGGCCAATCTTGTTGCCGCCCTCGCGGCGGAACAGGGTGGAGGCGGTGGCGAAGTCGCGGCCATAGGTGGTGATGACGGTGCGCTCCAGCGTGCGCACGAGATTGAATGGCGAGCGGCCGGCGCGGAAGGCGGCAATCTCCTCGTAGCCGTAGAGGTTCTCGCCGACGCCGTAGCGGATGGTGCGGCTGTCCTTGCGGAACATCGCATCGAGCGTCGCCACGTCATTGGCGATGAGGGCCTGCTCGTAGCGCTGGAAGGCCGCGCGAACTTCGGCGACGATTTCAGGCACATCAATGTCCATGGAGATTTCCTATTCCGGCGGCCTGGGAGCCAGCGCCACCTGCTCCTTTTCGAGCGCATAGGCTAGACGCAAAGCGACGTCCTCACGCCACGGCGCAGCGATGATCTGCACGCCGATGGGCAACGGCCGCAAGGGCACCGGGACCGCAACAACCGGCAAACCGATGAACGAAATCGGCTGCGTGAAGATGCCGATGTTGGGCCGTAGCGGCACCTCGACGCCGTCCAGCATCATGGTCTGCTGGCCGAGCGCCGGTGCCGTGAACGGTGTGGCAGGCGCCAGGATCGCGTCGACGCCGTCGAACACCTTCAGCACGGTCTCGCGATACCAGCGGCGGAATTTCTGCGCCTTGATCGCGAGCGCGGCCGGTGCAATCGCCCCGGCAATCAGCCTGTCGCGCGTGGCGGGATCGAAATCGGCCGCGCGCGTGCGCAGGCGGTCAAGGTGGAGGGCGGCACCTTCCGTGGCCGTGATGACGTAGGCCGCCGCCCGCGCACGGCCGGCCTCGGGCAGCTCGATTTCTCGCGTGGCGCCCAGCGCCTTGGCGATGCGGTCGATCGCCTCCAGCGCCTCGGGCGACGCGCCGCGTTTGAAATAACCACCGGCAACGGCAACACGCAGGCCCTGTGTTCCTCTCTCCAGCCCCGGCAACGCCGGCTCGACCGGACGATCGACGCATACGGGGTCTTCCGGATCAGGTCCCTGCATCGCGTCGTAGGCGAGCGCAAGGTCCCGCGCAGACCGCGCCAGCGGCCCGAGATGATCGAGGCTCGCCACGAACGGAAACGACCGCGCGCGCGAAAGCCTCCCATACGTCGGCTTCAGCCCGAACAGGCCGCAAAATGAGGCAGGCACCCGTATAGAGCCGTTGGTGTCGGAACCGAGCGACAGCGGCACGAGCCCGCCGGCAACCGCCCCGCCCGATCCGCCCGAAGAGCCACCCGTCATGCGGCCGGTGTCGTGCGGATTGCGCGAGGGGCCGTCATGCATGTTCTCGCCGGTGAAGTCGTAGGCGTATTCGCCCATGTTGAGCGCGCCGACGAGAACGGCACCGGCGGCCTCGAGACGCGCTATCAGCGGGGAATCGCGCTCCGCCGGCGGTCGCTCGCGATTGATCTTGGAGCCCGCAAGCGTCGGCAGATCGGCGACATCGAACAGGTTCTTCACTGCAAACGGCACGCCCGCGAGCGGACCCAGCGGCTTGCCGTCCGCGCGAACCGCGTCGAGCGCGCGCGCCTTGGCTCGCGCGCGCTCTGCGACGACCGACGTGAAGGCGTTGAGGGTGCCGTTGCGTGCCTCGATGCGGGCGAGCGCCAACTCGATGGTGGCGAGCGCGGACTGAGCACCGGAGTTCACCGCGGCGGCAACCTCGGAGGCCGAAGCCCAGGGGGTCATGCGTGTCGCGCCTCGAACACCGGTGCCGGCTCCGCCTCGTCAGGCAGTTTGAACTGCTCGACAACGGCGGCGAGGCGCAGAAGGACCTCCAGGTGCGCCTTCACGCCCGGCTTCCATTCGGCTTCGACGGGCAGGTCGATGGCGCGCGCCGCGACATCGATCAGGGTGTCGAGATCCTTGGATGTGTCCATCACGTCCTCCCGTTTGCTACACTGGCGGATGAGGCACGGCGGCGAGCAGCTCGCGCGTGTAGTCGGCCTGCGGGGCTGACATCACCTGCTCCGTCGACCCCTCCTCCACAATAGACCCGGCCTTCATGACGATCACTCGGTCGCACAGCAGCCGCACAACATGCAGGTCGTGCGACACGAACAGATAGCTCATGCCGAGCTGCTCCTTCAGCACCTGCAGGAGGTTCAGCACCACCGCCTGCACAGAGACGTCGAGCGCCGCAGTCGGCTCGTCGAGGATCACCAGGTCCGGATTGAGCGCGATGGCGCGGGCGATGCCGACGCGCGCCTTCTGACCACCCGAGAGCTGATGCGGGAAGCGGTCCAGCAGCTCGACCGGGAGGCCGACCTGGCGTGCCAGCTCCTCGCAGCGGGCGCGAACGGCGGCCGAGCCCTTGATGTCTCCGAGCTGCAAAATCGGATCGGCAATGGCACGCGCCGCAGTGAAGCGCGGGTTCAGGCTGTCGGTCGGATCCTGGAACACCATCTGAATGCGCTTGCGCAGCGGCAACCTGGCAAAGCTCTTGGCCGGGATTGCGCCGATGTCCTCGCCGTCGAAAGTAATGCTGCCGCTTGAGACATCGATCAGGCGCATCACCGTGGTGGAGGTCGTGGATTTGCCGCAGCCCGACTCACCTACGAGGCCAACGCTTTCTCCGCGATGCACCGTGAAGCTGATGCCGTCGACCGCGCGGAAGGTTGCCAGCTCCGGCGCGGCGGCATGACCGTTGCGCTTGAACAGCTTGGCGAGCGATGGCGTAGCGCCTTTGCGTGGGTATTCCTTGACCAGGTTGTCGACAACGAGCAGCGGCTCGCGGTTCGACGGCCGCGGTTCGGCCGCACCGTTCGTCTTCGGCTTGGGCGCTGACGGCAGCGTCTCGCCCTCCGGCAGCAGGTCGCTCAAGGCTACGCCGGGCCGCGGCGTCGCGCGCATCAGCCTCTTCGTATAGGCGTGCGCCGGAGCCTTGAAGATCGACCCTGACGCCGCCGTCTCCACCACATTGCCCTTCTCCATAACCACCACCCGGTCGCAGTACGCGGCGGCGAGGCCAAGGTCGTGCGTGATAAGGATGGTGGACATGGCGCGCTCGCGCGTCAGCTCCACGATCAGGTCCATCACGGTCTTCTGCGTAGTGACGTCAAGGCCCGTGGTCGGCTCGTCGGCGATCAGCAGCTGCGGCCGGCAGGCCAGCGCCAGCGCGATTACGACACGCTGGCACATGCCGCCGGAAAGCTCGAATGGATAGGCGTGATAGCGCTCCTGGGGCCGCGCGATGCGCACCTGCTCGAGGATGGCGATGGCCTTGTCGGTCTTGTCCTGCGAGCCGGCTTGGGCGTGCTGCATCAGCACGTCCTCGATCTGGTGGCCGACCTTGCGGATCGGGTTGAGGGCGGCGCGCGGGTTCTGGAAGATCATGGAGATCTCCCGGCCGCGCAGATTGCGCATCTCGCGCTCGCTCATCGTGCTTACGTCGATGCCGGAAAAGGTGACGGTGCCCTCGGCAATGCGGCCAGCGCGGTCGAGGATGCGCATCACCGCGTACGACGTGACGGACTTGCCGGAACCGGACTCGCCTACGATGGCGAGCGTCTCTCCCTTTGCCAACGAGATATCGATGTGTTGAACGGCGCGCACGGTGCCGCGCCGTGTCGCGAACTCCACCGTCAGATCGCGAATATCGAGCAGCGGGATGGTCTCGCTCATGGCTGCCTCATGTCCGCCGCTGCGGATCGACGATGTCGCGCAGACCGTCACCCAAAAGGTTGAAGCAGAACACCGCGATCATCAGGGCGAGGCCGGGAAAGAAGGCGATCCACCATTCGCCCGACACCATGAAGGCCGCGCCTTCCGCCACCATGATACCCCACTCCGGCGTCGGCGGGCGCACGCCGAGGCCGATGAACGAAAGGCCGGCGGCGTTGAGGATGGCATAACCCATGGTGAGCGACATCTGCACGATCATGATCGGCATGATGTTGGGCAGGATGTGCCCGAGCAGGATGCGCATCTCGCCGTTGCCGGAGAGGCGGGCCGCCTGCACGAAGCCGGCCTCGCGGCGGATGTTGGCCTCCGCACGGGCCACGCGGGCGTAGAGCGGGAAGTTCACAATCGCCGTGGCGAGAATGATGTTCTGCACCGTGTTGCCGAGCGCCGCGACAATGCCCATGGCAAGCACGAACAGCGGGAAGGCCATGATGGTATCGGATATTCGCGAGACGATGCGCTCGGTCCAGCCGCCGAAGAAGCCGGCGGCGACGCCGGCGAGGCCACCCATTAAGAACACCAGCACGACGGAGGCGACGGCGATGAAGAAGTCGAGTCGCGTCGCCACCACCACGCGGCTGAAGATGTCGCGGCCGAGCTGGTCTGTGCCGAACCAGTGCGTGGCAGACGGCCCCTTCAGCGCCATCGCCGTATTGCTGGCGAACGGATCGTAGGGAACGATGTAGGGCCCGAACAGCGCGGCCAGCACGATCAAGGCAAACAAGCCGAAGGCGAACGCCGTGACGGGGTTGTCAGACAGCACGTAGCGCGCGTGCGCGATGGTGGCCGCGAGGCCGCTGGCGCGGCGCGGGCCTGCCGTAACGTCGGTCATGCCTCGATCCTCACGCGCGGATCGATCAGCCCGTAGAGAATGTCGATCAGGAGATTGAGCGCCACGTACATCACCGCCATGGTGAGCACGAAGCCCTGCACCGGAGCGAAATCCGAAGCAATCAGCGCCTCCACCGCGTAGGAGCCGATGCCCGGCCAGGCGAACACCTTCTCCACCAGCACATTGGCGCCGAGCAGAAACGAGAACACCATGCCGAGGGTGGTCACCACCGGCAGCATCGCGTTGCGGAAGGCGTAGGTGTAGATGACGGTGAACGGCGACAGTCCGCTCGCGCGCGCAGTTCGCACGAAATCAGAAGCGAGCACAGCCAGCATCGAGGCGCGCGTCATGCGCGCAATCGGCGCCAATGAGAAGATGCACAGCGTCAGCGCCGGCAGGATGAGCTGGTTGAGGCTCGCGCGGAACAACCCCCAGTCGCCGGCAATCACACTGTCGATGAGATAGAAGCCCGTGACCTGTGGCGGCGGGCTGAAGAACACGTCGAGCCGCCCGAGCGGCGCCGGCGCCCAGCCGAGCTGGTAGTAAAAGACGTAAACCAGAATCAGTCCGGTGAAGAACACCGGAAGCGACACGCCCGCCGTCGAGACGACGCGGCAGGCATGATCGATCAGCGAGTTCGGCCGCGTCGCCGCCAGCACGCCGAGCGGCACGGCAATGGCAACAGAAAAAATCAGCCCCAATAGTGTCAACTCGGCGGAGGCCGGCAGCCGCGCGCGGATTTCCGCCGCAACCGGCTGGCCGGTGGTCAGCGCCGAGCCCATGTCACCGCGCGCAAGGTCGCGCACGTACTGCACGAACTGCACGGGCAGCGACTGATCGAGCCCGAGCTTCTGCCTGATCTGCTCTATCGCCACTTTGGTGGCGGCGGGCCCGGCGAAGTAGGCCGCCGGATCGCCGGGCAGGGCGCGCGTGAGCAGGAAGGTCACGATCACGACGCCGATCAGGCTCGGGATCGCCAGCAGCAGGCGCTTGGCAATGAGGCGCAGCATTCAGCCTCCCTCGCGGCTAAACCGGCGTCAGGCCTTGCCGATGGTGCGGTAGTCGAGCTGGCGGTGGAACCAGTAGCGATAACCAGAGATGTTCTTCTGCAGCGCGGCGCTCAGCGTCGGCTGGAACAGCGGGATGCGCGGCACCTCGTCGAAGGATTTCCTGACGAACGCCTGCACGTTCTTGTCGTAGGCCGCCGCGTCGTTGATCGCGGCCGCAGCGCGCGCGGCGTCGATCAGCGTATCCATCTCCTTGTCCTGGTAGCTCATCGTGTTGAACACGGCGTTCTGGCCGTGATAGCACCAGAAGAAGAAGTACTCCGGATAGTCGAGCCAGCCGGAGAAGAAGTTCGAGATGAGCGGCATCTCCTTCTTCAGCAGCTCGCCGCGCCAGTTGGCGCCCGGGATTTTGTTGATGGTGGTCTTAATGCCGATCTGGCCAAGGCTCTCCTGCACCAGGATGCAGAGCGGCTCGTTGACGACGGCGAAGCCGAGGTCGAACGACAGCGTCGTTTCGAACCCGTTCGGATAGCCGGCCTCGGCGAGCAACTGCTTCGCCTTGGCAAGGTCCGTGTTGTAGGGGTGCGGCTGCGGCCAGGCGGTCGCGAGCGGTGCGCCGGGCTTGGCGCCGTACATCGGGCCGGCGAGCCCGAATAGCACGGCGTCCATGATCTTCTGGTAGGGGATGGCGTAAGCCACGGCCTGGCGCACCTTGATGTTGTCGAAGGGCGCCTTCTTCACGTTCATGCCGATGTAGCCGATGCCATTGCCGATAAGGTTGGTGACGACGGCGACCTTGCCGGCTTGCTTCAGCTCGGCGAAATCCTTGTTAGGCATGTCGAAGGAGATGTCGGCGTCACCGCGCTCGATCAGCGCGCGCCGGTTGCCTGCCGACGGCACCGTGCGCCAGATGACGCGCCTCATCTTCGGCAGCGGACCGGATTTCCAGGCATCGTTGCGCTCGAATACAACCTCGCTACCAGCCTGCCAGCGCGTCACCTTGTAGGCGCCACCGCCCGCAATGTTGGTCTTCGTGTACTCAAGGCCCCAGGGGTCCTTCTC
>CADEEC010000102.1 GCA_902826255.1 uncultured Hyphomicrobiales bacterium | reverse complement strand
TCTTCCGCGCGCTTCTGCTCCTCAGCGCGCTTCTGTTCTTCCGCCCGTTTCTGTTCCTCGGCGCGCTTCTCCTCCTCGGCCGCACGCTGGCGCTCCAGGGCAAAGTCGGCGATGCGCTTCTCTTCCAGGCGCTTCTCCTCGGCCTTGCGGGCCTCCTCTTTCAATTTCTGCTCATCCACGGCTGGAGGTGGTGGTGGCGGTGGTGGTGGCGGTGGTGGCGGCGGAGGCTCCGCGGACGCAAGCTTCTCGGCGATGGGATCCGACTTGGGCTCAGGCGGTGGCGGTGGGGGCGGGACCGCAGCAGGCTTGGGCTTGGCCACGTCCTTCTTGGCGACGTCGGGCTTCGGCACCTCCTTGGCCATGGCCTCGAGCTGCTTGGCCGTGCGCGCGCCCTGCTTGAGCTTGGTGAGTTCACCCTCGGTGACGATGGCGGTGATGATCGGCTCAGGCTCGTGCGCACGCATGTCGCGCTGCGAATGGATGGTGATGAACGCCCAGCCCAGCAGCGCCGCGTGAAAAGCAACAGAGATGATCAGCCCCAATTGCACGGGCCTCGCGCCTCACCCCTCCGACTCGGTCACCAGCGAGACCTTGTTGAACCCGCCGAGCTTGATGCGGCCCATGACGCGCATCACGGTGCCGTAGTCGATCCCCTTGTCGCCGCGGACAAAGATCGGCTCGTCGTAGCCGCCCTTGGCGATGGCTTTCAGCTTGGCCGCGATCTCGTCCAGGTTCACCTGGGTCTCCTGCAGGTAAATCTTGCCGTCGCGCTGGACGCTGATCGTCAGCGGCTCCTTGCTCGACTGCAGCTGCTCGCCCTTGGTCTCGGGCAGCTCCAGCGGCACGCCCACCGTCAACAGCGGGGCCGCCACCATGAAGATGATCAGCAGCACGAGCATGACGTCGACGAACGGCGTGACGTTGATCTCGTGCATCGGCACATGGCGGCGCGCGCGCCCACGACGGCCGCCGCCTGGCCTTCCTGCGTTCAGACTGGCACCCATATGCGCCCCCCGGACGATCAGGTCCTGACGTCGATCTGCCGCGAGACGATCGCGGAGAACTCGTCGGCAAAGGCTTCCAACCGCTGCGCCAGACGCGACGAATCGGCGGCGAACTTATTGTAGAAAACGACCGCCGGTATGGCGGCGAGCAGGCCGAGCGCGGTGGCAAACAGCGCTTCCGCGATGCCCGGCGCCACCACGGCAAGGTTGGTGTTCTTGGAAATCGCGATCGCCTGGAAGCTCGTCATGATGCCCCACACGGTGCCGAACAGGCCCACGAAGGGCGCGATCGAGCCGACCGTGGCCAGGAACAGCAGGCGGCGGTCGAGCTGCTCCATCTCGCGGCTGATGGTGACGTCCATCACCTTCTCGACGCGCATCTGGATGCCGCCCAGCGCGCGAATATTGCCTTCCACCGAGCGCTTCCACTCGCGCATGGCCGCCACGAACAGCGCCGCCATGGCGATGGTGCGGCCGTGCGACAGCCCGGTGTAGAGCTCGTCCAGCGACTGCCCGGACCAGAACATCTGCTCGAAGCGGTCCGCCTCGCGCCGCGCGCGGCGGAATGCGAACAGCTTCTCGATGATGATCGCCCAGGCCCATACCGAGGCCAGCAACAGGCCGATCATCACGATC
This sequence comes from uncultured Hyphomicrobiales bacterium, assembly GCA_902826255.1. Lineage (GTDB taxonomy): Bacteria > Pseudomonadota > Alphaproteobacteria > Rhizobiales > Hyphomicrobiaceae > AWTP1-13. Next base: position 12,225 of record CADEEC010000102.1, on the reverse strand, counting down.
TTGACGACCGGATGCGCCTGCAGAAACAATTCCAGAAAGGAGAAACCGCCCGATGCGGCGGGTGCCAGTTTTTCAACCATCCGTCTTGCCGCTCGCTGCTGCCGACCGCACGCCCGTGTCCTCGCCGTCGGCAAAAAGCAAGGCTGCCCTCCGGCGCGCCACCGCACACCGGCGCCGCATGCCGCTTGCTACCCGTTTCCCGCCTGTGGGACCAGGGTGATACTGTCCGGCATTGTGACGAGACTGGGGCTTTCTGTGGACACGGAGGCACCCCGTGTCACAGCACCGCTGCCGCTCTCACGCGGCCGGCAGCACCATCTGCGTCTGAGTGACGATGGCGCAAAGTTTGCCGGCTTCCGTTTTGATGGTCGTCTGCCACACCTGGGTGGTGCGGCCTTTGTGCAAGGGAATCGATTCTGCGATCACCTTGGTGTTCACGGGCGCGGCGCCCATGAAATTGGTTTTCGATTCGATGGTGGCGGTGCGCGTGTTGGGCGGCAGGTTGACGAAGGTGCCGACCGCGCCGATGGTATCGGCGAATGCCATGAACGCGCCGCCGTGACAGATGCCGCCGGCCGTGCAGAGATCGGGCCGCACCAGCATGCTGGCAACGATCCTGTCCTTCGTCGCTTCCGAAATCTCGACACCCATGAGGCCGGGAAACAGCGGCTTCAACCTGTCCTGGATGTTTGCGGCGATCGACATCGTGCGACCTCATGTGCTCAAGCGCAATGCAGACGAACAAGCCTAATTGCGCTCACGCCGTCTGCAAAGCGCCGCGCAGCGCCGCCGAGAGACGCAACGGCTTGCCGGACTGCGAAACCAGCACAACCATCACCTCGGCGGTAAAGAGCTCCACGCCATCGCGGGCGATGCGCTGGTCGAGAGTGAGCGTGGCCGCCGTGGTTTCCTTGACGCGCGTGACGACCTCGAGGACCTCGTCGATGCGCGCGGGCTTGAGGAATTCAAGGCCCATGCGCCGCACCACGAAGGCGGCCGGCTCGCTGCCGGCGGCGCCGTCGATCAGCGCGCGGTGGTCGTTGCCGATCAGCCTCAGGAAATCGGAGCGTCCGCGCTCGCACCAGCGCACGTAGCTGCCGTGATAAACGAGGCCGGAGAAATCGGTGTCCTCGAAATAGACACGGATCGGGAGAACGTGGCGCCGTCCGCCGCCGTCGCGCACGACGCGGCCGGCGAGGTCTGGCCAGCTCCGTTCTGTGTCAGGCGTGGACATCGACCATGACGACTTCCGGCGGGACGCCGAAGCGCACCGGGATCACCGAGCAGCCGAGCCCGCCCGATACGATGAGATTGCGATCACCCTCGACCACATGTCCATAGGCATAGCGGTTGCCGTACCGCGACGGCACGCGCGGCGAATAGCCAAACAGCCGCACCTGGCCGCCATGCGTGTGCCCGCTGAGCGTCAGCGACACGCGATCGGGAACGCTGGGGAAGATATCGGGCTCGTGCGCCAGCAGGACGACGGGAGCGTCGTCGGTGACCTTCGCCAGCGTGCCGGGAAGGTCGTCCACGCCTTCGAATTTGCGGAAGGTGCCCTTGCGCCGGCCCTTGATGAACGCGAGCTGATCGCCGAGTCCGGCCAGCCAGAACGGCCGCCCACCCTTCTCGAGCCTCACTGCGTCGTTCTCATAGACGGGGATGCCGACATCCTCGAGCGCGCGGCGGCCGACGACCGGCCCTTGGCCGGCGCGCTGCGCGGCCAGATCGTCCCACCAATCGTGATTGCCGAGGACGGCGTGCACGCCGAGCGGGGCCTTGAGCGCAGACAGCGCCGCCGCCCAATCCTGCGGCGGCACGCTGCGCGTCTTGAACTTGTGGCTGGCGGCAAAATCGCCGAGCAGCACGACGAGGTCGGGCCGCAGGCTGTTGGTGCGCTCGGCAATGCCGCGAATGCGATCTGCGGGCATCAGCGGGCCGCCGGCATGGACGTCGGCAATGACGGCAATGCTCAGCTTGAGACCGGGAGTCCACTGCGCCGGGCGCACGCTGTAGCGCGTGACGTTCAGCCGGTATCCCGGCTCGATGGCGGCAGCGTAGCCCGAGAAGCCGACCGCTCCGACCCCGGAAACGCCAAGCGTCTGCAGGAAGCGCCGACGCGAGATCCGTGCGATTTGCCCCATTTCCCCCTGCATTCCCAATGACGGCGCCCCCGCGCCGGTGCGGCCCGCCTTCTGCGTACAAAGCGTGGTGAAGTTGGGGCAGACACCGCCGGCTGCACGGCGACGGCCTTAGCCTGCCCCTGCCTTGCCCTCCGGTATATCTTCCTGCGCCTCGTCGAACAGCCCGATCTGGGGCACCGAGGTCCGGCCTGGCCCGGTCAAGCCGAGATGCTTGTAGGCCCTGAGCGTCAACACGCGCCCACGCGGCGTACGGCCGATGAAGCCCTGCTGAAGCAGATACGGCTCGACGATCTCTTCCAGCGCATCGCGCGGCTCCGAGAGGGCGGCAGACATCGTCTCGATGCCGACCGGCCCGCCGTCGTAGTTGCGCGCGATGCAGGTGAGGTAGCGGTGATCGAGTGCGTCGAGGCCTTCGCTGTCGACCTCGAGCTGCGTGAGCGCACGATCCGCGACCGCGGCCGACACCACCTTGGCGTTGTCCACAGCCGCAAAGTCCCGCACCCGCCGCAGCAGGCGGCCGGCGATGCGCGGCGTGCCGCGCGAGCGGCGCGCGATCTCGGCGGCACCGTCGGGGCTGATGGCCATCTTGAGCAGGCCGGCGCCGCGGGTGACGATCGTCTGCAATTCCTCGTGGGTATAGAAGTTGAGGCGGACGGGGATGCCGAAGCGATCGCGCAGCGGCGTCGTCAGCAGGCCGGAGCGGGTGGTGGCGCCGACCAGCGTGAACTTGCACAGGTCGATCTTGACGGAGCGGGCGGCGGGCCCTTCGCCGATGATGAGATCGAGCTGGAAATCCTCCATGGCGGGGTAGAGGATTTCCTCCACGGCCGGGTTCAGGCGGTGGATCTCGTCGATGAACAGGACGTCGCGATCTTCCAGGTTGGTCAGCAGCGCCGCCAGATCTCCGGCCTTGGAGATCACGGGGCCCGAGGTCGAGCGGAAGCCGACGCCGAGCTCGCGCGCCATGATCTGTGCAAGCGTGGTCTTGCCGAGGCCGGGCGGGCCGGCAAACAGAACGTGGTCCAGCGCGTCGCCGCGCGCCTTGGCCGCCTCGATGAAAACCTTGAGATTGGAGCGCGCCTGCTCCTGGCCGATGAACTCGCGCAGCATCTGCGGACGCAGGGACTGCTCCGCGTCGTCAGCATCACGCCGCACGCCCGTGAGAAGGCGAGAGTCTTCGGTCATGGTTTGTTCTGATGCGTGTGTTCGCACAGCAAGTCAAGGCGGTGCGCGCCACATATCCCTCGGTTGCGCCTCCGCATCCACGCGGAAAAGCTGCGAGCGTGCCGACGGATGACCGCCGCCACCCCGTTACCACATTAACGTCGGGAAATGTTCGATGGCGCAGGCCGTGTCGGTCACGCCGCGTGGCCAACCTGGTCATCACGAGGTGTTCCGCAGTGCGCGTGGAATGCGAGACGGAACAGGCAAAAAATCCAGATCGCAATCGCGCTAACTTTCTTTGCTCGAAATCGGGCACCGGCCTTGAACCAACGCTGGCCTGCTACGTTCATGGACATGATCGGGACGCTCGGTTCGAGAACGGGCGTCATTGCCTGCGCACTTCCTGACCGAAACAAACTCCAAGGAGGATCCACGAGAATGGTAGTCAAGTACGTCCTGGGCGCCGCGTCGCTGCTGGCCGTCGCGCTGATCGGACCGGCATCGGCCGCGCCGGTGTCGTCGCCACCGCAGGTCGGCACGGGTGCTGAAGGCATGGTCGATCAGGTGCACCGGCGGCATCGGCACGGGCACGTCCATCGCGGGCATCGGCACCGGCACTTCCGCGGTCACCGCCATCGCCACTTCGGCCATCGCCGTCATTACCACCGCTGGCACCGGCATCGCCATTCGCACAGGCGGCACCGGCACTGGGGCTTCTACGGTGCGCCGTTCATCTACGGCGGTGCCTACTACGGAAGCTGCCGGTCCACGCGCCAGCGCTGTGCGTGGCGGTACGGCTGGCACACGGGCCGCTACCACCGCTGCGTCTGGCGCAGCGGCTGCTAGCCAGCATTCAGAACGCATCGACGGAGAAAGCCGGCGCCCCCGCGCCGGCTTTTTTCATGCGTGCCGTTTCAAGCCGCGAATGGGCGCAGAAGGTGGCCGCTGCTTGAACGGCAGATGAAGCACTCATTGCGGAAGCATTCAGACGCGGTGCGCTTGAATGGGCTCATCGTCAACAGGGCCACGCCAGGGGCAAACATCGGATGGAAAGGTCCAGGACATGTTGAAGAAACTCGTGTTGGCTTCATTCCTCATCGCCGGCGCAGCGCTCGCGCCTGCATCCGCAGCCCCAAGCTCTGCCACAATCCACGCCGGCTGCGGCCACAGTTGAGCACGGCATGGTCGAGCAAGCCGGGCATCGTCACCGCCATCATCATCACCGGCATCGCTGGCACCGGCACCGCTACCACCACCATCATCATCATCGCCACTGCCGGCGGGTGTGCCACGGTCATCAGCACTGGTCTCACGGCCACGCCCACTGCCACGGCCACTGGCATACACGGTGCCACTGGCACTGAGCTCTGCACGCGCATGTGACGCCGGCAAGCCGGGCTCAAACAGCCTGGCTTGCTCCTTGTATTTGTTCGCACTCTTTGCGGGCTCGCCGGATTGTTCTCCCGCCGCCGACAAGTTGGCGCAACAAGGCGCATAAACCTTAGACGGAACTTTGCAGGCGCCTGCGTTCTGCGGCGATGGGCACATCACGTGACCCGGCTCGAAGAAGGACGTCGACTATGTTGAGGAAGTTGGTCTTCGCATTGGTCCTCGCAACAGGTGGCGCAATCGCACCGGCCGCGGCGGCACCGCCGGTCCCCGGGGTTGCAACCGTGGCGGACTCTCAGGCTGAGCCCACCCACTACCGCGGCCGCTACTACTACAACGACGACGACAACTACTACTCCTACCGGTACTACCGCCCGTCGCATCAGTACTGGCGCTACCGTGATTACTACTACAACGACGACTACCGCTGGCGCCGCTGGCATCGCCATCGCTACCATGACCACGACGAGCACTACGGCCGCAGGTGGAATCGCTGGCGCAACTACTGAGCCGCTGACTCTCTTTGCATCGCTGAGCGGACAGGACGGAGCCGGTAGCAAACCGGCTCCGATCAGGCCGCGCCCGGCAAGGCCGGCATGTAGCCGGCCTTGGTAAGCGCGTTGAAGCGCAACAGCAGCAGCAGCGCGTATACGCCCGTGCCGACCGACAGGCCGATCCACACGCCGACCGGGCCAAGCCCGAGCGGGAAGCCGAAGCCGTAGCTCGCGACGAACCCCACCACCCAGAAGCTGAACACCGCGATCAGCAGCGGAATGCGCGTGTCGTTCAGCCCCCTGAGCGCGCCGACCGCCACCGACTGCACACCGTCGCTGATGAAGAAGGTCGCGCCGAGCACGAGCAGCGTCGCCGCCAGCGCCACGGTTTCGCCCGCCGATGCGGCGGCTTCACTGCCGAGGAAAATCGTCGGGATCCAGTGCCGCGTGATCGCAATCACGCCGGTCATGACCACCATGAACCCCGTCGCCAGCACGATGGCCGCGAAGCCGGCGCGCCGCGTGCCGGGACTGTCGCCGCGCCCGACGGCCTGGCCGACGCGCACGGTCGCCGCCATCGAGATGCCGAACGGCACCATGTAAAGCATGGCCGCCGTCTGCAGCGCGATCTGGTGCGCGGCAATGGCGCTGGTGCCGAGGTGACCCATGAGCAAAGCCGCCGCCGCAAACAAGCCGTACTCGAGCATGAACGCCCCCGAGATCGGCACGCCGATCGCCAGCAGCCGCCCGAACAGCGGCCAGTCCGCACGCCAGAACCTGCCGAGCACCTGGTACTTCCTGAAGGGACGGCGCGTGTAGCAGACCCAGACGGCGGCGATGCACATGACGGTATTGACGATGGTGGTGGCGAAGCCCGCACCCATGATGCCGAATTCCGGCAATCCGAACCTGCCGTAGATCATCGCGTAGGCCAGCACCGCGTTGAGCGGAATGGCCGCCAGCGTGATCCAGAGCGCCGGCTCAGGCCGGTTCACGGCGCTCATGAAGTTGCGCAGCACCATGAAGATCCAGGCCGGGATCAGGCACCACGCGAGCCCCATGAGGAACTCCCCCGCGAACGCAGCCGGCCGCTCCGGCTGGCCGAGCGCGATGAGAATCTCCTCGCCCCAGAACTGCAGCGCCGTCAGCGGTACGCCCGCGATCACGGACGCCCACAACCCCACGCGCACCGAGCGGCGCACATAGCGCGGCTGGCGTGCTCCGAACGCCTGCGAGGCGAGCGGCGCGACGGCGGAGACGAGCCCCATGCCGCAGGTGAAGGCCGCAAACAAAACCGTATGGCCGAGGGCCGCCGCCGCGACCACCTCGGGGCCGAGGCGCCCCAGCAGCGCAAGGTCGGTCGTCATCATGGCGACCTGGCCAAGCTGGGTCGCCGCCATCGGCGTCGCCAGGCGGATCGTTTCGCGGAATTCCTCGCGCCAAAGCGCGGCCTCCGCCGGTTGCCGCGCCCGGGCGGTGGTCACTGCCTCTGCTGTGGTCATGGCGCGCACCATAGGGCGCGCGGCAAGAAAGGAAAGCGCGCAAATCTCACAAGAGCGCGAGAAAACCCCGAAGAAATACGGCAATCCTTCGGCATCTTCGCAGCCAATTTAAGGGCCCGGCAATGCGCCCCGGCCTATGCAATGAGGACGCTGCCGGATGGCCCTCATGTTGCAGATGCTGCAATCGACGCTCACCTGGCTCGGCCTCAAGGCCGGGACCGGTGACGGCTGCGAAGACGACGACGTCGACGCGGCCCTCCGGTTTGAGCAGCTCGCGGGCGACGTGCACCTCGCGGCCCTGCAGTGCGCCGTCGTCACCAGCGGCATCAACGTGCTCGTACACGGCGGCCGGCTCACCAACGCGGCGGACCTGAAGGACCTGATGCCGGCCGTGCTGCCAGCGTCGCGCACCATGCTGCCGCGCCATGCGCGCGAGGTGATCGGCGTCAAGGTGGCGAACCTCGCACCCGCGCGCCAGTTCCTCACCTCCATCAAGGCGGCCCAGCTCGACCTGGAGAATTTCTGCGCCGATGTCGAGAAATTCGGCACCGACGAAGCCGCATTTCTCGACGTCGCCCATCTCGATGTCGCCTGGCACAACCTGAGCGCCGCTGCGCTGGCCGCCGTCGTCACCCTGGAGCCCGACGTCAAGCGCTGCGTTGCCGAGCGCTATACGCGCAACACGCCGGTGCTGAAGAAGTTGCTGCTCGACGTGATCAAGGGCGGCCATCCCTGCGTCGACGAGGACGGCACGGTGAAGCTGCCGGACCTGCCCCAGCGCCGCACGTCGATGCGGCCCAACGTGCATCTGCCATGCATGCTCGAGTATCACGGCAAGACCTATCCCGCGGTCGTCAAGGACATCTCCAGCGGCGGCATCGGGCTGGAGCGCGCGCCGACGCTGATGCCGCACAACGTCGCGGTGGTCGAGTTCGAGAACGGCACGTGCCTGTCGGGCATGGTGGTATGGAGCAAAGGCGATCGCGCCGGCATCAAGCTCGACGTGCCGCTCAAATCGACGCATCCGCTACTCGACACCGTGCACGAGAGCGTGGACTGACGCCGCCCGCAGGCGGAACCTCGCCGCTCCTGCTGCGTTTGAGCTTCACCTGAATATGGATCACGCCTTGCCGGGTGCACGCCTGCGCGCACCGGGCATGCGACGTTTCGCAAGACTGGGGACCGTTCCGCGATCATGGCGAAGAAGAGCAGCGAGCAGCCGACGCTTCCCACCCACGGCGCCACCACCCTGCCGAGCGTGGAGGTCGACAGCTACAATCTCGAGATCGGCGACGGCGACGGCTTCTTCGGCGACCGCGCCAGCAAGGGCGCCTTCTGGGGCATCGTCGAGAAGTGGCGCAAGCCGTTGCGCGAGGACGGAGAGGACCCGTTCGGCGACACGCCGACCGCCAAGCTCAGCAAGAAGCAGCTCGAGGTTCTGCTGACGAAAGGCGGGCCGGAGGCCGCGGCCCTGGTGCAGAGCGCGGTGGAGGAGTTCGCGCAGGAGTTGGCCAAAGTCATTCGCCGTTTCCTGAAGCACAAGCGCTGGCAGGGCACGGAATGCATCGTGATCGGTGGAGGGTTTCGCGGCAGCCGTCTCGGCGAGCTGGCGGTGGGGCGCACCTCCCTGATCCTGAAAGAGGGCATCGATGTCGATCTGGAGCTGATCGAGAACGATCCCGACGAGGCAGGCCTGATCGGCGCGGCGCACCTGCTGCCGGCGTGGATGCTCAACGGCTACGAGGCGATCGTGGCCGTTGACGTGGGCGGCACCAACATCCGCTCGGGCCTTGTCGAACTCAATCTGAAGAAAGCCAAGGACCTCTCCAAGGCCAAGGTGGACCACATCGAGCTTTGGAAGCACAGCGAGGAATCTCTGAAGCGCAGCGAGGCCGTGGATGGTTTGACTGACATGCTTCGCGACCAGATCAAGCGCGCGGGAAAAAGAGATCTGAAGCTCGCGCCCGTGATCGCGATCGGCTGCCCCGGCGTCATCGAGCCCGATGGCTCCATCGACCGCGGCGCACAGAATCTGCCCGGAGACTGGACCAGCAGCCGCTTCAATCTTCCGCGCTCGATCCGCGAGGCGATCCCCAAGGTCGGAGACCACGAAACGCTGGTCGTGATGCACAACGACGCCGTCGTTCAGGGCCTGAGCGAATTGCCGAACATGCAGGACCGTGAACACTGGGCGGTGCTGACCATCGGCACCGGCCTCGGCAACGCGCGCTACACCAATCGCCGCTCGGCACCGGTCGAGGGCAAGAAAGGGCCGTAGCGGGACGATTGCCTGCAGGCCAGCCCCATAATGTCCACATTCCCCGCGCTAGTGTGCGGCGTGCTCTTTCCGGGTGTTCGCGTCGAGGGAGGTGGGCATGTCCGTAGGAAGTATGCTGCTGTCCGGCGTGCTGGTGGCAGGCGGCCTGGTGCTCGGCACCTTCACGCTGCACGGCTATCTCGATCCCACCTGGACGCAGAAGCAGCTTGCTGCATCGGCGACGCAGAGCAAACCTGCTGCTGTCGTGCAGGCAGCGACGGAGCATTTCCCGAGCCGAAGCCGGTTTGTTGCAAGCGAGCCGGCTGCTGACCTGCGGCCCGCCGTGGTGAAGGCCAACAGCAAGCCTGCGGCGACGCCGTCAGCCGTCCGCCAGTCCGACGCGAAGACGGCCGCCGCCAAGCCATCGGCGAAAACTGCCATCAAGAAGAAAGTCGCCGACAAACCGAAGCAGCCGCCGCCTGCGCCGCCCTCACAGCAGGCGTCGCTGCAGTTCCCTTGGAACTGGAAGCTGTTCGGCAACTAGGGCGCGCGCTCGATTGGCTGCACGGCGGAGCTACCTTGCCGCCGCTCAGTGGGCGTGGGTTCGTGCCGGTCTCAGACATTGACGACCGCGCAGATCCAACCGTTTGCGCCGGGCTTGGCCTACAGATGGCAGGTCAGTACCGGGTGGTCAGATCCGTCAGCCACATCGGCGACCAATCGACAAGCTTGGCCTCGATCGACTTGTCGAGGCCGGAGGCCACCGCGATCCCGACCAGCACGAGGATCAGTCCGAGCGCAGCTTTCATAGCGCCGCCGGCGGCCAGCATGCGGCCGCGCAGACGCTGCATCGCCTCGCGCGACAGCAGGCCGATGAGCAGCAGCGGCAAAGCCGCGCCGATGCCGAACATCAGCATCGTCAGGACAACCTGCGCAAGGTCGGTTCCTTGTGCGGCAAGCACCGAGGCTGCGCCGAGGGTCGGACCGACGCACGGGCTCCACACGGCACCCAGCAGCAGGCCGACCAGGAATTGGCCGCCGAGGCCTCCCTTATCGATGCTGCCGAAATGTCCGGATGCCCAGTTCGCCGCCGGCCCGGCCGCAACCGCAAACTGCTCCTGCAACCGCGGCACGAGCAGCACGGCACCGAAGGCGATCATGATTGCGGCCGCAGCGTAGCGGAAGACGCCGGCATCGAGACCTATCGCGAACCCGATCGTCGCAACGAACAACCCAATCGCGATGAAGCTTATGCAGAGCCCGGCCGCCAAGGCGACCGGTCCCAGCCGGTGTTCGGAGGCGGCGGCGCCCAGAACGATCGGCAACAGCGGCAGGACGCACGGCGACAGGGCGGAAAGCATACCCGCGAGCAGCGCGAGACCGAGCGTAGCGATCGTCATGGGCTGCCCGCTTTAGAGTGCCTTGGCGAGGAGAGCCTCTATCGACTCTTTGCTGGCGTCATAGGCAAGGCGGCCCGTCTCCTTGTCGCCTTTGTAGACAATCAATGTGCTTTGCGCCCTGACATTGAGCGCCTTCAACGCATCCTTCTGTGTGTCGAAATCAACTACGAATTTGACGATGTTCTTGAAACGCGCCTGCTTGCCGAGTTCGCCCAGGACGACCTTCTGCGCCCTGCAAACGGGGCACCACGGTGCAGAGACTTCGACCAGGATCGACTTGCCCGCCTTCTGGGCTTCGGCCAGGGCAGCCGGCGTGAACTTCGTCGCGGCAAGAGCTGGCACGGCAAGCGCCGCGACGACCGCGATGGCGATCGCTGCAAAGATACGACGGGTGGTCATCTGCAAATCTCCGCTATGTGACGAGCTGCGCCGCCTGTGAACTATCCCGGCGTCCGGTCAGCGGGAAGCCCACCGGCTGCCCAACCTCACCACGGCGCTGACAAGTATTCGCGATGCGCGCAACTTTTGTTACCTGCTCACGCCCATTTGTTCGGGCGTGATCGTGCCGGGCACCGCCCTAGGGCTCGTTGAGCCGCGGTACGCAGGTGACGCGGCCGTCGGCCAGGGTCTCGATGTCGACCGGCACGCCGTACACCTGCTCGAGGCGGGCTTTGGTCAGCACGGTCTTGGGCGCACCGTCCGCCACCACGCGGCCCTCATGCAGGAGGAGCACGCGGCTGCCCGCGGCGAAGGCATGATCGGGATCGTGGGTGGAGAGCACGATGCCGAGCCCGCGCTGCGCGAGGCGCTTAACCTCCGACAGCACCAGCGCCTGGTTGCCGAAGTCGAGGCTGGCGGTGGGCTCGTCCATGATGATGGCGGGCGCATCCTGTACGAGTGCGCGCGCGATCAGCGCAAGCTGGCGCTGCCCGCCGCTGACGCGGCTGTATTCGCGCTCCGCCAGATGCGCGATGCCGAGGCCTGCCAGCGCGCCGTCGGCGCGCTCGCGATCCGCTTCGCCCGGCGAGGAGAACAGCCCGAGGTGCGCCGTGCGCCCCATCACCACCATGTCGCGCACCGCGTAGGGAAACACCGACACGTGCGCCTGCGGCACATACGCCACCTGCCGCGCGAGGTCCTGCCGCGGCCAGGCGTCGATGTCGCGTCCCACCACCGACACTGCGCCTTGCATGCGGCGGATGAGCCCGAGCAGCGTCTTGAACAGCGTGGTCTTGCCGGAGCCGTTCGGCCCGAGCAGACACACCACCTCGCCGGGCGCGACGCTGACGTCGATGCCGCGCGCCACTACCGTGCGCTGATAGCCTATCGCAAGCCCGCGTGCCTCGATCAGCGGCGCGCTCATGACGACCACCCCTCGCGCCCGCGTGCGAGCAGCCACAGGAAGAACGGCGCGCCCAGCACCGCGGTCAGGATGCCGAGCGGCACCTCGATGCGCGCGATGGTGCGCGCCAGCGTGTCGACGATCAGCAGGTAGCTAGCGCCCATCAGCATCGCGGTGGGCAGCAGGCGGTCGAAGTTGGGCCCCACGATCATGCGCGCGAAATGCGGGATGATGAGGCCGATCCAGCCGATCACGCCCGAGATCGCCACCACGCTCGCGGTGATCAGCGTTGCCGACCCCACCACGATCGCGCGTACGACCTCCACGTTGACGCCGAGTGCGCGCGCATCCTCGTCGCCGAGCGACATGACGTTGATGCGCCACCTGAGCAGCACCAGCGGCACCAGCCCGATCAGCACCAGCGGCAGCGCGCCGGCGATGTCGGCGTTGCGAATGCCGGACAGACTGCCGAGCAGCCAGAACGTGATCGCCGGCAGCTGGTCGTAGGGATCGGCGAGAATTTTCAGCAGCGA
>CADEEC010000101.1:8829-14031 GCA_902826255.1 uncultured Hyphomicrobiales bacterium | reverse complement strand
CCGCGCATGACGGTCGCCAACATGATCGACATCGCCAGCAAGCCGCGGTGGTGGATGGGCATGCTCGGCACCAAGCGGCGCACGTTCCGCAACATCGTCGGACATGCCAAGGACGTGAAGGATACGCGCGCGCTCGGCGCTTGGACCGCCGAGCAGTTCGACCCCACGCTCAACTGGGACGACATCAAGCGCATCAAGGACCAGTGGGGCGGCAAGCTGATCCTGAAGGGTATCCTCGACGAGGAAGACGCGGAGCTGGCCGTGCGCAGCGGCGCCGATGCGCTGATCGTCTCCAACCACGGCGGCCGTCAGCTCGACGGCGCGCCCTCTTCGATCTCGGCGCTGCAGCCGATCGCGCAGGCGGTGGGCAATCGCATCGAGGTGCTGATGGACGGCGGCATCCGATCCGGCCAGGACGTGATCAAGGCGCTCGCGCTCGGCGCCAAGGGTGTTTTCATCGGCCGCGCCTACATCTACGGCCTTGGCGCCATGGGGCAGGCCGGCGTGACGTCGGCCATCGAGTGCATCCGCAAGGAACTCGACGTCACGATGGCGCTGTGCGGCCTGCGCGACGTGAAGAAGGTGAACGCCGACATTCTGGTCAAATCGAACACCTAGCCAGGCAGGCGTTGCGGGACGCAGCGATCTACGCCCCGCACCGCTTCATTGTTCGGGTGTGAAGCCGGAGGCCTTTACGGCCGGTTCCCACATCTTGGAATCCTCGACTTGTATGCGCCTGAGTTCTGCAGCGGTCGTCCCCGTCGGTTGCAGGCCGAATGCCAGCAAGCGCTCCTGCACCTCTTTCTTCTGAACGGCACCAACAAGCCCCTTGTTCAGGCGCGCGATGGCGTCTGGCGGCGTGCCTGCAGGCGCGAAGAACCCGTACCAGCCCGAACCCTGGATGTTGTAACCCGCCTCCTTGAACGTCGGAATGTCGGGCAGGAACGGCGAGCGGGTCGCATCCGAAGTGGCGAGCACGCGAATCTTGCCACCCTTGTGGTTTTCCAGCACGTCGCTGGTCGTGGTGACGACAATCGGGATCTGGCCGCCGATGAGATCGGTCATGGCTGCAGCAGAGCCGCGATAACTGACATGCCGAAGGTCGAGGCCGGCGGCCCGCGCAAACGACACCGCGAAGAAATGCGGCAACGTGCCGGCAGCCGGCGTACCGTAGCTGCCCTGGGTGGGGTTTGCCTTCACCCACTCGACCAAGTCCTTCAGCGTTTTCGCCGGCACTTGCGGCGCCACGGCAAGCGAGAAGTCGAACGTGGCCACCTGCGCGACGGGCGCAAGGTCCTTCACGGGATCGTACCCGAGCGCCTTGTAGACGTGCTGATAGAGTGACACCGGCGCGATCGGGGTCAGCAGCATCGTGTTGCCGTCGGGGGCTGCAGACTTCACGGCCTGTATACCGATCCTTCCCTGCGCACCCGTCCGGTTCTCGACGATCACCGGCTGATTGAGGGAGATGCGAAGGTGCTCCGCCATCAGGCGGGCCAGCCCGTCACCCGAACCACCGGCCCCATAGGGAAAGATGATCTTGATCGGCTCGCTGCTCTGCGCGAGTGCCGGCATTGTGCTGAAGAAGGCGGCCGCCACGACGGTAGCGATAGCTGATAGTCGGCGCATGTTTCCTCCCTGTGTCTTGTTGTTCGTCTAATCGTCGCCCAGATACCTGCTCCAAAGCTCCGGATCGATCTCAGCTTCGTCCCAAACTCCGATCAGGATCCCACGGCGCTGCGACTTGCCGTGCGACGCCGTGATCTGCTGCTCGGAGCGTGTCGTACGCTGCGACAGGCGCAGGCCCCATTCGCCGAGGGCCGCGGCCATGCGGCCGCGCTCACCCTTCAACGCCGGGTCAGCGCCAAGGTCGCGAAACTCGCTCGGGTCACTTTCAAGGTCATAGAGCATCGGCCGGAAACCGACGGCGTGGACGTATTTCCAGCGCTTGTCGGCGACCATGAAGAGACGTGCGTTGCGCGGCTCGATGCCGAGTGCTGTCGCGACCGGCAGCATGGAGTAGTCGTACTCGCTGAACACGAAATCCCGCCGGGCGCCCGTCGCCTCTCCACGCAGGATTGGCATCAGCGAACGGCCCTCGAGCCGGTGCGACTGCAGGGCAGGATCGCTGCCGAGTGCCTCTAGGAACGTCGGCACGAGGTCGATGGCTTCGACGAGATCGTTGCACACCGTGCCACGCGTCGCGTCGGCACGCTCCGACGGATCGACGAGGATGAGCGGAATTTTGGCAGACGGCTCGTGGAACAGGTCCTTCTCGCCCATCCAGTGATCGCCGAGATAGTCGCCGTGATCCGAGGTAAAGGCGATCAAGGTGTTATCCAGCAGCCCCTGCTCGTCCATGAAACGGAACAGGACACCGAGGTGATCGTCGATCTGCTTGATGAGGCCCATGTACACGGGCACCACCTCATCGCGCACCTCCTCGCGCGAGAAAGAGCTGGAAACGTGCAGATCCATGAAGGCGCGGTAGACGGGATGAGGATCGCGCCGCTCCTCCTCCGAGCGCAGGGCGGGCTGCACGTCCGCGGGACCGTACATGGTGTTGTAGGGCGCCGGCGCGATATAGGGCCAGTGCGGCTTGATGTAGGAAAGATGCAGGCACCAAGGGCGATCACCAGCATCGCGCATGAAATCCATAGCGCGCCGGGTCATGTAGGGTGTTTCGGAATCCTCCTCCTTCACGCGGGCGGGCTTGCGGGCGTGGCGCATGGCCCAGCCGGAGGCAAGCGCGTTGCCGTGACCAGCCGCCGCATTGGCCCAATCATGCCAGGGGTTGCTGCCGACGTAGCCTTTGTCGTTCAGATATTGGTTGTAGCGCGGCAGTTGCGGCTCATAGAGGCCGTCCGGGCCAACCCCGTGCAAGCCATCGTCGCGCTCGTAGGGATCGAACCCGCACTCGGCGACGCGCACCCCGATGATGGACTCGGGATCGATGCCCAGGCGCTGCATGCCCTCGACGTCGGCCCGCATGTGCGTCTTGCCGACCAGCGCGGCTTGCACGCCGAGCGGACGCAGGTAATCGCCGAGCGTCATCTCGCCGACCTTCAGCGGCACGCCGTTCCACGTCGAGCCGTGCGACTGCACGTAGCGTCCCGTGTAGAAACTCATGCGCGAGGCGCCGCACACCGGCGACTGCACGTAGGCGCGGGAGAAGCGGACACCGCGCGCCGCCAGCGCATCGATGTTGGGCGTGTGCAGCCGCGGATGCCCGGCGCAGGACAGATAGTCCCAGCGCAGCTGGTCGCACATGATGAACAGGATGTTGCGGACGGTGCCCATGCCAAAGCTTCTCTCCGGCGAGCCAACCAGCAACTGGAATTGCGTATCGTGCCGCTCTGCGGCACGATACGCCCCGTGCAACGCGTCACAGAGAACCGCTCGCTCGACCGCGGGCTCGCCATCCTGGAGAGCCTGTCGCTCCATGGCGCCAGCAGCCTCGCCGACCTGCACGCGAGAACGAGGCTGCCCAAATCGACCATTCGCCGGACACTTGGCACGCTCATCCGGCGCCGGATCGTGCGCCGCAGCCTCGGCGACCAACTGTACCGAACAAACGTCGTGATGCCCTCGTCACTCGCGGGACCGAGCCAGGGCGAGGGATGGCTGGTGGACCGCGCCGTGCCGCACATGATCGATCTCACCCGTGATGTCGGCTGGTCGTGCGACCTGCACATCTTCGAGCGGCCTTGGAGCCGAATCATCGAGTCCACGCGGCCTCTCAGCCCATTCTTCCAGCATCGGCGGCACATTGATTTGCAGGTTTCCGCCTTTGCCTCGGCCGCTGGGCGGGCCGTGCTTTCGACGTGGAGCGAAGGAGACGTGCTCGCCCTGGTCGACGAAACGGACAATCAGCTAGCGTGGAGCCTTGCACGGCTCGGCATAGCGAGGCGCGAGGTGTTGACATTGCTCAGGCGCACGCGGAGTGCGGGGTATGCCGTGCGTGCGCACCGCTTCAGCGGCTGGACACCCTTGGCGCATACGCTCAATGCGATCGCCCGTCCGGTCTTCCGCGGAGACATTGCCGTCGGCGCACTGGCCCTGCTCTGGCCCAAGGGTTACATGACGCCGGCCCGTTTCGCCGAAATCCATCTCGGCCGACTGGCGGAAGCTGCTGCCGCTATCAGCGCAGACCTTTCGCCTCTCCAGGCAGTATCTCAAATCGCTTCACGCGACGCAGTCCGAGTGCCGCCTTCAGGTCGGCAACGGTACCCGTTGCGGGACTGACGATTGCCTTGCCGTCGGCAATATAGCGATATCCGGCATAAACCGGATAGCGATCGGTGAGCAGCGGCTCACGGACCTCCGATGCGATCGCGTCGAACATGGCTGTGATACGGCTTTGTGCCGAGCGCAAGTAGGCGAGGCGCTTGTCCTCGTCGTCATCGCTCCATACAGCCTTGGAAGCGAGCACATGGGCGTCGAGCCGATGCAACAACCGGTGCTCGAGACCAGCATCTTTCAGCATCGCCTCGACTTTGTGAGTGCGCGAGGGAAGCGCCAGAAACGGTATGCCCATCTTGAGACAGAAGCAGACCGCGTGAAATCGCGCCGCGACGACGAGGCGCGTGCCCAGTGCCATACGCCTGAAGAACGCGCTCGAGTCGGCAATGGAGCTTGCATACTTGCTCAGGCGATAGCTGTTCGGGAACCACCGCCCTATGCGCCTGCGGGCGCTGAACAGATAGCGGCGGCCCGGCGCAAACTCGGGCATCGTGCGCAACGTGAGGAATTCGAGGTCATTCTCACGCGCGAACGCATGCAGCGCGGCACTGGTCCGGCTCATCGTCGAATCGGTGACAATCACGCGTCCGCCAGGCGCCCAAGCAGGGGTGATGGGCGTGCAAAGCGAGAGATCCGGGCAGACCTCCGCCTGAAGGCCGAACGCCGCCATGCGCTCCCGGCTCACGGTCTCGCGGGCGTAGATGCGCGTGAACCCGTGCAAGGCTTCGACGATGTCGCGATCGGTTTCATCGAACACCGTATTGATCAAGTACCCGGGCACACCTTGCGCCTGACATGCGCGCGCGGCCTCTGCGATGGCGCGGGCCGCGGGCTGCCCGCTGTGCAGGGAACCTTCACCGTTGACGACGACAGCGCTGTACTTGGATGAAAGCTGCTGGAGACCGACCGGCTGCTCGTGATGACTGCGGACAGAGCAACCACGTTCGCTGAGTTCGCGGA
>CADEEC010000101.1:0-8819 GCA_902826255.1 uncultured Hyphomicrobiales bacterium | reverse complement strand
CGAGGCGCCGGGAATCTTGCAGCAGCAGAACCTGTTTGCCTGTGATGTTGCTCCCGGCAGCCGGGACCCAGAATCCGGTGCTCCGGCCGCTGCAGTCCTCCTCCAGGCGCTCATGCCTGGCACACTTGCGGCATTTGCGGACAACTTCGGTCCTTGGTCCCTCGCGCTCGCTGATCACCCAATCGTGCCGGCACCGGCGCGAAGAGCGTGCGGTGTCGAAGCCCCTCCTGCTCATACGATCGCTCCCGCCTCGCTGAACCCTCAGCAGGCGTTCGCTAGCGCAGGCCTATGAAATTGATATGAAGGTTGTGCGACGGCGGGGAGAGAGCGACAGCTAGGGTGGTGCGCCAGACAGGATGAAACTGCGAACACTTACGTCATTGAAATTGTTCTGTGGTGGCCGGACGCCTAGAAAGACCAAGGTGCGCACGCTCAAATCGGGCTCAAAAACCATCTTTATCGACCGAACGCGCTAAAAGCTCACAATCGTTCGCACAACTGGCAACAACGCTTGCGATACGGCGGCATGTTGGTTCTGATCGAGATGAACACCGTCCACAACGCTTGGGCCGGTCACTGAATTAATGTCGAAGAAATGCACCGCTTTCGATCGACTGACGTTACGATAAGCCTCCACATGTCCGCGGCACCGTTCATGCGCTGCGTTAAACTTGCTCGCGATGGCTCCTCGAGGTTCGACGATGGTAGGAGGTGCCAGGATAAGAATAGCCGGTGTCGGCATCCCTGGCTCAATGGGCGAGGCCCGGATTGTGTCTATGAGCGCGGCAATGCCGAGCGCTGATGCGTCAGCTCCATTCTGGTGTGTCGATTGGAAATCGTTGGTTCCAAGTGCAATGATGACAAGAGCGAGCGGCGAGCCGGACTCCACCGCTTGCGACAAAGTTTCAGAGCCGTTGCGGCCCGCTTTGAGCGGATCACCCCAAACCGTCCTGCGGCCATTCAGACAATTCTCGACAATGCGGCACGCGCAACCCTTTTGATTGAGCGCAATCTCCAGCGAACCCGGCCACCTGTGCTCGAAGGCCAGCCTGTTTCTGGTGTCTGGGATGATGCCCCAGCTCAGGCTATCGCCGTAGACGAGGATCTGTTTCATCCAACACCATCGAGGGCGCGAGTTTATTTGCTGCGGCCGAGGCCAAGCCAATTCGCGATGTTGTTGCGCTGAATCGCTGACGAGCCTCCGATGATTGGCATCAACAAGGCGTCACGGACATTGCGCTCGATGTCAAAATCCTTGACGTAGCCGTAGGCTCCGAAAATAGTTTGTGCATCGAGCGCCACTGATTTCGCCGTTTCGGCGGCGAACAGCTTGGCCATGGATGTTTCCACGCCGCAGCGCCTCCCTTCGTTGGCCAGCCACGCCGCGTGATGCGTGACCAGCCTGGCGGCATGCACTTGCGTCTTCATATCCGCCAACTTGTGCCGGATGGACTGGTACTCGGAAATCGGGCGGCCAAACTGCGTACGTTGCTGGGCGTAATCCCAGGCGTCGTCCAGCGCTGCCGCGGCAAGCCCTAGAGAGATGGCCGCCACTTCGAGCTTCTCAACATCCAGCCCGGCCCCGCTGATCATGGACCAGCCGCGGTTCCAGCCCGCCTCCTCGTTCATGACGTTCTCGATCGGGACGCGGACGTCGGTAAACGTTACATCCGTCGTCGCCGCGCCCTTCATACCCAGCGACTCTATGCGTGTGATGGTCACGCCAGGCGTGTGCGGCGGAACGAGAACGAAAGAGAGCGCGCCCGACTTTGCCTCCGAGTCCGACGAGCGGACGAGCGTATAGATGTAGTCGCAAATATCGGCGCCGGAGCAGAAGCGCTTGCTGCCGTTGATAACTACGTGGTTGCCGACTCGCGTCGCGCGGGTCTTGACGCTTGCCACGTCCGCACCGACGTCAGGCTCACTCCAGCCATATGCGAAGATTAAATCACCCGAGGCCACCTTTGGCAGCAGCTCGCGCTTCTGGCGCTCCGAGCCGCACTCGAGAAGGTTCATGCCGGCATAGCAGGAACCCATGATGTAGGGCACGGATACAGCGAGGCTTCTGCGCGACAGTTCTTCGATGACGACCAGCGTTGCGAGGATATCGCGTCCAGTGCCGCCGTACTTCTCCGGGAAGGTGAGGCCCAGCAAGCCAAGATCCGCAAGCTGCTTGAACACCTCTCGCGGGAAGTGGTTCTCTTTGTCCCAGCGCGCGGCCGACTCGCGCGGCATGTGTCGCGCCACGAAGCGGCGCAGCGTGTCCTGCAGCAGGACGATGTGTTCGGGTATGTCGAAATTCATGACCGTGGCGCTCAGCGCCCCGTGAACTTCGGTTTCCTGCCCTCCCGGAAGGCGCTAACGGCCTCCTGGTGATCCGCAGTTCGATTGGACATCGCCTCGTAGGCAATCGACGCGTCCATTATGGAATGGGCAAGCTGCTTGAGGCCGATGTTCACCGAGAGCTTCGTCCACTTGATCGATTTCATAGCCCCGTGCGCCAGGCGCTTGGCAAACTCGGCGACCCGGGCGTCAAGTTCCTCTTGTGGTACCGCGTGGTTGATCAAACCCATCTTGGCTGCCTCGGCGGCGGTCATGAGGTCTCCGGTCATGAGGTACTCTTTTGCGCGAGCGTATCCGATCAGTTGCGGCCAGATCACCGCGCCGCCGTCCCCTGCGACAAATCCGACGCTCACATGTGGATCGCCGATCCTGGCCTTCTCCGACGCAAAGATGACGTCGCAGAACAAGGCAATGGTCGCACCGAGACCCGTTGCATGACCGTTGAGCTTTGCAACAATGGGCTTCTCGCAATCAAGAATCGAGAAGATGATTTGCTTGCCCTCGCGCGCCGTCTTTTCGAACTGCGCGGGGTCGTCGATCATGGTCTGCATCCAGTCGATGTCGCCGCCCGACGAGAACGCACGCCCGGCTCCTGTCAGGACCACCACATCGACGTCTTGATCCTCATTGAGATCGATGAAAATGCGAGCGAGCTCATGGTGCATCGCTGCGTCGACGGCATTGAGCTTCTCGGGCCGGTTCATCGTGACGGTGGCAATCCTGCCCTGGACCTCGACGACGAGATGGGAATAGCGGTTATATTCCATGGTGTTCCCTTCTTTTCGGGCAAGCTGGCCACTTGGTTTGTGGAGGCGCAGTATTTCCACTTCGGATGCTCGCGGCAAGTGAATAATGAACCAATATTCGGCTCAGCGGACGAGTTGTCCGAGGTTGTCATGGCCGTTGCCGCTTAGCCTTCATCAACTACGTATCAAGGCCGGTCATACAGGCGACTTGGAACGGCAAATCAGTGCGCGCGGGGATATTTTTGTATGGAGGCGCTACGAATTATGGTTCAATATTCATTCACTCTGTCGTGCCCTCAATTGGGGGTGGCAGTGAGAACAGCAGAGGGAAGAAATGCATCTCGAGGCCGATCCGAGTGGCTGGAAAACGAGGCTTACCCCGGAACTGATAGATCGCTTCGGCAAGGGGGATGCTTGGGAAAACCTAACCATAGCGCATCGCCTCGACGCATTGGCCGCGAGTCGACCTGACCAAGCCTTGGTCGTTGAGGCCGGCGGCGCCTACAATGTCACAAGGGTTCATGCCGACGCGCGCAAGCTTGCAGGCATCTTGATTCGCTGCGGCCTGAAGCAGGGCCAAGTGGTCAGCTTCCAGCTTCCGAATTGGTACGAGGCCGTTCTCATCGAGCTCGCCTGTGCTTACGGGGGCTTTGTCTGCAATCCCATCGTCACGATCTACCGCGACGCGGAGGTCGATTTCATCATCAAGGATTCTGGAAGCGCCTTCTTCTTCGCTCCCGACCAGTTTCGCAGCTTCAGCTACACGGATATGGTTCAAAGGTTGCGACCGGGCTGGGGGCATACAAAGGTCGTTACCGTAAGGGGCAATCCATCGGACGCCGGCTCGTTCGAGCAGCTTATGCGCCCTCAACCGGCGATGCTTGGGCCGTTGCCCGATCCGAACCACGTCAAGCTGCTCATGTACACGTCGGGTACGACAAGCCGGGCCAAGGGCGTCCTCCATACACACAACACGATTGCGATGGAGATCGCGAACTTCTCGCGCTGGCTCGGGCTCGACAACCGCGATGTCGTTCTCATGCCGTCGCCGCTCGGCCATATCACCGGCTATCTCTACGGGATTCAGCTGCCGGTGACGCTCGGCGTCCCGGTCGTGCTCATGGAGGGATGGGATGTGGCTGCAGCAGTCGACCTCATAGAGAAGCACGGGGTGACCTTTACGATTGGCGCTACGCCCTTCCTGCAGGAGTTGAGCAATTTCTGCCTGAAGAGTGGAAGGCGCCTTCCATCGCTTCGCTACTTCCCCACAGGCGGCGCGCCGGTCCCGCCGGAAGTCGTGCTGGGTGCCGACCGTGCATTCGAGCGCTGCATTACCTTCCGCCTTTACGGCAGCACGGAAGCCCCCACAGTCACACTCGGCGTCACCGACCCGCAGTTGCAGAACCTGCGCGCCAATACGGAGGGCTACGTCGTCGGCCACGAGATCAAGCTCGTCGACGCCAACGACAACGCGGTTGAGTTTGGCGAGGAAGGAGAGATATTGACCCGCGGTCCGGAGATGTTCGTGGGTTACGCGCTGGCAGATCAGAACGATGGTGCGTTCGACGGTGAGGGATACTTCAGAACGGGAGACCTCGCAGTCGAGTCTCCCGCGCACTGCCTGACGATCACGGGTCGAAAAAAGGACATCATCATTCGAGGCGGCGAGAACCTGAGCCCAAAGGAAATCGAAGACGTTCTCTATACCCATCCCGCCGTCAAAGAAGCGGCGGTGGTTGCGATGCCACACACGCGCCTCGGCGAGACTTGTTGTGCATTTGTCACGCTAAGGCCAAGCGCGCAGTTCGACTTCGAGGCAATGCTTGGTATTCTGAATGATAGCGGCCTCGCGAAGCAGAAGTTTCCCGAGCGGCTTGAAATTGTGGAGAACCTGCCGTACACGGCCGCGGGCAAAATTCGCAAGAACGTGCTCAGGGAAGAAATTGCTAGAAAGATCAAGCAAGAACGGCTCTAGGTCACCGGGGCGGCCGCGCAAGCGCACCCGCGAGCAGCAGACCCGCGGGACCCGCGAAGCCCTGATGAAGGGCGCGTTGCGCGTGGTCGCACGGCACGGTTACGCCAAGGCTTCGGTCGCACGCATTACCGAAGCCGCCGGCGTAGCGCAGGGCACGTTCTACTCGTATTTCGATACCCATCAACAGCTCCTGTCGGAGCTATTGCCCTCAGAGGGCATCCAATTGCTGGATTGGCTCGGTCGCGCAGCACACGGCACCGAGGACTACTTTATGCACGAACGCAGGGCTTTCTCGGCCTTTTTCGAGTACATCAAGAAGCACCCTTACTTTCTGCGCGTGCTTACGGAGGCCGAGATCGCCGCTCCGGAAAGCTACGCGCAGCACATGAGCAATATCGAGGACCGATATGTCGGTGCGCTCCGCCGTGCGGCCGAGCGGGGGCAAATTGAGCGCCGGGATGACGCGACGTTTCGCGTGATCGCCGAGGTTCTCGCTGGCGCGCGTGGCCATATAGCCTTTGGCTTAAGCGAGCAGGGGCGCCGGTCTGGGCAACCAATCTCGCCCGATGCCGTCGTTGAAACGTTCGTCAAGTTTCTGCGTCACGGTCTCGGCGTTCAGTTGCCGTCCGGGGTTAAGGTTGCTGCTGCGTCCAAAGCAATCAAGGCGCGCAGGTCGGAACCTGCGCCACACGATACGCGCGCGCTGCTGCTGCGAACTGCGAGCCTTCTGGTCCATAAGCACGGCTACCAGGCGACGACCATCGCGCGCATTACCGATGCCGCGAAGGTCGCCGTAGGAACCTTCTACGCGCACTTTCCATCACGACAGCACCTGCTAGACGAGATCCTTGATCACATGCGGCAGTCCCTACTCGCTTATGTTCGCGAGCATACGCGCGGCAGCCGCACCTTCATTGAGATGGAGGCGCGAGGCTTCCAGGGCTTTTTTGAGTTTCTGACCCTTCATCCCGAGTATATCAGAATCGAGAGCGAAGCCGCTGTTTGGGCCAAGGAAAGCTACACCCGACACTTCATTGACCTGGAAACTCGCTACACGTCGGCCATGCGGCGAAGTCGGGCATCCGGCGAACTTACACTCTATGGCGAGAGCGAATTTCCTACCCTGTCGTATATTTTGATGGCTGCGCGGCACTACCTCTCCACGCGGTACGCGCTGGCGAAGGGCACGGTGCGGCGAATGCCGCCATTTGCTCAGACGGCTTATATCGACCTCGTTCAGCGCGGACTTTCCATCCGTTGAAATCGCGCATTCGCCGCACGGTGCCGGCGCTTCATTCAAATAGAATATTGGTTCATTATTCTATTGACGCGCCTGACCCATCAGCTACCCTTGTGGGCAACAAACGCTCATAAGTGGTGGAGGCAGGAATGTCGGAAACGTCCCAGGAAACCGTAAAGTTCAACAGCTGCGGTGATACCGTTGTTGGTATCCTCACGCGTCCAAAGTCGGCAAAGGGCAACGTGCCCCTCGTCATCATGGCGGGCGGCTGGTGCTACACGAAAGAAATCGTGATGCCGTACTACGCGGAGTCATTCCACGACATCGGCTGCGCGACGCTGCGCTTTGACTATCGCAATTTCGGCGAAAGCACGGGCGAGCCCCGTCAGCACATAGATCCTTGGGGCCAGATCGAAGATTACCGCAACGCGCTGAGCTACGCGGAGTCGCTGTCGGGCATCGACCACAAGCGGACCGGCATTTGGGGCATCTCCTACAGTGGAGGCCACGTGCTCGTGGTGGCTGCAATCGATCCCAGGCCCGCCTTTGCCATCTCGACCATTCCGGTCGTCGATGGTTTCCAGACCATGCGCCGCTGCCACGGCGAATCCCGGTTCGCGCTGCTTAACAAGATGATCTTGGAAGACCGGCGCAAACGGCAGAAGGGCGAGAAGCCCGGCATGATGCCGATGTCCTCAACGAAACCCTTCGAAGAGTTGAGTGCTTGGCCCTTCCCCCATGTTTTCACGGGGTTCCAGGCGATTAAGGAGAAGGAAGCGCCGCGTCACGAGCATCGCAACACGATCGAGTCTGTCGAGCTCCTGATGAACTACAAGGTCGCGCCCTTCTGCGAACGCATCGTCGAGACGCCAGTCATGATGACGCTGGCTGCAGGCGACAACATCACTTCGATGGACCTTGAAGCCGAAGCGTTCAACGCAATCACAAACCCGAACAAGACCTACACGGCCGTGCGGGGCGTGGATCACATGAGCCTCTACACCAACCGCGACCATCTCGCGAAGGTCGGCGTCGTGCAGCAGGCGTGGCTTAAGGATCAGTTGGCGATGCTGGGCAAAGCGTAGTCACTGCTCTGGCAGGTACGCAGCAAGCGGCTCAGTTCCGACGCGGTAACAGAATGACATCCATCAATCTGCCCGCATCGGAACAGCTTGCGCTCTTCCGGTCGATGCTCCTCATCCGTCAGGTTGAGGAGCGACTGGCGGCCGATTTCAAAGCCGGCAATCTTCCAGGCCCGGTACATCTCTATATCGGTCAAGAGGCCGTTGCTGCGGGTGTTTGTGCACATCTACGGCCCAATGACCAGCTGACGAGCACGCACCGGGGACACGGACACTATGTAGCCAAGGGCGGCGAGCTTGAACCGCTTTTTGCGGAGGTCTACGGCCGTGCCACGGGCATTTGCCGCGGCTTTGGTGGCTCCATGCACGTCGCGGATGTCGAGCGGGGAATATTAGGTGCAAACGGCATCGTCGGTGGCGGGATTGCCATCGCCGCTGGCGCAGCCCTCGCCGCACAGATGGACGGCAAGGGTGGCGTTGCCGTTGCCTTTTTCGGTGACGGGGCGTCAGCGCAGGGCGTTCTCTCGGAGACACTGAACATCTCAGCTCTGTGGAAGCTTCCGCTCATCCTGTGTTGTGAGAACAATGGCTTCTCCGAGTTCTCACCATCGGAGGTAGTGAACGCGGGTGCAATCGCCGATCGGGCGAAGCCGTTCGGCGTGCCAGCGAAAACAGTCGCCGGCAATGACGTGATCGCCGTTTGGCAAGCGGCAGAGGAAGCAGTCGCTCGCGCCCGCTCCGGTCACGGCCCGACGCTGATCGAGGCCAAAACTTATCGCTTTCATGGGCATGTCGAGGGCGAAGGAAACTTCCTAAAGGAGCTGTATCGATCCGAGGAGGAGATCGCAGAGCGACGGCGCTCGGACCCGCTTCTCAGTTTTCGCGGCTACCTCCTCAAAGCGCGCCTGGCGGACGAAACAACGCTGCAGGCTCTGGAGAGCGAGATCTCACAGCAGGTGGCGCGCGCAGCTGACGTCGCCGCCGACCAGCCATGGCCGGAGCCGTCAGTTCTGGACAGCCTGATGCTGAAAGCAACGCATGCCGCGTAAGCGCACCATCCACGCCATCAACGACGCTATCGTCGAGGAGATGGAGCGGGACGAGCGCGTCATCCTGTTCGGTGAGGATGTCAGCCTGAGCATCTTCGGCGATACCAGGGGATTGCGGAAGCGTTTCGGGCGTGAGCGCGTCCGCGACACGCCGATATCCGAAGCAGCCATCGCCGGCATGGCGGTCGGCGCAGCAGCCTGCGGATATCGCGTCATATGCCACATGATGTACGCAAATTTCCTCTACACCGGCTTCGATGCCATCGCCAATCAGGCCGCGAAGCTGAAGGTGATGACGGCGGGTAGGATGCATCTGCCAATCGTTTACATCGCGTTCGCCGTCGGCGGGCATTCGTCAGGCGCACAGCATTCGGATAACCCGCA
>CADEEC010000100.1:11946-14081 GCA_902826255.1 uncultured Hyphomicrobiales bacterium | reverse complement strand
GCATCATCCTCGGGGTGATCGTGCTGATGGCGCTTACCGCGCCGCTGATTGCGCCGCATGATCCGTATGATCAGCAACTCGCCCGCAAGCTCATTCCGCCCATCTGGCATGCGTCGGCCAAGGCAACGTGGGTGCACCCGCTCGGAACGGACCATCTCGGCCGGGACTACCTCTCGCGCCTGCTTTACGGGGCGCAAATCTCCCTGTTGATCGGCTTCTCTGCCATGCTGATCTCGGGCGTGATCGGGACGGTGCTCGGCGTCCTCGCAGGCTATTTCGGCGGGCGCGTCGATATGGTTGTGAACTTCATCGTTACAACACGCCTCTCCATGCCGGTGGTACTCGTTGCGCTGGCGGTGGTTTCGATCGTCGGTTCGTCGCTCACCGTCGTCATCTGGGTGCTGGGACTGCTGATCTGGGATCGCTTCGCCGTGGTGATGCGCAGTGCAACCCAGCAGATCCGCGCGCGCGAGTTCATCACCGCGGCTCAGGCGCTCGGGTGCTCGACACCGCGCATTCTGCTCACCGAGGTGGCGCCCAACGTTCTCAACCACCTGATCGTGGTTGCGACGCTGGAGATGGCGCACGCAATCCTGCTGGAGGCGGCCCTGTCCTTCCTCGGGCTCGGCGTGCAGCCGCCCACCCCTTCGTGGGGCCTGATGGTGTCGGAGGCGAAGGGCCTCATGTTCTTCGATCCCTGGCTCATCACCATTCCCGGCGTCGCCCTGTTCATGCTGGTGCTCGCCATCAACATGCTGGGCGACGGACTGCGCGACGTGACCGCGCCCGAGAACCGCGCATGAGCGAGCGCATCCTCACGGTCGACAATTTGCGTGTCGATCTGCCCGTGCCTGCCGGGACACTGCATGCCGTGCAGGGTGTTTCGTTCCACGTCGACCGCGGCGAAACGGTCTGCATTGTCGGCGAGTCCGGCTGCGGGAAGACGCTGACCGCGCTGGCAATCATGGATCTCCTGCCGTCCAAAGCCATACGCCAGGCGGCGCGACTGGATCTCGCCGGGCGCAGCCTGGTTGGCATAAGCGAGCGGCAGATGGCCGATATCCGGGGTGCCGCGGCAGCGATGATCTTCCAGGAGCCGATGACGTCGCTCAATCCGGCCTACACGATCGGCAACCAGCTCGAAGAAGCCATGCTGCGACACAAGCCCGGGTCGCGCAGGCAGGCGCGCGAGCGCGCAGTCTATCTGCTCGAGCGCGTCGGCATCACCGCGGCGGCCAGCAGATTGAAGCAGTATCCGCACCAGCTCTCCGGCGGCCTTCGCCAACGCGTCATGATCGCTATGGCCTTGATGTGTGCGCCGTCGCTGATTCTCGCGGATGAGCCGACGACGGCGTTGGACGTCACCATCCAGGCGCAGATCCTCCATCTTCTCGCTGAGCTGCAACGCGAGTTCGCCATGGGGCTTGTGCTCATCACGCATGACCTGGGCGTGGTGGCGCGGATCGCAACCCGCGTGATCGTCATGTACGCCGGCCAGGTGGTGGAGGCCGGCACCGCGAACGCCATTTTCTCCGCGCCTGCACACCCCTATACGCGCGGGCTGCTGGCGTGCATTCCCGTACCCGGTCGCACCAAACGGGGCGATCCGCTCGGCACCATCCGCGGCATGGTGCCTTCGCTGGTGGGGAAGCGCGTGGGATGCCGTTTTGCAGGGCGCTGCGACTTTGCCAGCGATGCCTGCACGCAAGCGGACGTTCCGCTCGAAAGTTCGGAAACGCAGGGTCATGACGTGCGTTGTATCCGCCATCGCGAGCTTCCAGCCTGGATGCCGGCGCGGCAGCACGAAGTCGCGACATCATGAGCGTGGCCGCGACATCCGACGTCAGTGCGCCGATGCTGGAGGCGCGCGACGTTGGGCGCGTGTTCCAGGTGTCAGCCGGTGTGTTCAAGGCCAGGCGGCGCCTGTCGGCGGTGGAAGGCGTCAGCTTGATGGTGCGCGCGGGCGAGGTGGTCGGCCTCGTCGGTGAGTCGGGTTGTGGGAAAACCACGCTGGCACGCATGCTGCTCGGCCTGCTACCGCCCTCGCGCGGCGAAATCCGTATTGCGGGACAACCGGCGGCCGCCCTCTCGCGCCGCGAGGTTGCAAGGCTCGTCCAGCCCGTGTTTCAGGACCC
>CADEEC010000100.1:0-11936 GCA_902826255.1 uncultured Hyphomicrobiales bacterium | reverse complement strand
TTCCCGGTTCGTGTGAAAGGCGGCAGCGGCGGGGAAGGCCGCCGCGTGGAAGAGATGATGGAGCGCGTGGGCCTGTCGCGTGCACTCTATGACAACTATCCAAGCCAGCTCTCCGGCGGCCAGCGACAGCGCGTCGCCATCGCGCGGGCGCTCATCAACCGGCCCCGCCTGGTCATTTGCGACGAGCCGACGTCGGCACTGGATGTCTCGGTTCAGTCGCAGATCCTAAATCTGCTGCAGGAGCTGCGCCGCGATCTGGGCCTCACCTACCTCCTTATCAGCCACAATCTCGCGGTCGTGGAGCACATGGCAACACGCGTGTGCGTCATGTACCTGGGGCGGATCGTGGAGGAGGCTGACACCGATACGCTCTTCCAGGCCCCGAAGCATCCCTATACCCAGGCCCTGCTCGCTTCGGTCCTTACACCGGAGCCGGGGCTCGGCGTGCCCGATACCCATCTGGGTGCCGCCTACCCTAATCCGCTCGACGTGCCGCCCGGATGCCGCTTCCATCCCCGCTGCCCCCGTGTGATGGATGTGTGTCGCAGAACTGCTCCGAAAGCCGTTTCGAACGGCACCGCCATGGTTGAATGCCATCTTTACGGCACCGCTTGAGTGCCATGCCCGCCTATTCGGCCGCCGGCAGTGTGACCGGCGCCATCGGAAAGAAAAGCATCAGTATGGCCGCCTACTTGCTGGAATCGCCGCGGCCGAAACCGTACTCGGCCAGAATTTTCTGCGCATCCTCGCCCATGATGAAGCGGGCCAGCTCGTCAGCGGATTGCGGCGCGTTCTTGAGCACGACCATCCCATACTCGGCGCCGATGCTCAGCTCTGGTCCTATTTGAATGATCTGCAGCGTCTGGGTTTCTCTGCGGGCAAGAACTGCGTTCGTGCAGTAGGTGAGGAAGATATCCGCCTCGCCGTTGTCCATCACCCACGCGTACTGGTTCCTTCCCGCCGGCGCCTTCTTTGAATCGCGACCTCCAGTGAGCTGCAGAGCCTTGCCCTCCAGAGTGCGCTGCGAACCCGGCCGCACGGCTTCGGCCTTGGCGAACAGCGCCCACGCATAGTCACCGGAAGGATCGGCCTTCGGTGTGGAAATGCCGACACGCACCGTGGGATCGAGCAGGGTGTCCAGAAGCGTTGCGGTCGTCACAGACAGGCCTGGCTTCGCCAGCGCACAGAGCTGGTTGCGCGCAAACACGTGTAGCGCCGCGGCGGCGAGCCCCTTGTCGATGAGCCTTCGAGGATGTCCGAGGTCGGCAGACGCGAACACGTGCGCGGCCTGCTCTTTCTCGATGCGCTCGCCCAACAGGCCCGACGCCGCGAATGTGGCGTCAACGCGAACCTTGCCGTTTCTGCGCTCGAAGGCGCCGACGACATCGCTCAACGCGGCTTTGAGGCTGCCCGCTGCGTATAGCGTCACGCTTTCGGCTCGGGCAGCCACAGACATCAGCAAGAGCGCTCCGACAAACAGCAGGGTCCGCATTGATCACCGCGCAACAGTCACTACCAACCGATCGGCCCGAGCGCTGATCACGGACCGGGGCTCGGGCCGAGAATTGCCGCGTTCAAGAACCTGTCCCGGCGTTGGGAAAGAACAGCTGCTGGCCATCTATCTTGTAGTCTCGGATGGCCTGTTGCCCTTCGCCAGACACGACCCAATCGATGAAGGCCTGCCCCAGCTCCTTCTTGACGTGTGCGTGCTTTGTGGGATTCACCAGGATGATCCCGTACTGGTTGAAGAGGCGCTTGTCGCCCTCCACCGCGATCTGCAGGTCGCCCTTGTTCTTGAACGAGATCCAGGTCCCGCGATCGGAGAGAACATAGCCGAGCATGGCGCCGGCCGTGTTGAGCGCGGCGCCCATCCCTTGACCGATCTCGCGATACCAGCCCGGCTTGGTGCCGGCCGGATCGAGGCTCGCTGCCTTCCACAGGTTGAGCTCTGCAGAGTGCGTACCGGACTTGTCGCCGCGCGACACGAACGGGCTCGCCTTGTCGTTGATGGCCTTCAGGCCAACGACAATGTCCTTGCCTCCTTTGATACCGGCTGGGTCGGCCTTGGGCCCGATCAGCACGAAGTCGTTGTACATGACCGGATAACGCTTCACGCCAAAGCCGTCGGCAACGAACTTCTCCTCTTGGGCCTTCGCGTGCACGAACACCACATCGGCATCGCCGCGCCGGCCGGTATCGAGCGCCTGCCCGGTTCCCTGCGCGATCACCTTCACGTCGATCCCGGTCTTGGCTTTGAACTTCGGCAGGATGAAGCCGAACAATCCGGAATCCTGGGTCGAGGTAGTGGAGGCGACGACGATCGACTTGTCTTGGGCGCTTGCCGGTAGAGTCGCGGTGCCGATGGCAAGAAAAGCGGCAATGAGAATGGGGCGAAGACGCATGGGCTGGAAGTCCTCCTGGTGACTAGTGTTGCAGGTCAGATCACAAGCTCACCGGCCAGGAAGCGTCTTGCCTCCGTGGTGGCTGGATTGGTGAAAAAGGTGGAAGCCGGCATCTGCTCGAGAAGCCGGCCGTTTGCCAGAAAGACGATCTCCCCGGCCAGGCGGCGGGCCTGTCCAAGATCGTGCGTGGCCATCACGATCTTGACGCCTGCCTGGGCCGTGCGCGCGATAATGTCCTCCACGCCCTTCGTGGCGGCCGGATCCAGGCTCGCTGTCGGCTCGTCGAGGAACAGCACTTCCGGATCGCGCGCCAGGGCACGCGCCAGCGCCAGGCGCTGCTGCTCGCCTCCTGAGAGGCGGCGCGCCGGCCGATCCGCGAGCGCCCCCAATCCAACGGACTCCAGCAGGCGCGCAATGACCGCAGGATCGTTGGCACGTCCTGCCGCTTTGAGAGCGAACGCGATGTTGCGGGCTGCCGTCCGGCGCAGCATGACCGGTTTCTGAAAGACGAAGGCGTGGCGGCGCGCCTGGTCTTTCTGGTCTGCATAGTCGACACGGCCGGACACGGGCGTCAGCAGTCCCATCGCCATCTTGAGAAGCGTGGTCTTGCCCGATCCGTTGGGACCCATCAGGACCGTCGGCGGACCGGCGCCGATCGATAGGCTCACCTCGCGCAGTATCGCGGTCGTGCCGGCGCTGTACGTAACGGCGTCGAAGCGGATGGGGAGGGAGGTGGGCCGATCGCGCATGAGGCTAGCCCGCATGGCGTTCGGCCCAGCCGCGAACGGCCCAGGCCATTGCGTTGATCAGCAGAATGATGCTGATCAGAACGAGCCCCAGTCCGATGGCGAGGGCAAGATTCCCCTTAGAAGTCTCGAGCGCGATGGTGGTGGTCATCACCCGCGTGAAGCCGTCGATGTTGCCGCCGACGATCATGACGGCGCCGACTTCCGCAGCCGCGCGGCCGAAGCCTGCAAGCAGGATCGTCATCAACGAGAAACGCGCATCCCAAAGCAGCGTGGCAACGCGGGACGTGCGGCTGAGGTCCATCGCAACCAGCTCATCCCGGTACTCGGCCCACAGGTCCTCGATCACCTGGCGGGTGAGCGCCGCAATGATCGGGCCGATCAGGACCGCCTGGGCGATGATCATCGCCTGCGGGGTGAACAGGATGCCGAGCTCTCCCAAGGGCCCCGACCGCGACAGCAGCAGGAACACCCCCAAGCCGACGACCACGGGTGGCAGCCCCATGCAGCCATTGAGGATCACAATCAGTGCGTTGCGTCCGGGGAAGCGCGTAAGGGCGATCAGCGCGCCGAGAGGCATGCCGATCACAGCGGCGAAAAACGTGGCCGAGAGCGTCACGATCAGCGAAAGGCCGACGATGGCGAATAGCCTCGCATCCCCCGACACGATCAATTCCAAGGCGCTCATGCCGTCCAACGGCGATGCTCCGGTGATTTGACCCTAGGGCATTTCTTGTGCTCTTTTCCAACAAGTCAAACAGTAGAATGTGTGCAAGTATATGCAGATCAGCGCAGGCCTAGAGCTGCTGACCACCGCGGAAGCCGCTGACTATCTGAGGCTGAAGGAGCGCAAGCTGTACGAGCTTGTGGCGGATCGGCAGATCCCTTGCACAAAGGTCACGGGCAAGTGGCTGTTCTCGCGCGGCGATCTCGACCGCTGGCTGCTGGCCGGTATGGCACGGCCGCACGGCGTCATCCCCGCGGAGCCGCCCTCCATCGTCGGCGGAAGCCATGATCCCTTGTTGCGATGGGCGCTCAGCGCATGCCGCGCAGGGTTGGCAATGATGCCGGAAGGGAGCGAGGCGGGGTATCGCCGTTTCCTGAAGGGCGAGGTCATCGCTGCCGCTGTTCACTTCCACGACACCGACGATCCCGAGCAGGACGCCAATCTGAGGGTCCTGCGGCGTGAGTCCTCTCTATATGACGCCGTCCTTGTTGCGTTTGCCGTGCGCGAGCAGGGCCTGATCGTGGCGCCGGGCAACCCGCACGGCTTGACCTCCATCGGCGATGCCCGTGCGCGCAAATTGCGGCTCGCCGTGCGGCCGGAAGGCGCCGGTGCCCAGCAACTTCTATGCGCCATGCTCCGGCGTGACGGTCTGTCCGTCGAGGATTTCGGCCCCGCTCATCTGGCGCAGACCGGTCCGGACGTCGCCCAAGCCGTACGGGCAGGCCGCGCCGATGTCGGCATGGCCACCCGCGCTGTCGCCACGTCCGCCGGTGTCGGCTTTGTCCCGGTGTGCCTGGAGCGCTTCGATCTCCTGATGCGGCAGCGCGACTATTTCCGTCCCCCGCTGCAGGCGCTTCTCAGGACGCTCGCCTCGCCGGCATTTGCAGAGCGCGCTGCGGACCTTGGCGGCCTCGATGTGTCGGTAGCAGGCTCCGTGCGCTGGTCGCCGTAAGCGTTGCCGTTGATGGTGCTTGCGAGCTGCGGCGGCCGTATCTAGCCTGCGAGCAAACCGTTGCGAGGTTGACGGGTGATCCGCTGGCGCATCTGCATTCTTCTTTCCCTTGTGACCTGGTTCGCTGCTCCCGCCCTTGGCCAGTTGCGCGGCCATGGCGGGCCCGTGCGCGCCCTGGCCGTGTCGCCCGACGGGGCGCGCCTCGTCTCAGCCAGCTTCGACACCACAGTCATCGCCTGGTCACTGGCCACGGGGACCGCCGAGAAAGTGCTTCGATTCCACCAGGGCGCCGTCAACGCCGCGGTCTTCCTGGCGGACGGCCGCATAGCAACGAGTGGCGAAGATACGCGCATCGCGATTTGGCAGCTGGACTCCAATCAACCCGTTGCCGTCTTGGAGGGACACACGGCACCGGTGGCCGCTCTTGCCGTCTCCCCGGATGGAAAAATGCTCGCATCCGCGAGCTGGGACAACACCGTCCGGCTGTGGCCGCTGGCCGGAGGCGCAGCGCGCGTGCTCGAGGGACATCAGCAGAACGTCAACGGCGTCGCGTTCACGCCTGATGGCCAGAGCCTCGTCACCGCCGCCTACGACCTGACCCTTCGCATCTGGCCCGTCTCGGGCACCGGCACACCCAGGATCGTAACTCTGCCGAGCCCCCTCAACGCTGTCGCCGTGGCCGGAAACGGAGACATCGTCACTGCTGGCGCGTCGGGCAAGGTCCACATTCTGACCCCCGCTGGTGCGCCCGTGGCAGAGGTAGAGGCAGCCTCGGTGCCCATCATTGCACTGGCAATATCGGGTGACGGCAGGCTGATCGCTGCGTCGAGCGTGCGCGGCGCCGTCGCAATCATCGATCGGCCAAGCGGAAAGCTTTTGCGCACCCTGGTTGGCCCTGGACTGCCGGCCTGGTCGGTCGCTTTCCTTCCGGATGGCAAGACCGTGCTGACCGGCGGGGCTGACAGGCTCATTCGCCGCTGGAGCGCTTTAACCGGCGAGCACCTGGGCGAAATCGCCATGAGCGGGCCTGCCGATCCTCTTGCACGTTATGGGGGCGATCCGGGGGCGGAAGTCTATCGCGCCTGCGTGGCTTGCCACACCTTGAAGGCGGATGAGGGACCTCGGGCGGGGCCGACACTCGCCGGCATCTTCGGGCGCAGGATCGCGGCCCTGCCAGGTTACGATTTCTCGCCCGCACTCAGGAAGCTGGACATCGTTTGGACCCCGGAAACGCTGTCGAAGCTGTTCGAAGTGGGCCCCGCGGCTTATACGCCGGGAACGAAGATGCCCGAGCAGCGCGTCGGCACGCAGGACCGCAAGGCGCTTGTCGAGTTTCTGCAAAAGGCGACGCAACCCTGAGGCGTCAGCTGTCGCCCTTGGCCTTTTCGGCCTCCTCGCGCTCGCGCAGATAATCCTCGGTAGTCCGTGGCGGGTTGCGCGGAGGAGATCCGAACGGATCGAAATCCTGTTCGGTCACCACGGCGACCCTGCAGTCATCGCACATCTTGATCATCTCGAGTCGCCCGGGCGCATCTTTGTACATCCAGTGCTTGCCGGCGAGCTTCTCCGCCACGCGCTCGATCGTGCTCCTCACGCCGAATGGTTTTCCGCACCGGGTGCAGCAGAACGGCTGCTCCTCCTTGAGCACGCGCGCCGAGGCGGTGGCAGCCCGGAAGTCGATCTGCGGCTTGAGCGAGATGACTTTCTCCGGGCACGTGGACCGGCACAGGCCGCACTGCACGCACGCGTCCTCGGAGAAGCGCAGCAGCGGTCGATCGGGATCATCGGTCAGGGCCCCGGTGGGGCAGGCCGACACGCACGACAAGCACAGTGTACAACCCTGCGCATCGACTTCGACCGCGCCGAACGGCGCGCGCTCCGGCAGTGGCACGACGTCGACTGGAGCGGGCGCCGCATCGTGCAGCTCGCGCAGGGCAAATCGGAGAATGCTGCGCTTGGGACCGGACGGCACGAAGCTCGCCGGACGAGGGGCGGGTGGCATGACTGGCATGGCCGTCAGAGCAGAGCGCAGCCCATCCGGATCATCCGTTTCGATCGCGGCAACGCGACCAGCACCGAACCCCAGCCCCTGCAGAATGCGGTCAGCCACCTCGATCGTGCCGTGCAGGCCGGTGATGTCATGCGGCGGCCGCGCGCGCACCAGGAACCGGACCCCGGAGGCACCGTAGGCGAACGCCGCGGCTATCACCTCAAGGCCCACCTGCGTGACCTCGTTGACCGCGAGCGGGAGCGCATTGGCAGGCAGTCCCTCGCCGAAACGCGCCAGCGCATTGATCAGAGCCGCGCCGTGCGCCGTATCATGCAGAAGAAGGACAGGGTTTTCCCCGCCCGCCGTCCTGTAGGTCGACAGCAGGGTGCGCGCCTTGCGCATGAGGGCGTCGGCCGGTGGCAGTGCATAGGATGCGGCGCCGGTCGGGCAGACCGCGGCGCACTGTCCACAGCCGGCGCAAATCGCTGCGTCGATCGCGACATGCGTGCCCGCTGGCGTGATTGCGCCGGTGGGGCAAAGCTCCAGGCATCGCGTGCACCCGACGATGCGAGAGCGCGCGTGCGCACAGAGATCCTCTGAGAAATTGATGTAGCGGGGCTTCTCGAAGGTTCCGACGAGATCGCGGGCCCTCAGCACCATCCTCAGCACCGCGGCGGCATCTTGCGGGTCCGCGCGAAGATATCCCTCGCGCAGGTCCGAGGCGGTGAAGAGGGGTGGCCCGCCTGACAGATCGAGAAGGATATCGCAGCGTGATTGAGCACCGTTGCGGGAGGGCCCGAACACCAGCTCGCCGCGTGACGACGGTTTCGGTTGGGCAAACTGATCGACGGAAAGCTCAAACGCGCCCAGATACCCCGTGGCTGTCCGCAGAGTGCCTTTCGCCACGGGGAACTCCGTGCTTGCAGGCGGCAGTATGGCGCCGGAAGCCCGCAGCAGCACGGTGACGTCGAGGTGGTCCTTGAGCAGCTTGCCCACTTCGACCGCCTGCTCGTCCTTGCCGTAGATGAGAATGACGCCCTCGCTTTCGAGGGTGGTCGTGCGTACCTCGGGCATGCTTTCGGCGGCTGCAGCAAGCAGGGCGGCCATTTTTGGCCCTGCGGCCCGACCCTCATTGGACCAGCCGGCAGTCTCCCGGATGTTGGCGTAGCTGATCGGCTCGGTTCGCCCTGCTTCTTCCGCCACCTCCTCGAAGATGGCTGTCTCTTGGGTGCAGGCGACGGTCAGGGGACCACCATTGCCGGCAATGGCGCGAAAACGGCCAATCTCCGCCCTGCAAAGTTGCCGCGCCTCATGAACTTCGGAGCCACGGCATCCTTTGGCCAGCGCGCTGCCATCGAGCGGCATAGTGTCTTCGCATGAGCAGACGAGAAAGGTTCGACCGGGTTGGGCCATAGGCGTGGGCTTTCGGCGTCCGTCGTTGTGGTCCATAGCGAAAAGCTATCTGCGCACTCCAGTACGGCTTATAATTGCTCTAAGGAGAAAGTGCGAATCTGCCTGGACCTGCTTCACGCAATGGCTACCCACAGCCGCCGCCTCGCGGCACCAGCACTGGACTTACCGCCACCTTTCACGCTCATCACGCTTCGAGAGGTCGGCGACGCTTTTGCGCACGCTCAAGCCATTGCCGCCGAAAAGGGCGCAGGCACCCTGGTTTATGTCGGGCGCTTTGATCTTGCCGAGTTCGCGGTCGTGCTAGAGCCCGAGGAGCCGTTGCGGTCAGCTCGGCGCGCCTTCTATGCCGGTATGGTTGCCCTGCGCGATGCCTTGGCAGCGCATGCTCCTCCGGAGAAGTCGATCAAATTTATGTGGCCGGACGCTATCCGCATCGACGGAGGGCTGGTGGGCGGCGGACGCCTGGCTTGGCCGCGCGATGCCTCGGATACCGAACCGCCGGATTGGTTGGTGTTCGGCGGCTGCATACGCACTGTGGCCATGGATGGCGGCGAGGCGGGCCTGCGCCCACTGGCGTCCGCGCTCGACGAGGAAGGCTTCAGCGACGTGGGCTCTGCGCAAGTGGTGGAAAGCTTCGCTCGCCACCTGATGGTCGCGATGGATGCCTGGCGCGCCAATGAGTTCGCAACGGTCACGGCAACTTATATTGAGAACCTGGAAATGGAGAAAGGTGCGATCCCTGCGCTCGATGCGAACGGCGATCTTCTGGTCCGCTGGCGCGGGCAGAAGGAGCCCGACCGGCACGGCCTTGCTTCTGCGATTGCTACCCCTTCATGGCTCGACCCGGCGACGGGAGGGCCCCGCTTGTGAAGCTCTTGCGCACGATTCGCCTGGACCCGTCCGATACATTCGTGTTCGACAAGGCTGCGGAGCCTGGGGAGTGGGCCGTGCCGGGAGCGTTCGCCTTTGCACACCTCGACCCGGGCACGCTCGAGGGCAAGCCGCGCGCGGCGTTCCGTTCGGGATTCCTCGGCATTGAGTCGCTGGGTTGGTCGACGCTGGTGCAGATCGTCGAGGCAAAGGAGGCAGATCGCTTAGCGGCGGTCGATCTCCTGGCCCGTCGCCTCGTTGAGCATTTTGGTGCTCCTGATCCCGGCCTGGCTCGCGCCGCTGCGGAAGAAGAGATCGCATTCGCCGCCTCCCTTTGCGATCACCCCAACGGCATGCTTGCCGCGGTAGCGCGCAAATATGAGGAAGGATCCATCCGCGAGACCTTCCGGACGCTCACGCCTGGGATCGGTCAAAGGCCGCTCAAGGCATACGCCTTTCTCGAGGTTGCGGGCGAGGAAGAGCCAGAGGATCAGGTCGACCTTGTGCGCATCGCTAGAGGAGAGAGTGCTTGAACGAAGCGCACGATTTCTGGCTCGCCTGCGGCCACCATCTCCTCGACCGCGACGAAGGCGGTGGGCTGCTCGTCACAGACGCCTTTCTGAAAGCCTATTTGGCGCGGCCTGAACTGACACCCCCCGCAGATGCCTGCGCCGTGGAACGGGCACTGCACCGCAACCTGCTTGCCGACCCCCGCCGGCCGGTTCCTGCCGCCGAGATCGCGGCGCTCGCGGATGCGGACGCGCGCGAGAACTGGGAGGTGATGATCGCCTTCCGCGACCTTCTCGCCGGCCACAAGACGCTGG
Organism: uncultured Hyphomicrobiales bacterium; assembly: GCA_902826255.1. GTDB lineage: Bacteria > Pseudomonadota > Alphaproteobacteria > Rhizobiales > Hyphomicrobiaceae > AWTP1-13. The sequence goes on along the minus strand of CADEEC010000100.1, from coordinate 2,012 downwards.
AGGCCGCCTACCTTGCCATCGTCAGGCAATCGATCAAGGTTCCGCACATCTTCCTGAACCAGATCGTGCATGTGATCCTTCGCAACGTTCTCGACGCGTGCACGGATGCATATGTCTTGCGCGCTGCGGAACTGTTCTTTCGGCCGCAGAAGCTCACCGTGCATGAAGGGTCGCTGCTCGCAGCCGATGAAGAAACCATCTCAGGGCTGGGCGACAAACCGCTCTCGCCCCTGGTGTCGATGCTCGGATTGCCTGCTGCAGCAGAGATCGACGTTCTTAACGACGCCAATGCGCCGGAGTACTGGCAACGCAGCGACCGGTTCGACCTTGCTCTTGATCTGACGACGGGTCGCCGCGGCCTTGCGGCCTTGGCAACGCTCATCGAGCACTGGATTGCGCATCTCATTGCCGTCAAGGTGAAGGTAGAGCCGCTCGTCGAGCTACGGGATGCCGCGTTAACCTGGTATGTTGGTCTCGATGCCGAGGCCACGCGCATCGGCGATCAGTTGTGGAACGGCGAGAGCGTTGACGACGCGAGCCGAGAGAGCATCGTTGCACTGTATCGGCTGGAGTTCGATGACCCCGGCATGGTGTCGGAGAAGGTTCGCGGCGAGCCCGTCTACCTCATGGCGGCCATGACGGCCGACAAGGTGTTACGGCTGAAGCCGCAGAACCTCGTCACCGGCCTTCCGGTTGCGCATCTGGAGACGGTGAGTTGAGCACGACAGCGCTGGTCAGCATTCCCGTGGGCGTGGTGGTGGAACGGCACAAGGCCACCAGCCCCTGGGCCGAATATGTTTGGCGACCAGCCTCGGTTCTGGAGGGCATTCCTTCGGCTGCGCCGTGGACGCCTCTCGGCTCCACCGGAGATGTCACGACCTTCTATGCCGGCGCGGCAACGGTCGAGTTGCACAGGACGGAGACGGCCAACTATCTCAGCAACCTGGAGACCGGCACGCCGCTCTTGTGGGTCGCGCTGCGGCCGACCGGCGCGGAGCCGCCCTTCGAGGTGGTCGCCGTCACTGCAGATCCAGCCGAGGGCGAAGCCTTTACGGAAGCCGGGCAGGACATTGTTGACACGGTGACGATGCCAAACACCGTGGTTCATGCCGTGGAAGCATTCGTTGGCGAGCACCACGTCGAGCGCCCCTTCTTCAAGCGCCGCCGGGATGGTGCAAGCGAAGATTTGGGCCGATCCAAGGGGCGACGCCATGAATGAGGATCGCAACTTCGTCGCGCGCTGGTCCAGGCTCAAGCGCGAGGGCGGCAAGGGCCAGATCACGGAAGGCCGTCCCGATGTGGGCGCGGAGGATGCAGGGAAGCACGAGACTGCCGACCGGGCAGGGCGGGGGCAGGTCGGAGAGCCTGAAGAGGCGTTCGACGTCTCGAAGCTGCCGTCCATCGAATCTATTACGGCTGGCACCGACATCCGTGCCTTCCTGCAGAAGGGCGTGCCCGCCGCGCTGACCAGAGCTGCCTTGCGCCGGGCCTGGAGTGCCGATCCGGCGATCCGCGACTTTATCGGCATCGCGGAAAACCAGTGGGATTTCACCGATCCCACGACCATTCCCGGCTTCGGGCCATTGCAGGCAGGCGACAACGTGCAAGACCTCGTCTCCCAGGCCATGGGAAAATTGCAAGACCACGCGACCGGCCCCGCGGACGCCCCCAAACCAGATGCATCAGACGCACCAGAGGACTCCAGATCGTCGGCAAGCGATATGGCCGCGTCGCACAACGAGGCGAACGCGGAAAGCCACATGCATGACGTTCATCACGTCGAGGCGCGCGAGAATCCTGATGAAGACCGGGTGAGATCGGCAGAGCATTCCCAGGACGGCACTGTTGCGTCGCAACATGAGCGGCCTGCCGCGTCGCTCAAGCGACGCCGGCACGGACGCGCGCTGCCGAGCAGGCATTGACCGACGCTATAGCTTGGACCCATAGGTTTACGCTATTGACCGCTTTGTTAGCTTGGCGCTACGGTTCAAATCGTTCTAAGTCGAAATTCC
>CADEEC010000099.1 GCA_902826255.1 uncultured Hyphomicrobiales bacterium | reverse complement strand
GCGCGACGGGATAGTTGCGTCCGATCTCCTCGGGATCGATGTCGACATGGATGAGCTTGGTGGGCGGGATCGTGAACGAGTAGCCGGGGATCCACGAGCTGGAGGTGCGGTCGTCGAAGCGCACGCCCAGCGCCAGCAGCACGTCGGCCTGGCGCGTGGCGTGGTTGGCCTGGTAGTGACCGGCCCGGGCGACAAGGCCGAGCGCGAGGGGATGGCTGGCGTCGATGGCGCCCATGCCGCTTGCGGATGCCGCGACGGGAATCTGCAGTGTCTCGGCCAGCTTCAGCAGCTCGGCAGCCGCACCGCCATAACGCACGCCCTGCCCCACGATGATCACGGGACGCTCCGCCGCCAGCAGCATGTCGACGGCCTTCACCACGCCGTCCGGGTCGGCGCCGCAGCGGCTCGAGATGTTGGCCGACCAGTCTTTGGGGTTCGGCGTCTCGTCGGCAGCCGCCTCCATGAACACGTCGAAGGGCACATCGAGCACAACGGGGCCGGGGCGGCCGGTGACCATGGTCTTCCAGGCCTGGCGCACCGCCAGCGCAACCATGTCGCCGCGCGTCGGCTGGAACACCTTCTTGCAGTAGGCCCGCACGGTGGAGGGGAAGTCCGCCTGATAGTGGCGGTAGAGCTCCTGGAAGGCGCCGCGATTGAACTGGCCGGTCGGGACGTTGCCCGTCACGGCCAGGAAGGGCACGGAATCCAGGAAGGCGTTGCCGAGTGATATCGGTAGGTTGGCCGAGCCCGGGCCGCAGGAGGTGAAGGTCGCGACCGGCTGGCCGGATACCCGGTAGTAGACGTCGGCCATGAACCCGGCGACGCTTTCGTGATGCACTGAGATCGTCTTGATATCGTGCGTGCGCTCGTACAGGGCATCGATGAGCTGGATATTGCCGTGACCGCACAGGCCGAACGCATAAGGGGCGCCCTCGCGGATCAGGTAGTCGACGATGACCTGGGCGCCGTTGAGACTGTTCGATACCGTCATTGATCTGGATCTCGAAGCTTTAATAGAGGGCAGGCATGCGAACGGCTCGGCCACGCCACTAGCGCAATAGAAACTGCAGATTAGTAGCAGTCTGGCCCAAGGGTGAGCCCGAATCCAAAGAGCTCAGAATTCAAGCGACAGCAAGATCGCTCCACTTGGGGGACGATAGGGTGCGAACTGGGGAGGCACTGTTGGCGGAGGGAGTGGGATTCGAACCCACGATACGGTTTCCCGTATACACGCTTTCCAAGCGTGCGCCTTCAGCCACTCGGCCATCCCTCCGGCTCGGCGCGGCCGGACTATAGTGGCGTTCGGGGTGAGCGCAAGCCTTGAGGCGGGATGCCGGCACCGCCGCATTTGCGCTATACAAGTCGAGTCGTCGATTGGGATGCGCTCGGGCGATCATGCTGGCGTTGCTGCGATTTCTGGCCGCGTGCTGTTTGCTGATCGCCGTATTTGCGGCGGTGGACGACTACACGCGCTCGGGCCCGGCGGGGCGGACCGTGGTCACGGCAACGGCCGAGCACTGGGAGCGGATCGCACCGACCTCCTTCAAGCAGGCCCGCGCCTCCGTCGAGCGCAGCACGCATCCGCTTGTCTGGAGCTACGGGGTGGGCCAGATCCTGCGCGTGCCGACCTGGGGGCTGTTCGGCCTGCTGGGGTTGGTTCTCGCCTATGCCGGCCGGCGCCGGAAGCGGGTCAACGTGTTCGCCAACTGACCCTGCGGCCGCCTCAAGGCGCCTGAACTTCGGCTGACAATTGCTTGATGGGCCGCCCGGGGACCTGCCGGCGCAGGCTGCGCATGCTTATATAAGGGCCGTTCCAAGACAGGATGGTGCCCCATGTTCTTTGCGCGCAAGAAGCCGGAAATGCCCACCGCGGAGACGGCCTTGAAGGGACGCTCCACGCCGATCCCGACGGCGAAGGCCCACTTCATCAATGGCCGTGACCTCAAGGGCCCGTATGCGGATGGGCTGGAGACGGCCATGTTCGGGCTCGGCTGCTTCTGGGGCGCGGAGCGCAAGTTCTGGGAGATGGCCGGTGTGCAGGTGACGGCGGTCGGCTACGCCGGCGGCTTCACCGCCAACCCCACCTACGAGGAGGTGTGCGGCGGGCGCACCGGGCACAACGAGGTGGTGCGCGTGGTGTTCGATCCCAAGCAGGTCACCTACGCGCAGCTGCTCAAGACGTTCTGGGAGAGTCACGATCCGACCCAGGGTATGCGCCAGGGCAACGACGTCGGCACGCAGTACCGCTCGGGCATCTACGTGACATCGGAGGCGCAGCGCACGGCGGCGGAGGCCTCCAAGGCCGCCTACCAGCGCGTGCTGTCGGCCAACGGCTACGGCCCGATCACCACCGAGATCGTGGACGCACCGGAGTTCTTTTTCGCCGAGGACTATCACCAGCAGTACCTGGCGAAGGTGCCGCACGGCTATTGCGGTCTTGGCGGCACGGGCCTGAGCTGCCCGGTGGGGCTGGCGAAGGCTGAGGCTTGATCGCCTAATCTCACTCGGTTCGTCATCCTCGGGCTCGTCCCGAGGATCCATCTATCGGCGGGTTCGGCGTTGCGGAGCGCTGGATCAGGGACGCGCGTGTGCTGGAGGCAGGTGTAGCTACTTCCCGCCGAAAATTCCCGCAACAATGAAGAAGCCGACGGCGAAAATTGCTACCGCCCAAAACCATTGCCGTCGGTTCTCACGTTGCTTTGCTGTGGCCTGGGGTTGCTGCACGGGTTGCTCTCGCTCTGGCCTTTCGGGCACAGGCTCGACAAAGGGATCCCACCATCCATTGTGCTTGGGGTCGAGGCAGTGAGGGTTCTGTCCGTAACACGTCGGGCAATAGGCATTGAATCCCACGAAACGCTCTCCACCAACAAGTTCAACAACATCCGCAATACGCATTCAACATTCCCCAACCCCGCCGACGGAAGCCTAGCGGGGTCTGGATTGGGCGTACAAGGAAAAAGGCCTCTTTCATGCAGGTCGCGACGAAGCCTGCAAAATTGGCGGACTTCTCAATTTTGAGGGATGCCGGTTAGCCGCGGCTTGGCTTGAGCAGAGATGCCAGGAGGGCGAGGCGTCCGGCCGCTGCGGTTTCGGCGGCCGCGGCAGGCCTCAGGGCGGCGCGGATGCTGTCGATGGGATCGGGGTGGCGGAAGGCGTAGCCGGAATCGAGCGCGCGCTGCGGCACGATCTGCTGGCGATTGTAGAGGCTGTCGGCGAGCGCGCCGAGCTGCGGCTTGAGGGCGAGGCGTGGCAGGGCGGCGAAGCGCTTGCGGCCGGAGGCCTTCTGAAATTCCTGCTTGAGATCGGCGCTGGCGAGCGGCGTCGGCGCCACTGCGTGCACGGGACCGGACACGGGCGGCGACAAGGCGAGATGCGCGATGAGCGCGGCGGCATCCTCGGCATCGATGGCGGGAACGACGGCATCGGCGGGCGCATCGCGCCAGGTGAGGCTGCGCCGGTGCAGGCGCGCGAGCGCGTCGACGAGGCTGCCTTCGCCCGCGCCGATGAGGTGGCCGAGACGGACGATGGTGACGACCGAGCCGGAGGTGCGCACGGCCTCCGTTGCTTCCTCACAAGCGATGAGCGCACGTGCGAGCTTGTCCCTGGGCGGGCGCACGGCGCTCGTCTCGCTCACGGGCGGGCCGGAGCCGAGCCCGTAGACCAGGGCGCTCGAGGCGACGATCAGGTGCACGGGCCGGCGCAGGACCTCGGCAATGAGGTGCGTGCCATCGCTGCGGGAGGATTGGATGCGCGCCCGGCGGGTGCGCGAGACCGGGCCGAGCAAGGGCTCGCCCATGAGGTGGATGATGCGCTCGATGCCGTCGACGGCGGGCGCGGGCAGTCCCTGCGTACGTGGATGCCATTCGAAGGCGGTGACGCGGCTGTCGAAATATTCCAGCGCGCGATGCGGCCGCCGGGTGACGACGCGCGGACGCACGCCGCTATCCAAAAGTCGCTGAATGACCGCGCGCCCGACCGGGCCCGTGCCGCCTGTGACAAGAACCGTCATTGCCCCTGCCGGATGAGCCCGGCCTGCTCCCTTCCCCCAAGACGGCGCCAATTGCGCCGGGGCCAATGCGGCATCAGCATGGCCGTTATTTCGTGACGGTTGCTTTCTGGGCGACGGGCGGCTTGGCCTTCTCGGCAACGGGCTGCGGCTGGGGCGCGCCATCGGTGAGCACGGTGCGGCAGCCGGGCGGAAGCTGGGCCAGCGTGATGGGGTTTCTTTCCGGACTTGGCGGACCGGGCTTGGGCGGGTTCTTGACGCGCGCCAGCCAGCGCGTGAGCTCGGCGCCGCAGCCGTCCTCGGGGCCGGGGTCGGTCTGGCCCTCGCAGCCGCCGCTGCCCTTCGGACAGGTCATGCGGATGTGGAAGTGATAGTGGTGGCCCCAGATCGGGCGGATCTTGGCGAGCCAGCCGCGGTCCTTCTCCGCCTTAGCGGCGTCGCACACGGCTTTCTTGATGGCGGGGTGCACGAGCACGCGCTGCACCTGCGCGTAGGAGGCGGTGCGCTTCAGGAGCTTGTAGTGGACCTCGGTCCACACCTCGGGATTGACCGACACACGGTCGGGCGCGAGCATCGAGGTGGCGGAGAGGTCCTCGCGCTCCTTCTCGGTCAGGCGCCGGTCCGGCATCGGCGTGAACCAGATATCGGCGTCGAGCCCGACCTGGTGGCTCGCGTGCCCCGTCAGCATGGGGCCGCCGCGGGGCTGGGAGAGATCGCCGACGAGGAGGCCGTGCCAGCCGTCGTGCGCCTGGGCCTCGGTGGCGAGCTTCTGCACGAGGGCGACGAGCTCTGGATGGGCCCAGTTGCGGTTGCGCGACAGGCGCATGGCCTGCCAGGCGGGGCCGTCGATGGGAAGCGCGGCGCCGCCGGCAAGGCAGCCCTTGGCGTAGAAGCCGATCGCCTGGGCCTTCAAGTGGGCGGGAGTTTTTGCAGCGCCGAAGAGCTGCTTGGCGGGAGTCGGCGGTGGACCCTTGACGGTCTTGGCGCGCTTCTTGATGGCCTTCACGGCCTTGGATGCGGGCGCTTGCGCGGCCGGCTCGGTGACGGGCGTTTGCGCACGGACAGCGGCAGACTGCATGGCCATCGCCAGCAGGACGGCAGCGGAGAGGACGACAGCTCTGGTGCAGGACACCTGTGGCCTCCTTCGTTGCACTATGCAGGCCTGTAGCCGGCCGGCGCTGCGTGTTGCTGGTGGAGTGCTCCGGCAGCGGCCGTCGCGGCGCCCAAGGCCAGCACCAGGGAGGCCACTACGTTCCAGCCCGCAAACGACAGGCCGAACATGCGCCAGGAGGCGACGCCGCAGCTGACCGGCTGCCGGTTCAGGCCCTTGGCGTCCAAGGTCAGCGTCGGCAGTTCAGTGGGCGCGGCGCAGGTCGCCGGCGGATCCCACAGCTTCCATTCCGCGCCGGCCTGATAGGTTCCGAGGCCGGCATTGGCAAGAAACGCCAAGGCCACGGCCGCAAACAGCATCGCCGCAAGGGTCCGCTTGTTGACGGCGAGCAACGCCAGCGCGCCCGCCAGCAGCGGAATGGCAATGTAATAGGCGTAGCGCTGCTGCAGGCAGAGCGGGCAGGGAATGTAGCCGCCGATACTCTCGAAGGCATGCGCCGCGACGATGGTTGCGACCGCCAGCACGAGAGCGGCGCCGCCGGCATGCACGGGCGAAACAGCCTTCAGGCGCGCGAGAGCGGCAGCCATTCTGGACCCTCACCGAAACTCGGGTCAGAACAAATACTTGATTGCGACGAAGCCGCCAACCAGGGCCACCACGAACAATGTCGTGAGGAGCGTGAGCCGCTTCTCGATGAACTCCCGGATCGGCTCACCAAGCCAGTAAAGCAGGCCCGCTACCAGGAAAAAGCGCCCCCCGCGTGTGACGACCGAGGCTGCAAGAAATACCCAGAAATCGAAGGCCGCGGCTCCGCTGGCGATCGTGACGATCTTATAGGGAATGGGGGTGAGGCCCTTGATCAGAATGATCCACAGGCCCCAATCATTATAGGCCGCGCGATAGGCCTCGAACTGCGTCTGCAGGCCGTAAACCTGGATCACCCACTGGCCAAGCGTCTCGTAAAGGAAATAGCCGATGGCGTAGCCGAGGATGCCGCCCAGTACCGACCCGATCGTGCAGATGGTGGCGAAGAACCACGCCTTGGCCCGCTTGGCGAGGACCATGGGGATCAGCATCACATCCGGGGGGATCGGAAAAAACGAGCTTTCCGCAAACGAGATCCAGAACAGGGCGTGCGGCGCCTTCTCGTGCGCCGCCTTCTGCATCGTCCATTTGTAGATGCGTTCCATCATGGGCCGAGGCTATAGCCGCTCGGCCCCTGCTTGTCAGGAGCAGGATCGTCTAGTGTCCCGATTCCGAAGTTCGCTATGCCTTGCAGCCAGCGTCCCGAGCGAACTTCGGAATCACAAGGGACACTAGAATCATGAATTTGCCAGCGTGATTCAGATCGAGAATTCGCTCCGAACCGCGCAGCACATGCTGGCGAATTTCTCGATCATCACGCTAGGCCTCCGCGGCAGCGAGGCCGAGGGCGAGCTGGACCGGCCGGAACGAGCGGCGGTGGTGCGGCGTCACGCCGTGGCGCGCGATGGCCGCATGGTGCTCGGCGGTGCCGTAGCCCTTGTGCCGCTCGAAGCCGTAGTCGGGATAGCTGCGGGCCAGCTCGAGCATCATGGTGTCGCGCGTCACCTTCGCGACGATCGAGGCGGCCGCGATCGACAGGCACTTGGCGTCGCCCTGCACGATGGCACGGCATTCGCACGGCACGTGCGATGGGATTTTGTTGCCGTCGACCAGCACCAGCTTGGGCAGCAGGTGCAGGTCGCGGACGGCTTCCGCCATCGCCCACAGCGCGGCATTGAGAATGTTGTCGGCGTCGATGCGATCGACGTTGGCCACGCCGATGCCGACGCGCGAGGTGGCGAGGATCTGCCGGCAGAGGCTGCGGCGCACGTCCGCTTCCAGCACCTTGGAGTCGTCGATGCCGTCGGGAATATTGGCGGGATCGAGCACGACGGCGGCGGCCACCACCGGTCCGGCAAGCGGACCCCGGCCGGCCTCGTCGACCCCCGCGATCGGCCCGCCGTGGACGGCGAGCTCTACGGCCTCCAGTTCGAACCTCGCCTTCATGGCGCGAATCGACCCCCTCATGCGGAATTTTCCCGCCGGAGCACGGCCGTGTCAAAGGTCGCGGCGTTGCCGCTACACGGCCGCAGTGCCGGCCGCGTGCGGATAGCCGCCCGTTTGCCGCAGCGCTTCGCCCAGCACGATGGCCGCGGCCACGGCCACGTTCAGCGACCGCAGGCCGGGCCGCATCGGGATGCGGATGCTGGCGTCGGCAGCGGCGTGCACGTCATCGGGCACGCCGGCGCTTTCGCGGCCGACAAGCAGCGTGTCGGCGGGCCGGAACGAAAATGCCGTGTGCGGCTGCGCAGCGCGCGTGGTGAGAAGCACCAGGCGCGACCCCGTGCGGCGGCGCTCTGTCTCGAAATCGGCAAAGCTCTGGTGCCGCGCGAGGCTCACATGGTCCAGGTAGTCGAGGGCGGCGCGGCGCTGCGCGCGGTCTGTCATGTCGAACCCGGTTGGGCCGACGACATCGACCGCGACGCCGAGGGAGGCAGCAAGGCGTAGAATAGTCCCGGTGTTTTGTGGAATGTCGGGGGCGTAGAGGGCGAGCCGCATGGGTCATTCCTTGCACTGCGGCGCACGCGTGTGTGCGGGGCGGTGTGCGCCAAATTGACCGCGCAAACAGGCGCCAACAGCCTTGTGCTGCATTTAGAAGAATGCAAAAAGACCACGCGTCAATAGGTCCAGTTGGGGGCAGGCGGGCCGTCGTCGACAATTCGTAGGTGTCCGGATTCCGGCAACCTTCGACCACGCCGCACACCCTCCGGGATCTTCGGGCGCGCTCGACGGCGCTTGATTTTATTCAATTGTGTGAGGCCCGGGGCAGCCCAGCCCGGGACAAGCATAGGGAGGCTCGCTTTGGCGTCTCATTCGGCGGAAACCCCCAACCGTCGCGACTTCATCGTGATCGCCGCCCAGGCGTTTGCCGGTGTCGGCGCTGCGGTGGCGCTGTGGCCGTTCATCCATCAGATGAACCCGGACGCCTCGACCCAGGCGCTCGCCTCCATCGAGGTCGATCTGGCGCCGGTGAAGCCCGGACAAGCCATCACGGTGTCCTGGCGCGGCAAGCCGATCTTCATCCGCAACCGCACGCCCGAGGAAGTCCAGGCCGCGACCAAGGTGCCCCTCAACGATCTCAAGGATCAGAGCGCGCGCAACGACCTGCTGCCCGAGCGCACCCCGGCCTCCGACGTCAACCGCACCAAGCGGGGCAAAGAGAACTGGCTGGTGCTGATCGGCATCTGCACGCATCTGGGCTGCATCCCCAAGGGCCAGAGCATGAACGACCAGAAGGGGGATTTCGGCGGCTGGTTCTGCCCGTGCCACGGCTCGCACTACGATACCGCGGGACGCATCCGTCTCGGGCCGGCACCGCAGAACCTGCACGTTCCGCCCTACGAATTCCAGACCGACACCATGATCAAGATCGGCTGAGGAACCGCTGATGGCCAGCCACGAGTCCTCTTATCGGCCGACGAGCCGCTTCACCAAGTGGATCGATGACCGCCTGCCGCTGCCGCGCATGATGCACGGCCAGTTCGTCGACTTCCCGACGCCGCGCAACCTCAACTACCTCTGGACCACGGGCGGGCTGCTCACGTTCTTCCTGGTGATCCAGATCGTCACCGGCATCGTGCTCGCCATGCACTACGTGCCGTCCGCGCATGACGCCTTCAATAGCGTCGAGCACATCCGGCGCGACGTGAACTACGGCTGGCTGATCCGCAATATCCACGCGGTCGGCGCCTCGTTCTTCTTCCTGGCCGCCTACATCCACATCGCACGCGGCCTCTACTACGGCTCCTACAAGGCGCCGCGCGAGATTCTCTGGATCCTCGGCGTCGTCATCTTCCTGCTGATGATGGCGACGGCCTTCATGGGCTATTCGCTGCCCTGGGGCCAGATGAGCTTCTGGGCGGTGACGGTGATCACCAACCTGTTCTCGTCCGTCGACGCGGTCATTCCCGGCCTGGGGACGCGCATCGTGGAATGGCTGTGGGGCGGTTACGCGGTCTCCGGCACAACGCTGAACCGCTTCTATGCCCTGCACTACCTGCTGCCGTTCGTAATCGCCGGCGTGGTGGGCCTGCACATCTGGGCCCTGCACGTGGTGGGGCAGAACAACCCGACCGGGCTCGACATCAAGTCTCCCTCGGACGCGGTGCCGATGGCGCCCTTCGCCATCATGAAGGACCTGTTCGGCCTGAGCGTGTTCGTGCTCGTGTTCGCCTGGTTCGTGTTCTTCATGCCGGACTACCTCGGCCATGCGGACAACTACATCGAGGCCAATCCGCTCTCGACGCCGCCGCACATCGTTCCGGAGTGGTACTTCCTGCCCTACTACGCGATCCTGCGCGCGATCCCCGACAAGCTGCTCGGCGTGATCGCCATGTTCTCCTCGATCCTGCTGCTGATCTTCGTGCCCTGGCTCGACACCTCGCGCATCCGCTCGACCAAGTACCGGCCGGTCTACAAGATCTTCTTCTGGCTGTTCATCTTCACGGTGGTCGCGCTCGGCTATCTCGGCGCCAAGCCGGCCGAGGGCGTGTACGTGCAGTGGGCGCGCGTGTTCACGGCATACTATTTCCTCCACCTGCTGGTCGTGCTGCCGATCGTGGGTGTGATGGAGACAGGCAGACCGTTGCCGAATTCCATTACGGAAGCGGTACTCAAGAAAGGCTCGGCGGCGCCGAAAACGCGCTAGCCAGGGAGGCAGACTGATGGCGATGGTCGGCGCGAAGTTGGGTGCCGCGGCATTTCTTGCGATCACGACGCTCGGGGGAGCGGCCGTGTGGGCCGCCTCGGGCGAGCACATCCACATCGACAAGCAGAAGTGGACCTTCTCGGGCTTCACCGGCAAGTTCGACGAGGCGCAGCTGCAGCGCGGCTTCAAGGTGTTCACGGAAGCCTGCGCACGCTGCCACAGCATGAAGCGGGTTGCGTTCCGCAACCTCGTGCAGGCCGGTGGACCGCAGTTCCCTGAAGCCGGCGTGAAGTCGCTGGCGGCCAAGTACGAAGTCGATGCCGAGCCCAACGATCAGGGCAAGGTCGTCAAGCGTCCGGCCGGTCTGGTCGATACCATTCCGCCGCCCTACAAGAACGAGCAGGAGGCCCGCGCGGCCCTCAACGGCGCCCTGCCGCCCGACCTGTCTCTGATCGCGCGCGCGCGCGGCATCGAATACAACGCGCCGTTCTACATGGTGCCTGTCAACATGGCGCGCGACATCGCCACGGCCTACCAGGAAGCGGGCTCCGACTATCTCTATGCCCTGCTCACCGGCTACGTGGATGCGCCGGCCGGCACCAAGGTCGCCGACGGCATGAACTACAACAAGGCGTTCCCGTCGCACATGACGGCGATGCCCAACCCGTTCGCGGGCGGCGACGGCCTCGTCAAGTATGACGACGGCACGCCGGAGACCGTCGACAACTACGCCCGCGACGTCACCGCCTTCCTGTCCTGGACGGCTGATCCGCGGCTGGAAGAGCGCAAGTGGATCGGCCTGATGGTCATGGGCTATCTGCTCATCACCGCGATCCTGATGTTCTTCGCCTACAAGCGCACCTGGAAAGCGGTGCACTGACGGCGGAGGCAGGCCGCCGCCAGCGCGCCTGCCTCACTTGACCACCGAGAACGCGGTCGGCTGCAAAATCGTGCTCGTGATGTTGGCGAGGATCGGGCCGTCGCGCTCGCTGTCGGCGCGTGTCGCCTGCCAGGCCGGGTCGGCATTGAACGCGCTCCACTTCTTCTCGCGTTCGGCGAGCGACTCCCAGGCCAGCAGGTAGTGCAGGTCGTGGTTGCCGTCGCCGATCAGCACGGTCCAGAAGCCGGCCTGGCGGATGCCGTGCTTCTCCCACAGCTTCAGCGTGTTGCCCTCGAACCGCTTGAGGAGAGCCGGCAGGCGGCCCGGCAGGCAGCGGTAGATGCGTTGCTCATAGATCATTTTGCGTGTGCTCCCACTTGAAAGGGCATGACTGTCATCCGACTTCGTTAGCCTCGCAAGCGCACCTTGTGCCGCGGCCAGGACGGTTGCGCCGCCGCCACGCAGGGCGCTATTGACGACGCAAGGCGCGGGTGCGCCGCTGGCTGGAGGATCATCCCCGTGACCAAATCCGTGCTCGGCATCATCGGCGGCAGCGGCCTCTACGACATCCCCGCGCTCAAGGACGTGCGCTGGCAGGCGGTGAAGTCCTCCTGGGGCGAGCCGTCGGACCAGATCCTGTTCGCCGAGCTCGACGGGCTGCCGATCCGCTTCCTGCCGCGGCACGGGCGCGGGCATCGCATTCCGCCCTCGGCCATCAACTTCCGCGCCAACATCGACGCCATGAAGCGCGCCGGCGTCACCGACCTGATCTCGGTGTCGGCCTGCGGGTCGCTGAAGGAGGAGTACCCGCCGGGGCACTTCGTCATCGTCGACCAGTTCATTGACCGCACCTTCGCGCGCGAGAAGAGTTTCTTCGGTCCCGGCTGCGTGGCGCACGTGTCGATGGCCGATCCGGTGAGCCCGCTGCTCGCCGACGCACTGGAGGCGGCGGCACGCACCGAGAAGATTCCCGTCAGCCGCGGCGGCACCTACATCGTCATGGAGGGCCCGCAGTTCTCGACGCGCGCGGAGAGCAACCTCTACCGCAGCTGGGATTGCGCGGTGATCGGCATGACCAACATGCCGGAGGCCAAGCTCGCGCGCGAGGCGGAGCTTTGCTACGCCACCGTGGCCATGGTCACCGACTACGACTGCTGGCACGATGACCACGCGCACGTGGATGTCGCCGCCGTTATCAAGGTGTTGCACGAGAATGTCGACAAGGCGCATCGCCTGATCGAGCGGCTGGCGCGCGACTTTCCACGCGAGCATCCGGCGTGCCCGATCGGCTCCGACCGCGCGCTCGACGTCGCCATCATCACGCCGCCGACGGCGCGCGATCCGGAGATGCTGCGCAAGCTCGACGCGGTGGCGGGGCGCGTGCTCAACGCCAAGGGTTGAGCGGGCGACGTTGCAACGCTGGGGCAAGTAGCCGCCCCTCACCCTAACCCTCTCCCCGCAGGCGGGGAGAGGGGACACCAGATTAGGTATTGGTGCCGAGCAGGCGCTCGACGTAGGCCGGCACCACCTGGGTTGCCGGGCCGTGGTGGGTCTCGCCGAACAGTCTCGATCCCTCGGAAGGCTCCAGGTTGAGCTCGACCGTGTGCGCGCCGTTGCTGCGCGCTTCCGCCACGAACCCGGCCGCCGGATAGACGTTGCCGCTGGTGCCGATGGAGAGGAACAGATCGGCCTCGGCCAGCTCCTCGTAGATGCGGTCCATCTGGTAGGGCATCTCGCCGAACCAGACGATGTCGGGGCGCACGCCGCCGGCCTTGCCGCACGCCGCGCACTTCGCGCCGACCTCCAGTGCCGGCGCGTCCACCGCCCAGGGATGGCGGGCCTGGCAGTGGTTGCACAGCGTCTTGCAGTATTCGCCGTGCATGTGGATCAGGTTCCTGGTGCCGGCCATCTCGTGCAGCGGATCGACGTTCTGCGTGACGACCAGCACCTCCCCGCCGTGCCGCGCCGCGTATTCGCTCTCGAGGCGCGCCAGCGCGACGTGCGCCGCGTTCGGCTTGGCGCCGCCGCCGAGGTTGCGGCGCATGTTGTAGAAGTCGAGCACCCGCTGCGGGTTGCGCATGAAGGCCTCGGGCGTCGCCACGTCCTCCACGTTCACCTTGGCCCAGATGCCGTCCTTGTCGCGGAAGGTGGCGATGCCCGACTCCGCCGAGATGCCGGCGCCGGTGAGCACGACGATACGTTGAAAGCGAGCCATGCTGGGAAACTCCGCACTGTACCGGAACGAAAAGCGGCGGCACTGTATGCGCATTGAAGAGAAAATCGCAAATCGCGGCAGGACGGCATGACCACGTGGCTGAGTTGGAGTTCGGGCAAGGACGCGGCGTGGTCGCTCCATGAGATGCGGCGCGCGGACGTGCCGGTGACGGGCTTGTTCACGACCGTCAATGCCGCCTTCGATCGCGTGGCGATGCATGCCGTGCGGCGCTCGCTGCTGGAGGCGCAGGCGCGCGCCGCGGGGCTGCCGCTGTCCGTGATCGAAATCCCCTATCCCTGTCCCAACGCCGACTACGCGCGCATCATGGGTGCGTTCGTGGCTGAAGCAAAAGGGAGCGGCGTCACGCAGATGGCATTCGGCGACCTGTTCCTGGTGGATATCCGCGCCTACCGCGAGACGCAGCTCGCCGGCACCGGCATCACGCCCGTCTTTCCGCTGTGGGAGAAGGACACGCGCAGCCTCGCGCAGGAGATGGTCGACGGCGGGCTGGTGGCGCACATCACCTGCATCGACCCGCGCAAGCTCGATCCGAAGTTTGCCGGCCGGAGGTTCGACCGCGCCTTCCTTGCCGGCCTCCCGGCCGGAATCGATCCGTGTGGTGAGAACGGCGAGTTCCACAGCTTCGTCAGCGCGGGGCCGATGTTTAGCGCACCGCTTGCCGTCACGGCGGGCGAGATCACGGAGCGCGACGGCTTCGTGTTTGCGGATATGGTCGCCGTGGGCTAGGCCGATACCTGAATATAATTGAGTCTGGGGATGATCGTGGAGCCGAACCCGCAAGATCAGGCCGGCGCGCATCAGGACGACAGCGACGAGCGGGGTCGCAACCCGGGGAAGCATGTCGATGTGATCGGCAGAACGCCGCCGGGCGGCAACTCGCCTCTGCGCTGGATGGTCGTAATGGTTCCGGCGCTGCTGATCGTGCTTGGCGGCTACTATCTCGTGAGCATGCTGCTGACGTCCATGCAGCAGGCGCCCGCGGTGCGCCGCGTCGCGGAGCCGCGGCCTGCGCCGGCCAAGGACGCGCGAAACCCCACGCAGTCCGAGACTGCGCACCGCCGCGCGCCCGGGGAGACGGGCGGCGACAGGCTCGACGTCGAGGCCGTGCTCACGCGGCTTGCGACGGCCGATGTGAACGCTGGCGAAGCGACCTTCAAGGTCTGCCTGCCGTGCCACGCTGCCGAGCGCAACGGGCCGCACA
>CADEEC010000098.1:11740-14213 GCA_902826255.1 uncultured Hyphomicrobiales bacterium | reverse complement strand
TGGACTTTACAATCGCGTCATGAAGGAGGTGGGGTCGATCTCCGATCTCGCACCGGCTTTCCCCACTGCCGGCGGCGCATTGGCCCCGCTCAAGGCCAAAGCCGAGGCGCAGGGCGCCGCCGATTTTTCCTCGCTTTGGAGCGGGCAAGCAGCGAGCCTCGCCCGCGAGTCAGATACCACCGCTCTTACGCGCAAGCTCGCTGCGGACGGCGCCAAGCAGCTCCGCAAGCTCGCCGGCAGCTGACAAGTTGTCATCCCGGAATTCCCCGCGGGCGAAAATCTGGGACCCAGGGCTGCAGATAGCTTCGATACTCGTGGCCCCTGGGTCCCGGCTCTCGCTACGCTCGGCCGGGATGACAAATTCAATGAAACTCGGCGCACAACAAAAAATTGTCATCCCGAATTGCGCGCAGCGCGATATCCGGGACCCAGGGGCCAAAAACATCACGCACGCGATCTGCTGCCCTGGGTCGCGGCTCTGCACTTCGCTTCGGCCGGGATGCCAGATAGCTAGCGCAACGGCTTGATGCGTTCGCCCGGCATCAGCTCATAGGGGTCCTTCCAGCCGGGCACGGCGCGCATGCGCGCGATCCACCCAGCGAGGTTCGGAGCGACCGTCGGCCAGTCATAGCCGGCCTCCTCGGGTGGATAGAACATGTACCCGCTGAGCGAGAAGTCGGCGATGGTGGGCGTATCGCCAACCAGGAACTTCGACGTTGCAAGGTGCTTCTCGACGATGGCCAGCGCCGCATCGAAGCGCCCCTTGAGGAACGCCATCACGTCCGCCGGCGGCTCCTTCGGCAGAAAGGCCTTCATGAAGCGGTAGGTGGCGAAGTAGCCGGTGAATTTGTGATTGTCGAACAGGATCCAGCGCAGCGCCTCCAGCCGGTCGTTCTCTGTTGCCGGCTTGAACTTGCCGTGCTTTTCGGAGAGGTAGGTGAGGATGACGCCGGTCTGTGTCAGCCGCCGCCCGTCGAACTCCAGCACTGGGGCCTCGCCCATCGCGTTGACCGACTCGCGCCATTTGGGATCGCGCGTGGCACCGCGCATGAAGTCGGTGAACACCGGTTCCCAATCGAGCCCGGCAGCGTTGAGGTAGAACGCGGCCTTGAAGGAGTTTCCCGACTGGCAGAAGCAGTGCAATTTGTATTGAGCCATGACGCATCCCCTGACGAATGGGCGCACGCTAGCATGGCCGATTGTGATTGGGCACGGGCAGGACCGGCATGACCCCGCATCTTTTCGTGTACGGTACGCTGCTCTCCGGCGCGCGCCATCCGATGGGCGCACGGCTGGCGCGCGAGGCGCGTCTGCTGGGAGATGCGACGATCCGGGGCCGCCTGTATGACCTCGGCCACTACCCCGGCCTGGTCGAAGCCGAGGATGCCGCCAGCCTCGTGCATGGCGAGGTGTACACGCTCAACAGTCCCGCCGCATCGCTGCTTTGGCTGGACGCCTACGAGGGCATTTCGAAGGACGCGGCACGCAACGACTATGAGCGCCGCGAGCGCACCGCGCGCATGGCCCTGGGCGGCGACCTGACGGCGTGGGTCTATCTCTACCGCGCCCCCGTAGGAGGCCTCTCGCTAATCGCCGATGGGCGCTGGACCAGTCGTCGCGCCTGAGAAACCAGCCTTGCATTCGCGCCCCCGCGGGGCACAATCCCACAAAACGGAGAAACGCCCATGTCGAGCCGCTACCCCGAGGTCTATGCCGCCTGGAAGAAGGACCCGGACGCCTTCTGGGCCGAGGCGGCG
Source organism: uncultured Hyphomicrobiales bacterium (assembly GCA_902826255.1). Lineage (GTDB taxonomy): Bacteria > Pseudomonadota > Alphaproteobacteria > Rhizobiales > Hyphomicrobiaceae > AWTP1-13. Next base: position 12,456 of record CADEEC010000098.1, on the reverse strand, counting down.
CGCGACATCGACTGGTACAAGACCTGGGACAAGGTGTTCGACCCCTATGCCGGCCAGTACGGCCGCTGGTTCGTAGGCGCCGAGTGCAACACCGCCTACAACTGCCTTGACCGCCACGTGGAGCGCGGCCGCGCCGGCCAGAAGGCACTGATCTACGACAGCCCCGTCACCAATACGCAGAAGAGCTTCACCTACGCGGAACTCACCGACGAGGTCGCGACGCTCGGCGCCGTGCTGCGCGACATGGGCGTCAAACAGGGCGACCGCGTCATCATCTACATGCCGATGATCCCCGAGGCGGCGATCGCCATGCTGGCGTGCGCGCGCATCGGCGCCATCCACTCTGTCGTGTTCGGCGGCTTTGCCGCGCCGGAGCTTGCCGCGCGTATCGAGGATGCGACCCCCGTCGCCATCCTCGCTGCCTCCTGCGGCCTCGAGCCGGGACGCATCGTTGCCTACAAGCCGCTGCTCGACGCTGCCATTGAGCAGTCCAAGCACAAGCCCGGCAACGTTCTCATGCTGCAGCGGCCGATGGCGGAAGCCACGATGATCGCCGGCCGAGACCATGACTGGGCACGCGCCGTTGCCGACGCCAAGAGCCAGGGCCGCAAGGCCGGCTGCGTGTCCGTGAAGGCCACCGACCCGCTCTACATCCTCTACACCTCGGGCACCACCGGCGCGCCCAAGGGCGTGCTGCGCGACAACGGCGGGCACAT
>CADEEC010000098.1:0-11730 GCA_902826255.1 uncultured Hyphomicrobiales bacterium | reverse complement strand
ATCGATCCCGGCGAGGCCTGGTGGACAGCATCCGACGTCGGCTGGGTCGTGGGCCACTCCTACATCGTCTACGCACCGCTGCTGCACGGATGCACGTCGATTCTGTATGAGGGCAAGCCGGTCGGCACGCCCGATCCCGGCGCCTTCTGGCGCGTGATCTCCGAGCACAAGGCGGCCGCGATGTTCACCGCGCCCACCGCCTTCCGCGCCATCAAGAAGGAAGACCCCAAGGGCGAGCACATCGGCCGTTACGACCTCTCGCGCTTCCGCACCCTGTTCCTCGCCGGTGAGCGCGCCGACCCCGAGACCATCAAGTGGGCGGAGAGGAACCTCAAAGTTCCGGTCTACGACCACTGGTGGCAGACCGAAACCGGCTGGCCGATCTGCGGCAACCCTCTCGGCCTCGGCGCACTGCCCGTGAAGTACGGTTCACCGACGGTGCCGATGCCGGGCTACGACCTGCATGTGCTGGACACTGCCGGACACCCGGTGAAGGCCGGTCAAACCGGCACGCTCGCCATCAAGCTGCCGCTGCCGCCCTCGTGCCTGCCGACGCTGTGGAACGACGATGCGCGCTTCCGGTCGAGCTACACCTCCGAGTTCCCCGGCTACTACACCACCTCGGATGCCGGCTACATGGACGAGGACGGCTACGCCTACGTGATGGCGCGCACCGATGACGTCATCAACGTCGCCGGCCACCGCCTCTCCACCGGCCAGATGGAGGAAGTCGTCGCGCGCCACAAGGACGTGGCCGAGTGCGCCGTGGTCGGCGTGGCCGACGACATGAAGGGGCAGATCCCCGCCGGCTTCATCGTCCTCAACGCCGGCGTCGACCGCCCCCAGGCGGAGATCGAGAGCGAGGTGGTAAAACTGGTGCGCGCGGAGATCGGCCCGGTCGCCGCCTTCAAGACCGTGATGACGGTGAAGCGGCTGCCCAAGACACGCTCAGGCAAGATATTGCGGGGCACCATGCGCCAGATCGCCGACGGCGAGCCCTGGAAAATGCCCGCCACCATCGACGATCCCGCCATCCTCGACGAGATCACCGGCATCATGCAGGGGCGGGGGATGGTGAAAGAAGGTGGGGCCTAAAACCGTCGGGCCGCCCGGCGAACAATCCTGTTCACGGTTGGGCGAGCCGCGATTGCAAGGCCCTCGTTGAGCGTTATTTCCAGATATGATAAAGATGACACATTGCCCGCTTATCTGGATTGCGCTTAGCGCCAACCGCTGGCGGACGAAGCACGAATCGTCGATCGTGCCGCCACGGGGGGGCTCGTATGAAAGCTGATCGATCATTTATCAGATCACAGCAGAACGCCCATCGCGATGCCGCTGAGCGCGTCGAGCGGCTGGTGCGGGACGACCCGCTGATCAAGACCTACATCGAGACCATTGCCGAACGCATGCGCGGCGAAACGCAAGAAAGTCGTGAGCCTCAAAAGGCCAAAGACGACTGACCTAGCGCGCGCGCAGAATCCTCGCATAGGGCTCCTTATTCCTGATCGTGACCGGCTGAACGCCGCCCAGATGCCAGGCGATGTTCTCGCGCTGCCGTCCATCCATCGAGAAGGACTCGCTGCGTTTTCGCGGCGTCAGCGACAGGACCGCCGCCAGGTCGCCTTCAGCAAGATGAATCTCCCGCGCATCGTTGTCGTCGTCCTTCCACAGCGCGATGCTGAGCGGACAAGGCTCGCCGTTCAGGCGCTGTCGGTTGATCAAGCCGAGCGACGTCAGCGTCAGCACCGAAGACCCGGGATCGTCGGCCAGCACGGTCGCGTAGCGGCCGGGCCATCTCGGCTTCAACTGCGGCCCGTCCATCAGCAGCACGAGCACGAGGTTGGGCCCGATGCTGCGGATCAGCTCCTGGCAAGGGTCCACACGCGCGAGGTCTTCGCAGATCAGCGTCGCGAGCGTCGAGTTGTTGCGGAAACGCAGCACGTCGAGCTCGCGCGGCGGGATATCTATTTTTTCCCACCAGGTTTTCGTCGGATCTAGATACGCACTCAAGGCGTAGCGGCGGATCGGGCGTTCGTCGAGCCGCCAACGGTGATGCTTGGCGCGAGGAAAAGAGGCCATCGAGCGATCGTCCTCATAACTTGTATAGATGGTTGTCGCCACGTAGTTGCCCGGCTCTCCGTCCTCGTTGCTGCTGACCCCGGCGACAATGAACTCGAGGCTCCGTTTCTCGCGCAGCGCCTCAGACAACGCCTCGAAGTAGGGCCAGTTCAATGCCAGTTCGGGAAACACCACCGCGTCAATTGCGGGGACATCGCGCTCGGCAGCTTCGATCAGGTCGCCGACGAAATTTACGAACTCGTTTTTCGAGTAGCGATCCGCGCCTAGCCAGCGCTGGTCGAGCTTGTAGCTGTCCCAGTTCTCCTTCGACTTCGGCATCGGGTCGAAACAGCCTGCTTGGATCGTGTAAGGAAACGGAACAAGCAGCAGATTGAGCGGCTCATCATCCTTCTTCAGAGCTGGGCCGACGATGTCGACCCAGTGAGCGGAGGCCACGCCAGCGCCCGGCAAGAGCGCCAGGTTGTGCGATAGCGAGCGAAGTGTGCAGCCCACGTTCGGCGTGCGGCTCTTGGGAAGCACGCAATGCATGCTGGTCGGGATCTGGGAAATGCTCGCGGGCCAGGCGAGCGCACGTCTGAGACCGGTCGGGAGCCGAAAAGTGCGCAAGGACTTTACCGGTTCAACTTCGTCCTCGTATTGCAAAAACGCCGTAAGCACGAGTCGGGTGATGTCGACATACCAAGCGGCCGCGCCCGATGCGAGACCGGAGAAGCCAAGGTCTTCCGCCGCGCTATCCGCCAGCAGCATCAACGTCGTTGCGGGACGCCACCATGCCGGGCAATTGCTCTGCGCGGGTTGGGTGTGCAGCGCGACGTGACCTTCGCTCATCAGCTGCTGCCAGGCCTTCATCACAAGCGGTGGAACGTCACTGGCGTTCTTGGCCTTGCGCCACAAGCTGGCGGCGTTCTCGATGCGCTTGCGATCGGCATCGCGCATGAGGAGCGCCGGGCCGTTGTCGGTGATGCCGGGCGAGGGCAGCACATACTGGTAGGCACCCGACTTTTGCAGAAGGCTCGCCGCAACACCGAATACGTCGGCGGGATGATATGGCGGCTGATCCCAGGTGGGCTCGACGGGGGCCTCTCCCTCAGCCCGCGGCAGCGGCCGGGTGCCCTCCGGCAGCAGCGCCTTGATGGCGTCGACAACCGTTTTCATGAAGTGTCCCGTCCACCAATATGCATCAGGCTGAGCAATTCCCCCGGACACTCAGTGCCAAATGCCTGCTGCACCGTCAACGGACGATGTTAAGACGCCATGTGAGGAGGAGCGCCGGCACGCTCTCCCTCTTTGTCCCTACGGGGAGAGGGGACCGTTGGCGGTATTGACACCCGGCGGAGCTTGCACGCCGCTCACTAGGCCGGCTTCGGCCAAGCTGGATCGAGGAATGCTTGAATTTCCAGCAGATAGCCGTCCGGATCGCGGAAGAAGCAGTTGTAGATGTTGTAGCGCTCGTTCAGCGCCGGCGGCTTCTCGAAGGCCACGCCGCGACCGGCGAGATAGCCGTGCCACACGTCGACCTCCGCCTCCGTCCGGCACACGAAGGTGAAGATGACACCGCCGGGCTTGCGGTCCGGCGCCGGCCCCTGCTGCACCTCGGACGTGGCGCAGATGCCGAGGTAGGCGTCGCCGCCAGTGCGGTAGATGCGCGCCGCGCCCTGGTCGAGCACGCGCTGCAGCCCCACGACATCCTCGTAGAAGGCAAAGCTGCGTGCCGTGTCGTTCGTGTAAAGGAACGTCACCTGCTGCGCGATGGGCGGCCGCTGCATTCGGATGCCCTCCCAGCGTCCGGTTACATGCGGGTCACTGTAGCAGCCGCGTTGACGATGTCGTACTCGCAATAGACGCTGCCCTTGGGCGACCCGGCGCTCAGCACCAGCAGCGGATTGCGGTAGCGCGCGTTCCAGAGCTTGTTGTCGACCTGCCAGAACTGCACGTCGAGGCCGCTCTTGCCGATCATCAGCTGCACCGACGCGGGCGCATTCCACGCCTGCGGCGTGACGCCGAGGAAGGCGCTGCGCGCATCTTCACGGCAGGCGCGCGCCGCCCGCTCCTGATAGGCAGCGACGATCGCATCGCGCGTGGCCGAGCGATACAAGTATTCCTGATGTCCGAGCTTGACGCTGGCCAGAACCAGCAGGATGAACACGACGGCCTTCATGACACGACCGGAACCCGCAGGGGCGCGTCGCATGCCGGCGCCGCTGAGACACGAACAACCCTCCGGGCATGCTCGGAGAGTTAGTCGAGTGTTACCGAAGGTGGTGAAGAAAGCGTTGCATCGACGTCGTCCCCGAAGCCGAGCCTTGCGAGGCTATCGGCAACCCAGCTCCGGCTTCCTCGTGGCCGGGTTCCCGCCTCCGCGGGAATGACGGCCAACGGACTAAGCCAACTGTGTCAGCTTCTTCCTTTGGATCAGGTCGAAGTCGATGACGGCGCCGATGCCAGGCACCTGCGGGCAGTGCGCCAGGCCGTCGCGGCCGATCTCGATGTCGTTGAGCAGGCCATACTTGTGCGCGGCGTGCGGCAACAGCACCTCGAAGTACGTCGTGTTCGCGATCGCGCAGGCGAAGTGCAGTTGCGCCATGTTGTTGAGCGAGTTGCCACCGTGGTGCACCTCGTAGGTCATCTGGAACGCCTGCGCGAGGTGCGCGGCCTTGAGCATGGTAGTGATGCCACCCTTCACCGGAATATCGCCGCGCAGGAAATCGGTGGCGCGCTCTGTCAGCCAGACCGCGTACGTGCCGATGTCGCCGGTCGGGTGCTCCGTCGCCATGATCGGGATGTCGAGCTTCTGGCGCAGCTTGACGTAGGCGTAGATGTCCTCCTCGTTGAGCGGGTCCTCGTACCAGAGGAAGCCCAGCCGCTCGATGGCGCGGCCCACGCGCAGCGCGTCCGGATAGCGATAGCTCCAGGTCGAATCCAGCATCAGCGGGAAATCGTCGCCGACCGCCCGGCGCACCGCCTCGCACACCTTGATGTCCTCGCTCGGGTTCTGCGGTGGGTGGATCTTGTAGGCCTTCCAGCCGTGCGACTTGAAGGCGGTGGCCTCGCCGACGTAGGCCTCGCGGCTGTCCAGTATCTGGCTCGACGCATAGGCGCCGATGGCGGAGCGGTCCGACCCCAGCAGCCGGTAGAGCGGCACGCCGGCCGCCTTGGCGCAGATATCCCACAGCGCCGTGTCGCAAGCGCCGATCGCGCGCAACCCGGAGACGCGCTGGCGGGCGCGCATGGCCAAATGCAGGTCTTCCCGCGCGCGCGGGTCCTTGCCCAACAGGATCGGCGACAGGACCTTGATGAGCGCGCCGGCATCCGTCTCGGCCGGGATCATCGCCGAGCCCAGGAAGGCATGGCCCTCGATGCCGGCGTCCGTGCTGACGCGCAGCAGGCCCAGGTTGCTGCGCCCAGACGTGTTCTGGGAGCCTTGCGAGTATTTGGTCGGCGGGATGTCATCCCACGCAAACAGCGTCAGCTCGACCGCATCGATCTTCATGGACCCCGCTCCCGCATTCCTGTCATCCCGGCCGAGCGCAGCCAGAGCCGGGACCCAGGAGCTGCAAGCTCCCACGCCGTCCGTAGCCCTGGATCCCGGATATTGCGCTACGCGCAATTCCGGGATGACAACTAGCCCCGCAGCAGCGCGGCGACGCGCTTGATGGCCTCGCGGATGTTATCGACGGAGTTGGCGTAGGAGAAGCGGATGTAGCCCTCGCCGTGGATGCCGAAGCTGGTGCCGGCGACGGTGGCGACGCCGGCCTCCTCCAGCATCTTGTTCTGCAGCGTGCGTGCATCCATGCCGGTGCCGGTGATGTTTGGGAACACGTAGAAGGCACCGCCCGGATCGAGGCAGGTGACGCCGGGCAGCTGGTTGAGCAAGGGCACGATGATGCGGCGGCGCTCGTCGAACGCGGCCACCATCTTCACCACCTCGTCCTGCGGGCCTTCCAGCGCGGCGATGCCACCGTACTGGGTCGGCGCATTCACGCACGAGTGGCAGTTGACGGCGAGCCGCACGACCTTGTCCACCAGCGCCTTCGGCCACACCGAGAAGCCGAGCCGCCAGCCGGTCATGGCGTAGGTCTTCGACCAGCCGTCGAGCACGATCAGGCGGTCGCGGATTTCAGGATAGCGCAGGAAGCTCTCGTGCTCGCGTCCGCCGTACAGCATCTGGCTGTAGATCTCGTCCGACATGATGGCGACGTTAGGGTGCTTCTCCAGCCCCGCGATCAGCTTGGCGATCTCCTCCTTGCTGGCGGTACCGCCGCAGGGGTTGCCCGGGCTGTTGAGGATGATGAGACTGGTCTTGGGCGTGATCTGGCTCAGCACCTGGTCGGCCGTGAAGCTGAACTGGTTGGCCTCGTTCTGAACGATCGGCACCGGCTTGGCACCGGTGTACTCGATCATGGAGCGGTAGATCGGGAAACCCGGGTCCGGATACATGATCTCCGCGCCCGGCTGGCCGAAGATGAGGATGGAGAAGAACATCGTCGGCTTGCCGCCCGGCCAGATGACGATGGTGTCGGGGTGCACGTCGACACCGTGGCGGCGCTTCAGGTCCTTCGCCACCGCCTCGCGCAACGGCAGGATGCCCTGCGCCGGCGTATAGCCGTGATGGCCGTCCTTCAGCGCCTTGATGGCGGCTTCGACGATGTGGGCTGGCGTCTTGAAGTCGGGCTGGCCGATGCCGAGGTTGATGATCGACTTGCCTTGCCGCTGAAGCGCATCGGCACGCGCCAGCACCTCGAAGGCCGTCTCCGTTCCGAGCCGCGCGAGATTGGGCACGAGCTGCAGCATGGTATTTCCCCCAAGCGAGGATCAAGCCCTTGTGCCTGATCCATTGTTTCCAACCGTGGTTTGAGATTCTTGCACATAACAGCGCAATAGTTTCGGACCCGCTGACAGTTGTCCCTGCGCAGATGCTAGTCCCGCGTTCATGCCAACTCAATCCGCGTATCCTCGATACCCGAGTGGATACCAAATCCCGCGGACGCTGGGCGTGCCCATGTTAGGCAGGACATGGTTCGTATCCAGAGTCGACACGTCAACGTCTTCTATAATGGCGAGTACACGAGGTTCCTTGCCTTCGCACACCGTGCTTCGCAGTAGCGCGCTCGCATCGTCTTTGGTCCAAGCAGTCACTCCGCAACCAAAGCGTACGGCCACCGGAACTGTTTGATCCAGGGGATCGAACCGAAACCAATACCTGCGCAACTTCATTGCTGGACCTGCTTAGGTCTGCGCCTTGGCCTTCCCTTTCGCTGGCGCGGCGTCGTCCTTCACGGCGTAGGTATGCTCCGGCGCCGGGAAGGTACGGTTCCTCACCTCGGTGGCGTAGGACGAGATGGCGTTGCGGATGGACTCGCCGACCTTACCGAACTCCTTGACGAACTTCGGCACGCGCGGGCTGAGGCCCAGCATGTCTTCCATAACCAGGATCTGGCCGTCGCAGCCGGCCGAGGCGCCGATGCCGATGGTGGGGATAGGAATGGCCGCGGTGATCTTGCGCGCCAGTTCCTCCGCCATCGCCTCCAACACGATGGAAAAGGCGCCCGCCTCGGCCACCGCCTTGGCGTCCTCCTCGATCGCTGCCCACTGATTGCGCACGCGGCCCTGGGTCTTGAAACCGCCGATGACGTTGATCGACTGCGGGGTGAGACCGATGTGCGCCATCACGGGAATGCCGCGCTCGGTGAGGAAGCGGATGGTCTCCGCCATGCGGCGGCCGCCTTCCAACTTCACGGCACCGCAGCCCGTCTCCTTCATGATGTGGGCGGCGTTGCGGAAGGCGATGGACGGGCTCTCCTCGTAAGAGCCGAACGGCATATCCACCACGACGAGCGCGCGCTTGGCGCCGCGCACCACGGCGCGGCCATGCATGACCATCAACTCGAGCGGCACCGGCACGGTCGACTCGTAGCCGTGCATCACCATGCCGAGGCTGTCGCCCACCAGCAGGAAGTCCACGAACGGGTCGGCGATGGCTGCCGTGTGGGCGTGATAGGAGGTGAGCGACACGATCGGCTCGCCGCCTTTGCGCGCCGTGATTTCCGGTGCGGTGATGCGCTTCTGCGGGACAGGCGATTGCGCTGACATTGGGGGACCTCAGCGGTTGGAAGCTTCAAGCCTCACCAACACATAGCCCTTCCTGCGCGCGCTGCAAGCGGACCATGGCTCGCCTTTCGCATAGCGCCGATGCGCACGCGGCAAGCCGGTCAGCCCGCTTCCTGCACGAACCTCTCGAACAGCCGCGCGCTGCGCAGCAGGCGGCCATCGTCGCCGCGCGGGCCGACGAGTTGCACGCCCAACGGCATACCGTCGACCTCGAGCAGCGGCAGCGTGACCGCGGGCACGCCGAGATAGGTCCAGAACGCGCAGAACACCGGGTTGCCGGTGGTGTTGTGATCCTTGGGCGCCGGGCCGAGCGACGCCGGCGTGAGGATGGTGCCGTAGTCGGTGAACAGCTCCTGCACGGTGCGGTAATAGGTCTGCCGCGCTTCCAGGGCCGCCACGTAGTCGACGGCGTTCACGCGCCGGCCGGCCTCGATGCGCTCGGCCAGGCCCTTGCTGACCAGCTCCGGCGCGCGATCCAGAATGTGGCCGTAGTGGTGCGAAAGCTCGACGCCTTGCACGATGCCGGCGGCCGCAACGCCGCGCTCGGTGGTGGCATCGATGATGATTTCCTGCGCCTGGGCTCCGAGCGCCTCCACCAGCTCGCCGAAGGCTTCGCGCGTGCCTGGATCCGCTTCGTTCCAGGCGTGCGTCTTCACGAACGCGACGAGCGGCTTCAGCGTCCAGCCGTCGTTGACGGTGGCGAGCAGCCCGCCCCTGCTGCCGCGCAGGCTGGCGAAATCGTCCGCGTCGTAGGCCTGCATGGCATCAGCGAGGATGGCGAGGTCGTCGACCGAGCGTCCGAACACGCCGACCGTATCGAGGTTCGGCGATTGCGTGAGAACGCCCGTGCGCGGGATGAGCCCGAATGTCGGCTTGAACCCATAGCTGCCGCAGAAGGCCGCCGGACGGATCACGGAGCCGCCCGTCTGCGTGCCGACGGCGAGGGGAACCATGCCGGCAGCAACCGCCGCCGCCGAACCGCTGGACGAGCCGCCCGGCGTGTGATCGAGATTTGCCGGATTGCGCGTGTGCGATGGCGTGAGGTTGGCAAGCTCGGTCGTCACCGTCTTGCCGAGCACGATGGCGCCGGCACGCCGCAGCGCGGCGACCGAGGTTGCATCGACCGCCGGACGCCGGCCCTTGAAGGCGGCGCTGCCGTTCTCCGTCGGCATGTCCGCCGTGTCGATGACGTCCTTGAGGCCGACCGGCACTCCATGCAGCGGCCCGACGCCTTTGCTACCCTTGACCTGATCGTCGGCCTCGCGTGCGCGCTCGAGGGCCAGCTCGCGATCGATGAACGCCCAAGCGCGGATCGACGGTTCGAGCTGATCGATCTTGGCGAAGCACGCCTTGACCAGCGCCTCGGAGGTGAGATCGCCGTTCGCAATCCGCCGGGCAGCCTCGACGGCGCTCAATTCTATCAGGTCGTCAGCCACGCGTTGTCCTTACCTGGGCGGCCCTTTTTCGCCGTAGCGCAGCGTCTGGATGAAGTCCCAGATCAGCAGCAGCATAACGCAGACGACGATGATGATGAGCGGTGGCGCCGGCACCCAGATCAGCATGATGCCGAGGAAGGCGGCCAGCATGCCGATGCCCAGCACGCCCGATATGAATGTCATCATGACGCAGCCTTTCGCTTGGTGCTCCCGGATTTTGCTTTCTTGCCGGGCCGGCGTCCACCGCCGGCAACGAACTCGGTCAACCACTGCGCCGTGCGCAGGAGGCGGGCATCGTTGCCGCGCCTGCCGACGAGCTGCACGCCGATCGGCATGCCACTCTCGTCCTGCATCAGCGGCAGGGTGATCGCAGGGGTGCCGAGGTAGGTCCAGATACTGCAGAACGCCGGGTTCCCGGTTGCCGTGCCGCGTGGCGCGGGCCCGGGCGCGGCCGGCGTGAGGATGGCGTCGTACTCGTCGAAAACGGACTCCGCAACGGCGTTGAGGTTCGCACTGGCGGCCAGGGCACGGGTGTACTCGACCGCCGGGACCTGGCGGCCCTTCTCGATCAGCGCGCGCAAGACGGGGCTCAGCTTGTCGCGGCCCTGCTCGTAGTCGCGATGGAAGTTGTGCGCCATGTCGACGGCCATCACCAGACCTTGCAACTCGATCGCACGCTCGAAGCTCATCGACAGGTCGACCTCGCCGGCATTGTCGCCGAGCGTCTCGACCAGTTCCGCGAACGCCTGCTCGGTCACGGGCTCGGCAAACTTCCAGGCCGGCGTGCGTGCGAAGGCGAAGCGGGGCGGCAACGGCGGCGCGCTGCCCGCGATCTCCACGAAATGCGGGTGCGAGACGGGGCGCGTGTCGGGATCCTCCTCGTCGAAGCCGACAAGGGTTTCGGCAAGCAGCGCTGCGTCGGCAATGGAGCGGCCGAACACGCCGACGTGGTCGAGCGCGCGCGACAGCAGCAGGGCGCCGGTGCGCGGGATCAGGCCGTGCGTCGGCTTGAAACCGACGACGCCGCAAAAAGCGGCAGGACGAATAACCGAGCCGTTGGTTTGCGAGCCGATCGCACCGGGCACCATGCCGGCCGCCACAGCGGCGGCGGAGCCGCTGGATGAGCCGCCAGGTGTGCGCGTAGGATCGTGCGGGTTCCGCGTCTTACCAGGGTTGTAGTAGGCATATTCGGTCGTCACGGTCTTGCCCATGACGACGGCGCCGGCCGCACGCAGGCGTGCAACCGCCGCCGCATCGCGCCGCGGCGTGCGCCCCGACCACAGCGGCGAGCCGAACTCGGTCGGATAGTCGGCGGTATCGAAGATGTCCTTCACGCCGATAGGCACGCCGTGCAGCGGCCCGGTCGGCCTGCCCTGCCGGCGATGGTTATCAGCGGCCTTGGCCTGCGCCAGAGCGTGCGCCGGGTCCAAGAATGCCCAGGCCTCGACCTTGGCATCGACTTCCTCGACACGCGCAAGGCAGGCTTCCACCAGCTCGGTCGAGGTGATGCGCCCCTCCCGGATACCGGCCGCAGCATCGACCAGGGAAAGCGAACCGAGGCTCATCTGCGCCCGCTCCGCCTCATCGCGGCGTGTAAAGATAATTCGGTAGCCACAGCGCGATGCCCGGGAAGATGTAAACCAGGGCCATTGTGGCAAATACCATGAACACGAAGGGCAGAGAGCCCCTGAAGATGTCGGTGAGCTGCACGTGCGGCGGCGCCACGCCTTTCAGGTAGAACGCGGCCATCGCCACGGGCGGCGTGTTGAAGGCGGTCTGCGTGTTCAGCGCCACCAGGATGCCGAAGAAGATCGGGTCGATGTGGAAATCATCCAGCAGCGGCAGGAAGATGGGCACGAAGATGATGATGATCTCCGTCCACTCCAGCGGCCAGCCCAGCAGGAAGATGATGGCCTGCGTGAGCAGCAGGAACTGCGTCGGACTGAGGTTCATGGACAGGAAGAACTGCTCCACCACCCCCTGCCCGCCGAGCAGGGCAAACACCGCGGAGAACGTCCAGGAACCGACGAACAGGTAGCAGACCATCGCGGTCGCACGGGCCGTCAGATAGACCGACTCCTTCAGCATCTGGAAATTCAAGGAT
>CADEEC010000097.1 GCA_902826255.1 uncultured Hyphomicrobiales bacterium | reverse complement strand
CCCGGCTCTCGCCGCGCTCGGCCGGGATGACAACAGGCGATGGCCGCGCAGAATAAGGGCCACCGACCCTCACCCCATCCGTCATTCCCGCGAAAGCGGGAATCCAGCCCCACGCTCCAGCGCGCCATGCGCGGGTGGATCCCCGATAGCCTCGCACCGCTCGGCTTCGGGGATGACGCTGGTTGGCAACGCCGGCGTCCACCCCAACGTGCTGGTCGTGCATCCGGGCCAGCCCTCGGAAGTCGCGCAGCGACTAGCCGGGACCCAGGGCCACGGGCTCCGAAATCTCAACTCCGGACAACAGGCGTCACGCGCCCGGCCCGTTGGGTGATCTGACCGGTGCATCGGGCGCCGGCTGCCGCCACGGCTTGGTGGTGGTCTGCTCCTTGTCGTAGAGCGCAGCCAGCATCTGATCGATGCGCGGATCGGGCGACTCCGTCTTGGCCTGCGTTGCCTGCTGATCCGTCTGCGCGCGGCGCGCGCCCTTGGTCGAGCCGCTCGCCTTGCGGCGACGGCCGCCCGAGATCAGCAGCGGATGGTCGGGCTCCTCCAGGTCCAGCTCTTCCAGGAAATTCTCGCGCAGCGCGTAGAACGACTGCAGGACCGCATCGCGGGCGAGGTTGCGTGCATCGGCATCGGGAACCGGCAGCCGGCGCGGATCGAGGGTCTGCAGCGCGCGGCGCATATCGTGCAGCGGCGCATAAGGATAGAGGCCGATGAGGTCGCCGGTCTCGCCGACGTTCTGATAGACCGAGCGCATGTTGTCGATGGTCTCCGACAGCTTGCAGAAGGCTGAGAGATACTGATCGAGCGTCGGACGGTCGAGCTGGGTGTAGGAAAACACCGCCGACTTGGCGGCGATGATGTCGCGCCATTCCTCCTTCAGCGCGTCAATGAAGCTCGCGCGCTTCTGGTAGACGTTGGCGACGTAGGCGACTCCGCCGGTGGCGATCAGCAGCGACATGTCGCGCAGGTATTCGTAGAGGTCCTTGAGCGCGGTGCGCAGGCCGGTCTCGTTCAGGATCGGAATGTGATCGACGAACTTCGCCACCAGCGAGACGGCGAGGACGAGGATGATGGTCGCGTACACGCGCCGCAGCGTGCGCCTGAGCGTAGATCTGGTCATGAAAGAGCTGAACCCCGTTGCACCGTCAGCCGAGCAATGCCACGGCCGACGGGTGCAGCGTAGGGCGATATCCCGCTGAAAGTACGGCAACGATGGAGGGCGGCGTCAAAACCTCGACCTCCTCGGCAACGGCGGACGGCATCACGAGCGCCGTATAGCCGGCCGGACTCCAAGCCAAAAGATGATGACCCAGAACGAGATACGCCCACGGTCGACCAACCTCGGCTTCAGGTTCGTAGCGCACGAAGGCGCCGCTCGGGACGTCGGCGCGGCGGGCGCGGAAGATGCGCTTGCTGCGATCCGCCGCCAGCCGTTCGGCGTGCAACTCCTCGTCCATGGCGGGCGCGCGGGCGCGCTCATCTCCGCCGTGCGTCTTGGCCCAGAGGTCGGCGAAACGCTCGGCGTCGGCGCGGCGGCACTCGAAACAGGGCCGGTGGCCGGCCGCGAGCGCGGTCGCCTCGTCGAGGAAGAACAGCTCGGTGTAGCGATTGGGCTGCATCACCTCGCGGTGCCGGCCTTTGAAGTCGAGCACGCAGGCGATCCACTGCTTGGTGGCCCAGCGCCGCGGGCCCAGCGTCTGCCCGGGCAGATGGAAGGCGCCGCCGCGGTTGCCCATCAGCGTCCCGCGGTGGGGCGTAGCAATGATGTCGCCATCGGGCGCGACGCGATTCTGGAGAGGCATCCCGTGATCTGTCACACTCGGTGCACAAGAGTGAGGAGGAAGCGACAATGTCCGAAGCCGGCGTGCATGTGAAGGTCGAGCAGCGTCACGGGTCGCCGGTTGCGCTGGTGACGGTGGACAACCGGCGCAAGCTCAACTGCCTGTCGACCACGCTGATCGTGGCGCTGCGCACCACCTTCGACACGCTCTCTGCCGACCGGACGCTGCGCGCCGTGGTGCTGACGGGCGCCGGCGACCGCGCCTTCATCGGCGGCGCCGACCTGAACGAGCTCGGCGCCGCCTGCACCGACAGCGCGCGCCTGTTCATCACGCGGCTGCACCAGGCCTGCGACGCCATCCGCAAGTGCCCGGTGCCGGTGATCGGCCGCATCAACGGCTTCTGCCTCGGCGCGGGGCTGGAGGTGGCGGCGAGCTGCGATTTCCGCGCGGCTAGCGACAACGCCACCTTCGGCATGCCGGAGGTGCACATGGGCATCCCGTCGGTGATCGAGGCCGCGTTGCTGCCGGGCCAGATCGGCTGGGGCCGCACGCGCGAGATGCTGCTGACGGGCGTCATCTATTCCGCCGCCGAGGCGCTGGCGATGGGCTTCGTGCAGAAGGCCGTGCCGGCTACGGAACTCGATGCCGCCATCGATCCCTGGCTCGCCGGCATCACCCGCGCCACGCCGGAAGCGGTGCGGTCGCAGAAGGCGCTGATCGATCGTTGGGAGCGCGTCTCCATCGACGAGGGCATCCACGCTGGCATCGACGCCCTGTCGGACGCCTACAAGACCGGCGAGCCGCAGGCGGCGATCAAGGCGTTCTTTGCGGCGAAGGCGGGGTCAAAACGTTAGCGGCGCATCTGCGGACCGGGCTTGCGGCGCGCCGGCTTGGGCGGTGTGCCGCCGGTCAAGACGGTCGCCGCCTTCCTGGTACCCGCCGCGTCGAGCGGCGCGGCTCCCTCGTTCAGGATGGCGAGGTAGTCCCGGTAGGCATAGACGCGGCCACGGCGCTTCTTGGTTATCTCCTCCACGATGCCCAGCTTCTGCAGTTCCTCGAAGGCGGCATTGATCGTGGGCTTGGTCAGGCCGGTCCGCTGCCCCGCCTTTGCGGCTGTGAGGAATGGAGAGGTCTGCAACGCCTCGTGGACGCGCAGCACGGACGAGGCCCTGTCCGAGCGGTTTGCGATGCGTTCGCGATCCTCCCGCATCAGGGCGTGGATGCGCGTCGCGGCATTGAACGCCTCGTTGGCCGTGCTGGCCACACCCTCCAGAAAGAAGTCGAGCCACGCCTCCCATGCGCCGGCCTCGCGCACCTCCTGCAGCAGGCGGTAGTAGTCGGCGCGACGCGTCTTGAAATAGAGGCTGAGATAGAGCAGCGGCTGCTGCAGGACCCGCTGCGAGCACAGGTACAGCGTGATCAGCAGGCGACCCAGACGCCCGTTGCCGTCGAGGAAAGGATGAATGGTCTCGAACTGGACGTGTATGAGCCCAGCCTTCACCAGGGGCGGCAGATCGGACTTCTCCGCGTGAATGAATTTTTCCAGATCGTCGAGTGCGGGCATCACCTCCTGGGGGGGAGGCGGTACGAACATCGCGTTGCCGGGACGAGTGCCGCCGATCCAGTTCTGCGATCTTCGGAACTCGCCGGGGTTCTTGCCCTGGCCGCGGCCGCTTTGCAGCAGCCGGTCATGCATCTCGCGGATAAGGCGCAGCGAAAGCGGCAACGCCGCCAGGCGGTCGAGGCCGTACATCATGGCGTTGACGTAGTTGGAGACCTCGCGGATATCGTCGAGCGGCGCGCCCTGCGCCGCGAAGGCCTCGAAGCGAAGCAAATCATCCAGCGTGGATTGGGTGCCTTCGATCTGCGAGGACAGGACCGCCTCCTTGCGCACGTACATGTAGAGGAAGAGGTTCTTGTCGGGGAGGAGAACGGAAACGCCGTCCAGGCGTCCGACCGCCTGATCGGCCGCGCTCAGCCGGGACAGCAGCTCTTGGATGCGCACGGGCGGAACGGGAGGGAGCGGCTCGGGCACATAAGCCCGCACGGTCTCGCCGCCGGTGACGGTCTCGACATAGCGGCCTATGCGGGTGTTGCGGTTTTCCATCGCCGGCATCCAAGTAAAGCAACCTTTACTTAGTATGCGGCCTTAGTAAAGCAAACCCCAATTCGCTTTACTAACAACATCCGTTGGTAAAAGGACCTTTACTCCCGGCCGCAGGGGGCGGTCTGTCCCTTTCAGCGCCGCCAGCGCCCCACGTCCTGCAGGGCCTGCCAGTTGGCCATGCCGAGGAACAGGGCGATCAGCATGAGAAAGAAGGCGCTCGGCAGCGCGATGTAGACGAGGCCGGCGGCGACGAGGAGGCCGAGGCTCGCCACGATGCGCGTCGCCCACGCCGAGCCGAACAGCGCGCCGAGCCAGGCATCGAGGGTGTGGCCGCCGTCGAGCGGATAGGCGGGCAGCAGGTTGAACACCAGCAGCGCGAAGTTGGCCCAGGCCAGCACGGCGATCGGCACCGCTACCATCGAGTTGCCAGATTGCACGGCTTCCCCGGTCAGCGCGTCGAAGCCGAGCCACAGCACCAGGTTCACCGCAGGTCCTGCAAGATAGATGACCGTGCGCGCGAACACGGAGCTCGGCAGCGAGCGCTCGAACTGCGCCACGCCGCCGAGACCCGTCAGCTCGATGTGTGACACGCTGGCGCCGAACAGGCGGCCGGCGAAGGCATGGCCAAGCTCGTGCAGCAGGATGGAAACGAGCAGCCCGATCACGATCACGAAGCCGGCCGACATCGCCTGCGTGCTGCCCGCGGTGAAATAGGGGTAGGTGAAGATCAGCAGCACCAGCACGAAGAACATGTCGAGATAGATCGGAATGCCGGCGATGCGGCCTATCTCGATGCGGGTGAGCATGCTGGGATATTCCTCGTCAGTCGCAGACAAGCAGCCAATTATGAAATGTCATCCCGGCACGTGTTGCCGGGATCCAGCGATCAACGGTCGCCGAAGCAGGCAGAGCGATGGATCCCGGGCACAGGCCCGGGATGACAGTCACAGACCCACACATCTCACTTGCGGTTGCGCACGGCCAGCGTCCTGAGGCGCAGCGCGTTGAGGCGGATGAAGCCTTCAGCGTCCTTCTGGTCGTAGGCACCCTTGTCGTCCTCGAAGGTGACGAGGGTGGACGAGTAAAGCGACTTGGCGCTGTCGCGGCCGGTGACGATGACGTTGCCCTTGTAGAGCTTGAGGCGCACCTCGCCCTCGACATGCTCCTGGCTCTTGTCGATGGCGGCCTGCAGCATCTCGCGCTCGGGCGCGAACCAGAAGCCGTTGTAGATCAGCTCCGCATAGCGCGGCATCAGCTCGTCCTTGAGGTGGCCGGCGCCACGGTCGAGCGTGATGGATTCAATCGCGCGATGCGCGACGAGCAGGATGGTGCCGCCGGGCGTCTCGTACACACCGCGCGACTTCATGCCCACGAAGCGGTTCTCGACAAGGTCGATGCGGCCGATGCCGTTGTCGCGGCCGAGGTCGTTGAGCTTGGCGAACAGCACGGCGGGCGACAGCTTCTTGCCGTCGAGACTGACAGCATCGCCCTTGGCAAAGCCGATGGTGATCTCGGTCTCCTTGTCGGGGGCCTCCATCGGCGAGATGGTGCGCTGATAGACGTAGGGCGGCGGCTCGACGGCAGGGTCTTCCAGCACTTTGCCCTCGGACGAGGAGTGCAGGAGGTTGGCATCGACCGAGAACGGCGCCTCGCCGCGCTTGTCCTTCGCCACCGGGATCTGGTGCTTCTCGGCAAATTCGATCAGCTGCTCGCGGCTCTTGAAGGCCCACTCGCGCCACGGCGCGATGATCTTGATGGAGGGCTCGAGCGCGTAGTAGGTGAGCTCGAAGCGCACCTGGTCGTTGCCCTTGCCGGTGGCGCCGTGACAAACGGCATCGGCGCCGGTCTTGCGCGCGATCTCGATCTGCTTCTTGCCGATCAGTGGCCGCGCGATGGATGTGCCGAGCAGGTAGATGCCCTCGTACACCGCGTTGGCGCGAAACATCGGGAACACGTAGTCGCGAATGAATTCCTCGCGCAGGTCCTCGATGAAGATGTTCTCTTTTTTGATGCCGAGCATCTCGGCCTTCTTGCGCGCAGGCTCCAGCTCCTCGCCCTGGCCGAGATCGGCGGTGAAGGTGACGACCTCCGCACCGTAGGTCTCCTGCAGCCACTTGAGGATGATGGACGTGTCGAGGCCGCCCGAGTAGGCGAGCACGACTTTCTTCACCTTGCCCTTGGCGCCTGCGGCGGCCATGTGCACGTCCTTTGTCTTGTCTCGAATTCGCGCGCACTATAGGCGAGAACGCAGGTGCAGCAAGGCCGTCCGGCCGAGGAATCTCTCAATGTCGACACCCGCCCCGAAGGTCGAGTTCTGGTACGAGTTCGCCTCCACCTATTCTTACCTCAGCGCCATGCGCATCGAGGACGCGGCGAGGGCCGCCGGCGTCGACGTGGTGTGGAAGCCGTTCCTGCTCGGGCCGATCTTCTTCGCCCAGGGCTGGAACACCTCGCCGTTCAACATCTACCCCGCCAAGGGCCGCTACATGGTGCGGGAGATGGAGCGGCTGACGGCCGTGCGCGGCCTGCCTTTCAAGATGCCGTCGCCGTTCCCGCAGAACAGCCTGCTTGCGACGCGTATCGCCATCATCGGCCACGACGAGGGCTGGGGCGTACCGTTCAGCAAGCGGGTGTATGCCGCCCAGTTCGGCGCGGGCGCCGGCATCGCGGACGCCGCGTCCCTGGGCGGCATCCTGCGCGACCTCGGCCAGGACCCCGCGCGCGTCATTGCCCTCGCGGGGCAGCCCGAGACCAAGGATCGCCTCAAGCAGCGCAGCGAGGAGGCGCAGGAGCTCGGCATCTTCGGCGCCCCGTCATTTCTTACGAAAGGTGAGCTTTTCTGGGGTGACGACAGGCTCGAGCAGGCGCTGGCGCTCGCAACCGCGAAGTGAGGTCATGGCGGCATCACGAGAACAGCGCTAGGGAATCGCCGTTTTGCTCCGATTCGGGACCATCACCATGCGAACTGGCTCTCTGAAACTCCTCGGCGCTGCCGCCGCGACCGGCGTGCTTCTCCTGTTCACGATGACGGCGGACGCGCAGACGAAGAAATCTGCCTGCGCCGGACAGGCGGAGGCCGCCTGCAAGGCCAACTCATCCTGCTCCTGGATCAAAGCTACGAAGACCAAGAAGGGCACCACGCGGCGCGCCTACTGCCGCGCAAAGCCGGCGCCCAAGAAGAAATAGGCCAGCGCAAATCTGTGATCAGCGGCGCCGGTCTTCCAGCACGATGACCTGCGCCGTTGCGAAGCCGCTTGACGTGCGGTAGCTCGCAAACGGCTCCTCTTTGGGCCGGGTGGGCTGCGCATCCGCGGCCGGCGTCTCTTTCGGCCCAATGGCTGCCGCCCAGACGCCCCAGGGCGTCAGGGGCGAGCGCGACCATTCCTGCCACTGCGCGGGACTCCACGCACGCGACCACAGCAGAAACCCCTGATCGGCCGAGGCCTGCGCCATGCGCCTGCCGCCGGCGGCATAAGCCTGCATCAGGCCCGCAAACGCAGAGGCAAAGCGGGGTTCCAGGGTGAGATCGAGCATCGCCGTGCACTCCTTACGCCAGAACTATCGGGATGAGGCCACTGGCCGAAAGGGATAATTTATCTCGAATTTTGCGTCGCAGCAACATCTTGATGCAGCGCAAAAGCGCGATCGACCGGTAAACTTACCGAGACCTAACGCCCAAGCCTGCGCTTTGGTTTCAGGCGCTCGCGCTGGGCGCCGGGCGGCTGGCCGGCGCGTAGCGGCCGCAGACATACCAGTACGCCAGGCCGCCCACCGCGCCCGCCGTCAGGAACGCCAGCAGCGCGTAGTTCTGCAGGATGGACGGCTGCCCGGGCCCCTCGCTCAGATGCTGGATCAGGAAGCCCACCACGGCGATGCTCACACCCACCAGCGCGTAATACGTCCACGACCTGATGCCGCGCACCTCCGCGAACGCCGAGGCAAACAGCGCGAAGGCGGCGCTGAACAGCGCCACATGCGGCACCACGGCCAGGATGAATTGGCCCGCCTCGGACAGCCGCGCATAGCGCAAATCGGCCGGAAGGCTGACGAACTCCGCAGGGGTGTAGACGAACAGGATGAGGGCCGTCGCCGCCGCCAGGCAGGCAATCAGAAACCCGAGGATCACGCAAACGGCTCGCAGGATCATGATGTTGGACACCATCCTTCGCAGCCGGCCTCAGCACCGACTGAGTGCTCAATGGCGCCCCTGAAGGAATTGGTCAAGCGTTGCGGCCGGCGAGCAGCCAGTAGACGAAGCCGCCGGCGAACCCCGCGGTGGCAAGCACCTGCCAAACGGCCGGAGCCAGTGCGAGAGCCGAGGCCGGCTGATCGAAGCGCGTCAGAAACGGAACGATGGCGAGCGCCGCGCCGCCGCCAGCCACGTAGTAGAGCGCACTGCGCAGCCGTGCGACCTCGCCAACAATCACCACGAGAACGGCGGGCACCAGCGTGTAGACGGAGAACAGCGACAAGCCGAGCCCCATCAGTTGAAAGGCCGCGCCCACCGAGGTGTCATCCAAACTGCGCCCCGCCAACGCCTCGACGATCCGCTCCTGGCCGAGCGAGACGATGACGAACAGCACCACCAGCGCGGACACGATGAAAGCGATCGGCACCAGCAAAAGTCGCCCCAACGTTCGTGCCATCACCACTCCTGGTCAAGCTGAAGCCGTAGCTGCGCGATGCTAGGCGGATTCCAGGCACACCGCCAAGAGCGGCCGCGCATCGCCAACGGATATCCGGCCGGCAGGCGTTAGCTATCGATGGGGGGCGGTCAAGGAGGTCAACGTGAACAATAGGAACGTGATCGTAGGCGCAGCAGTTGTGGTGCTCGCGGTCGTGGCGGCCTATTTCCTTTTCCTGAGCGAGGACACTGCACCCGTTCAACCGGCTTCGCCGCCTATGACGACCGCGCCGAAGACTTAGCGCGCCGTTCAACGACACGAGCAACGGGCCGCAGTTGCGGCCCGTTGCGCATTCAGCTGGACGCCGCCTCGACGCTGCGCTCACGCGCCGTGAGACGTGAGCTGGCCGACTTGAGCTGCCCGCACGCGGCCATAATGTCCCGGCCGCGCGGCGTGCGCACCGGGCTCGCGTAGCCGGCGCGGTTCACGATCTCGGCGAACTTCTCGATCTGCTCCCAGTCGGAGCATTCGTAAGGCGCGCCGGGCCACGGATTGAACGGAATGAGATTGATCTTGGCCGGGATGCCGGCAACGAGCCTCACCAGCGCCTTGGCTTCCGCCAGGCTGTCGTTGACGCCCTTCAGCATCACGTACTCGAACGTGATGCGGCGCGCGTTGGAGAGGCCGGGATAGGCGCGGCACGCCGCCATCAGCTCGGCAATCGGATATTTGCGGTTGATCGGCACCAGCGTGTCGCGCAGCGCATCGTTGGTGGCGTGCAGCGAGATCGCCAGCATGGTGCCCGCCTCCGCACCCCAGCGCGCGATCTCCGGCACAACCCCGCTGGTCGACAGCGTGATGCGCCGCTTCGACATGGCGAGGCCGTCGCCGTCGGCCGCTACGCCCATGGCATCGCGCACGTTCTCGAAATTGTAGAGCGGCTCGCCCATGCCCATCAGCACGATATTGGTGATCTTGCGCTCGGCATCCGGAAGCAAGCCGCCGTCGCCCGGACCCGTCGCGCCGGGCCAGTCGCCGATGCGATCGCGCGCCAGCAGGATCTGGCCGGCGATCTCCGCCGGCTCCAGGTTGCGCACCAGGCGCTGGGTGCCGGTGTGGCAGAAGCTGCAGGTCAGCGTGCAGCCGACCTGGCTGGAAATGCACAGCGTGCCGCGGTCGGCCTCGGGGATGTAGACGGTCTCGATCTCCGGCGCGCGCCGCTCGTGCCCGCGCTTCTCCAGCCGCAGCAGCCACTTGCGCGTGCCGTCCTCGGACACCTGCTCGGCAGCGATCTCAGGCCGCGCCAGCGTGTAGGCTTCGGCGAGCTTGCCGCGCAGCTCCTTCGACACGTCCGACAACTGCTCGAACGAGGTGGCCCCACGCGCATAGATCCAGCTCCACAGCTGGCCGACGCGCATCCGGAGCTGCTTGTCAGGCACACCAATGCTCGCCAGCGCTGCCGCCAACCCCTCCCGGCCAAGGCCGGCGAGCGAGGGTTTTGCGGGCGTATCGATCGTGGCGGTCATGGGGGCAGAGAAGCAATCCATTTGCTCAACTATCTAGTGGTGCCAGCCCCCGCTGTCATCTCCCCGCTGACCCACGCCTTACAGGATGAACTTGCTGAGATCCGCGTTCTTGGCCAGGTCGCCGATGCGGGATTGCACGTAGGCGGCGTCGATTTTGATGGTCTCGCCGCTCTTGTCGGTGGCGTCGAAGGAGATCTCGTCCAATACGCGCTCCATGACAGTCTGCAGGCGCCGGGCGCCGATGTTCTCCACCGTCGAGTTCACCTGGGCGGCGATATCGGCCAGCGCGTCGATGGCATCGTCGGTGAAGTCGAGCTTCACGCTCTCCGTCCCCATCAGCGCCACGTACTGCTTGATGAGGCTCGCCTCCGGCTCCACCAGGATGCGGCGGAAGTCTTCCTTGGTCAGCGGCTTCAGCTCAACGCGAATCGGCAGTCGGCCCTGCAGCTCGGGCAGCAGGTCGGAGGGCTTGGCCTGGTGGAAGGCACCCGACGCGATGAACAGCACGTGGTCGGTCTTCACCGGCCCATGCTTGGTCGACACCGTGGTGCCTTCGATCAAGGGCAGCAAGTCGCGCTGCACGCCTTCGCGCGACACATCGGCGCCGACGCGGCCGCCGGTTTCGGAGCGCGCGCAAATCTTGTCGATCTCGTCGAGGAACACGATGCCGTCGTTCTCCACGCTGCGGATCGCGTCCTGCACGAGCTGGTCCTGGTCGAGCAGCTTGTCGCTCTCCTGCGCAACCAGGATGTCGTAGGCCTGACCCACCGTCATGCGGCGCGGCTTGGTGCGCTCGCCGAACGCCTTGCCCAGCATATCGTTGAGGTTGAGCATGCCCATCTGCCCTCCCGGCACATCGAACATGGGCAACTGCGGACCGCCATCGACGACCTGGATCTCGACCTCTTTGTCGTTCAGCTCGTTGCCGCGCAGCTTGCGGCGGAACTCCTCACGCGTGCCGGAACGGGAGTCGGGTCCGACCAAAGCGTCGATCACGCGCTCCTCGGCATTCTTCTCCGCCTGCGCACGCACCTCGCGGCGCTTGCTGTCGCGCATCAGGCCGATGCCGACCTCGACCAAGTCGCGCACGATGGAATCCACGTCGCGGCCGACGTAGCCGACCTCGGTGAACTTGGTCGCCTCCACCTTGAGAAACGGTGCGCCGGCAAGCCGGGCGAGGCGGCGTGAAATCTCCGTCTTGCCGCAGCCGGTCGGCCCGATCATCAGAATGTTCTTGGGCAGCACCTCATGCTTGAGGTCCTCGGGCAGCTGCTGGCGCCGCCAGCGGTTCCTGAGCGCGATGGCGACCGCGCGCTTGGCATCTTTCTGGCCGACGATGTAGCGGTCGAGTTCGGAAACGATCTCGCGAGGTGAAAAGCTGGTCATTGCCGTCTGTGGGTCTCGTTGATGTCGTACTGCATGATGAGGGTATCGCCGGTGCGGCCAAACAGGCGAGGAATAGCGCGATAGCCGGCTTTCTCGTAGGCCCGCACCGCGCGGCCGTTGGCCGGGTCGGGATCGATGATGATGGTGCGGTGGCCGTCGGCGACCAACCACTCCGTGAACGCGCGCAGCACCGTCGAGCCGATGCCACGCGACAGCAAATCTTCCTCGCCGATCGTCAGGTCGACACCTACGGCATCGGACGGCAGCTCCGCCAACCAGGGATGATCCGCAATCCAGGTCTCGTTCTGATGGTCGCCGATGAACCAGTACTGGATGTAGCCGGCCGGCTCGCCATCAACCGAGAAGATGAACGGCCGCGTCGTATCGCGTCCTTCGATCATGTCGCGAATGTAGCCGAGTTCCGGCTCGGGCTCGCCCCACCACTGTTGCACGTGCGGGCTCTCGAGCCAGCGCCGCATCAGCGGCAGGTCGCTGACGGTCATCGGATCGAAGTCATATCTGGCCGGGCTGCCGCTCACGCGCTTTCCAGGCTCTCGATGACGAGCTTCGTGTTGGTGTAGACGCAAATATCGGCTGCGATCGCCATCGCCTTGCGCGCAATCTCCTCCGCGCTCTGGCTGGTATCCATCAGCGCCTTGGCCGCGGCGAGCGCATAGTTGCCGCCCGAGCCGATGCCCATCACGCCGCCTTCCGGCTCCAGCACGTCGCCCGTGCCGGTCAGCACCAGCGACACCTGCTTGTCGGCGACGAGCATCATCGCCTCCAGCCGGCGCAGGAAGCGGTCCGTGCGCCAGTCCTTGGCAAGCTCCACGCAGGCGCGCGTAAGCTGACCCGGATACTGCTCGAGCTTGTTCTCCAGCCGCTCGAACAGCGTAAAGGCATCGGCCGTCGCGCCGGCAAACCCGCCGATCACGTCGCCCTTGCCAAGCGAGCGCACCTTGCGCGCATTGGCCTTGATGACGGTGGCGCCGAGGCTGACCTGCCCGTCGCCGGCGATTACGACCCGGCCGCCCTTGCGCACAGTCAGGATGGTGGTGCCGTGCCAGATGTCCGAGTTGCGGATGGGATCATTCATTTTGTCGAATCCATGCGGGCCAGATCGGCATGAACGGCCCGTAAATCAAGAGGTGAGATAGTGGGGCCGCAGACTATGGAAACCAGGGGTTCAAGCTGATAAAGCCTTGGCCTCGCCCCCGCAAGCAAGGCCAATACCCGTGAAGCGCCAAGCCACCATTGATCGCTCCACCAAGGAGACGAAAATCAAGGCGACCGTCGATCTCGACGGCACCGGCGCCTATGACGTCTCCACCGGCGTCGGCTTCCTCGACCACATGCTGGAGCAGCTTGCCCGCCACGCGCTGATCGACATCACGCTGAAGGCCAAGGGCGACCTGCACATCGATTTCCACCACACGACGGAAGACTGCGGCATCGTGCTGGGCCAGGCGGTCGCAAAAGCGCTCGGCGACAAGCAGGGCATCACCCGCTATGCCGACGTGCACCTGCCCATGGACGAGACCATGACCCGCGTCGCCGTCGATGTCTCCGGCCGTCCGTATCTGATCTGGGACGTCAATTTCTCTCAGCCCAAGCTCGGCGAGATGGACACCGAGCTGTTCCGCGAGTTCTTCCAGGCGTTCGCACAGAACGCCGGCATCACGCTGCACATCGCCAACCTCTACGGCGAGAACAACCACCACATCGCCGAGACCTGCTTCAAGGGCCTCGCCCGTGCGCTGCGCGCCGCCATCGCCATCGATCCGCGCCAGGCCGGCCGCGTGCCCTCCACCAAGGGCAGCTTGTAACTGTTGTCATCCCGGGGCTTGTCCCCGGGATCCATCTCTCAGATTGCTCCGGCATATGTGGATCGCTGGATCCCGGCAACGAGTGCCGGGATGACGGTGCTTGAGGTTGAGGGCCAAGTTCGACAAGGTCAACAACACGCTCACCCAGCCGCGCGTCCCTGCACATAGATCGCCATCGTCAGCAGCGCGGAGGCAGCGAGACACGCGACCGTGCGCACGTGGTTCCACGGCACCCAGTTGGCGAGGTAGTTCGCCCACACCGCCGCACCCTCCGGCGTCGCCGGCGAAGTCGCATCCAGCGCGACATTGAGCGGCACGTTGAACACCATCGTCACAACCATGCAGCCCGCGAGGTACAGAACTGCACCGGCAAGCGCATATCCCGCGCCTGCCGCACCCCAGCTCCACAGCGAGGCGGCGACGATCACCAGGCACAGCAGCGCCGTGCCGAAGAACGCCAGGAAGAACACCGGATTGAGAATAACGCGGTTGATCGCCTGCATCGCCGCGATCCCCTCCGATGGCTGGATGCGCGCCAGCGCGCCCATCACCGAAACCGAGAACGCGAAGAACAAACCGGCCATAAGGCCGGTGCCGAGCGCTGCCGCAAACCGCAGCAGGAATGTAGCATCGGACATCGTATCCTCCAGTTCGGGCCGCCCTGACGTTGCGCCAATTGGCGGGATATCCTTCGCACACGAGAGGCAGCGCTTCACAGTCGGAGAGATACCATGCCGGATACCGCCCGCGTCCGCGCCTTCATCGCGCTGGTGGAGAGCGGCCGCTACGTGCAGGCCATCGAGGATTTCTACCACCCTGACGCCTCCATGCAGGAAAACACCGTCGCGCCGCGCGTAGGCCGCGAGGCCCTCGTCTCCCACGAAAAGAAAGTGCTCGCCGGCCTCAAAGCCATGAAGACCCGGCGCGTGGACACGGTGCTGATCGACGGCGATAACGTCGTCATCAACTGGATGTTCGA
>CADEEC010000096.1 GCA_902826255.1 uncultured Hyphomicrobiales bacterium | reverse complement strand
CGTCACCAAGGAAACCAAGAACCAGATCGAGCGCGAGGGCAAGATCCTCGACGCCTATCGCGATTACCGCGGTGCTTTGAAGCACGCCGAGGTGATGGCGCTGGAGGTGCTCAAGCAGGCCGAGGGCAAGCTCGCGGCCGTGCGCGACGTCCTGAAGGAGGCGACGGAGAAGGTCGCCGGCTTCGCCGGCACCGATCCGGCCGAGCGCGCGAAGCTGGAACTGGTGCGCGACGAGCGGTTGCGTCAGACGCAGGATGAGGAGAAGCGCTACCAGATCGCCAAGGATCTCTCCGACAATCTGACCATCTCCTACAACACGTCGGAAGTGATCATGGCGCGGCTGATGCAGACCACGTCGGCCAAGGAGCGCGTGTACGGCCAGGCCGTGTCGTTCTTCTCGACCAACGATAGCGTGCTGACCGCGCTGAAGGCCTCGTTCACCGGCATGTTCGGCCTGCATGAATCGACCAAGACGCTCGATGCCATGAAGGAAGGCATGTCCAAGAGCCTGGAGACGCTCTCCGAGATCGGCGACAAAGTGCAGGAAGCGGCGGTGCGCAGCGGCTACGGCCCCACCATTCGTGCCGATGCCGTGAAAAAGCTGGTGGACAGCGTGGTGACCTTCCAGGAGCGCTCGACCGAGATCATCGCCGAGATGCGCAAGCTCTCCACGCGGAACTCGGCAGAGATCCGCGAGGCGGTGGAGGAAGGCAAGAAGCGCGTTGCACGCCTGATCGCGGCGGGCGACACGCTGCCGGCAGCCGGCTAGTGTGATTCAGATCGAGAAATTCGCTCCCGACCTTGCTGCTTGATGTGGCGAACTTCGGAATCGGGACACTAGCGCGTCACGAGGTCGATCTATGGCCGAGACCGCGGCTTCTGCGGAGGCACCGCACAAGCTCGACGACATCATGATCGCCATGGACGTGGTGGACACCCTGCGCCACCGCGAGGACCTCGTGCGCCGCGAGCTCAACGAGGAAGGACGCGAGGCGGAGCTGATCGCGCGGCTGCGCAAGATCTATCACGACCAGGGCATCGACGTGCCCGACCATGTACTGGCGGACGGCGTGAAGGCGCTGCGCGAGAGCCGATTCACCTATGCGCCGCCGCCTGCCGGGCTGAGGCGGTCGCTGTTCACACTGTGGGCGAAGCGCGGCACCTACGGCAAGCGCACGGGGATCGCGGCTGCAGGGCTGCTGGCGGGCTACGTCGCCTACGACCAAATGCTTGCGGCACCGGAACGCCGCGAGCAGGAACAGGCGCGCGTCGAAATCCAGGAGACGCTGCCGAAATCTCTTCGGCAGACGCACGCCGACGTGATCGCGCTGGCTCCAGGGGACAGCGTTGCAAAGCAGAGGGCGGACAGCCTGCTGGCCGACGGGGAGCGTGCGCTACGCGACGGCGACCGTGCCGGCGCCGCCGCGGCGAACGTGCAGCTCGTGGCTCTGCGGGAGCAGCTGCGCGGGGCGCAGGCAGCCGGACAGAGCCTGCGGCAGGCGCATGTCGAAGCGCTGGCGATTGCGGTCGACAATGCTGCCAAGCAGAAGGCGAACGCCCTGTTGGCGGATGGTGAGCGCCTTGCGCGCGCCGGCGACAAAGTGGGTGCGGCCAAGGTTGCTGGCGACTTGCAGGCCTTGAGGGCCGATCTCGCGCGCGAGTACACGCTGACCATCGTATCGAGCGCCGGCGAGCCGTCGGTGGTGCGGCGCCGGCCGCCGCGGTCGACGGGCAGTGATGCGCGCAATCACTATGTGATCGTGGAAGCGGTGGCGCCGGATGGAAGCAAGCTAAGCCTGCCGATCCGCAACGAGGAGGACGGCGTCACGCGCAACGTCACCAAGTTCGGCGTGCGCATTCCCCAATCGACCTACGATGCGATCGCGCAGGACAAGCGCGACGACGGGATCGTGCAGCGCAACCGCTTCGGTGTGAAGCGGCGCGGCATGCTGGAACCGGAATATCTCATGCCGTTCGAAGGCGGCACCATCACGAGCTGGTAAGGCCGCGGGCATGTGGACGGGACGGCAGACACTGGAGTCGATCGAGCGCGCGCTGACCTCTCTGCGGCAGGAGGAAGGCGAGCTGGACGGCTCGCTGCGCTCGGCCATCGCCGACGCCGAGCGCCTGCGCCGGGAGCGCGCCGAGAGCATGCGGGCACTGGCCCGCATCAAGCTCGACGAGATGGCGGCAGGCCGGCTGACGGTGAATTTCGATGTGGGCGAGCGCCGCGCGGCGCAGCTGCTGGAGGATTATCGCCTGCGCCTGGCCGGCTTGGAGCAACGCCGTAACGCGCTGCTCGCCGAAATCACCCAGGCCGAAGCGCAGCGCAAGGGCGCGGCCGAGGTCATGGAGCAAGCCTTGGCGGCTGTCGAGAAGGCGCGGTCGGCGGCGCATGGCAGGGTGAAGGACATCCCGGCGTGGCAGGCGGCCAAGGCGGCGAGCGACGAGACGGACGCGGTCGCGACCGAAGCAGAGAAGAAAGCGGCCGCCTCGGAGGCCGAACTGGCGGTGAAGCGCAAGCCTTATGACGACGACCCGCTGTTCAGCTATCTGTGGCAGCGCAGGTTCGGAACGGGCACCTATGCGGCCGGAAACTTCGCTCGCTCTATCGACCGCGCCATGGCGGCCTACATCGGCTACCTCGACGCGCGGCCGAACTATGCGGCGCTGATCGAGATCCCCCTGCGGTTGCGCGAGCACGCAACTGCCAAGCGCGACGAGGCCAAAGAACGCGCAGCGGCGCTGGCCGATGTCGAGCGACGGGCGATGACGGATGCGGGTATCGATGCGCTCGATCGCGCACTTGCCGAGGCGCGGCACAAGCATGCCGCTGCTGACCGGACTGTCGAGGACAAGCACGGCATCATGCGCAAGCTCGACGAGGAGCACACGGCGCTGGCCGCGACCGGTCGCGATGCCGCCTATAGAGAGGCGCTCGATGCGATCGCGACGGCAGACACGCAGGATGACGTGTCTGTGCTCTATCGTGAGGCGCGACGGACGCCGACCGATGCCGACGACACCATCGTGCGTAAGGTCGAGACGACGGACACGAGCATCAAGCGCGCGGACGACGAGATTGCCGATCTGCGCCGTACAGCGCGTGATCTCGCATCCCGTCGCACGGATGTTGAACGCACGCGCGATCGCTTCCGCAAGGCAGGCTATGACCACCCGAATGCGACGTTCGGCAACGACGGCGATATTGCCGACATGCTGAAAAGCGTGCTTGGCGGTGCGGCCGGCAGCCTGCTGTGGGACTTGCTGCGCAGCGGCTACAACTATCGTCCGCCGCGCAGCCCGCCCGACTTCGGCGGACCGACCTTCCCGTTTCCGCTGCCGCGCACGGGACACTCCGATCCCGGCGAGCGCTGGCGCGAGCCGAGCAGCCGCGGCACCTGGTCGTGGGATCGGCACGGCGGACGCGATTGGTCGGACAGCCGCGGCGACGACGGCCACCGAAGCGACGACAGCTTCACCACCGACGAGTCGGTCTAGGGCTCCTCGGCCCAGCGCTTCTCAAAGTCCCACACGTGCTCGAAGCCGACGAGGCGGTTGAACGATTCGAAGGAATACAGCTGGCTGCCGCCGAGCGTATCGCTGGAACCCTTGTCGTGCAGGATGCCGTAGACCTGCTCGAGCGCCTTGGCGGTGGCAAGAAAGCCCGTCGCGGGGAAGATCGCGATTTTATAGCCAATCTCCTCCAGCCGCTTCCTAGGCAGGACGGGTGTGCGGCCGCCATCGACCATGTTGGCGAGCAGGGGGATGTCGAAGTTGCGGCCGATGGCGCGCATCTCCTCCTCGCTCTCAGGGCTCTCGATGAAAAGGATGTCGGCACCGGCTTTGGCGTAGGCTTCGCCGCGTCGCAGAGCTTCGTCGATACCATGCTGGGTGCGAGCGTCGGTGCGAGCGACGATCAGCATGTCGGGCGAGGTGCGGCTGGCGACCGCAACCTGAACCTTGCGCACCATCTCGTCGATGGGAACTACGCGGCGTCCGGGTGTGTGCCCGCACTTCTTTGGGAAGGCCTGGTCCTCGAGCTGGATCGCGGCGGCACCGGCGGCCTCGTAGCCCCTTACCGTGCGCTCCACGTTGAGCAGGCCGCCGAAGCCGGTGTCGGCGTCGCAGATGACGGGCGTAGACGTTGCCTGGCAAATCTGCGCGACACGGCTCACCATCTCCGTATAACTAATGAGGCCCGCATCCGGCAGGCCGAGCGAGGCGGAAACGCCGTAGCCTGTCATATAGAGGGCGCTGAAGCCGAGACGCTCCGCGACCTTCACGGAAATCATGTCGTAAACGCCGGGCGCAGTGATCAGACCGGGCTTGGTCAACTCCGCCTTTAGTCGTGCCCCAGGGTGCATGCGTGACCTCTCTTGGACCTCAGTTCGCGTCTGCGAGAAGACGCGCGTGCGAGACTTTACCGGCTTCAATCGCCAATTCACCATCAGGCGCGGCGGAAAGATTGATATTGCCGACGATATCGGGGATGGTAACCACCCCAGCGCACAAGCTGCGGACAATAACAATCAAGCCGTGGGAGGAAATATCATGGCAACGCGACGCCGGAGAACCGCATTTGCGCTTCTGGCGGGACTTCTGGCTATCCCCTTTGCGTTTACCAGCGCGGATGCGCAGACGCCGAAAAAGGGTGGCATTCTTAAATTCGTCGTGCCCGATGAGCCGCCGAGCTTCGATGGGCACAAGGAAACGACATTCGCGCTGATCCATCCGATCGCGCCATTCTACAGCACGCTCATTCGCGTCGAGCCCGAGAACCCGAACTCCGGCAAGTTTGCTTGCGACGTGTGCACGGCGGTGCCCGAGCCAACGGATGGCGGCAAGACCTACACGTTCAAGATCCGCACGGACGTCAAATTCCACGACGGATCGGTGCTGACGGCGAAGGACGTTCTGGCGACGTTCGAGCGCATCGTGGACCCGCCACAGGGTATATCGAGCGCGCGCAGAGCCCACTTCAGCATGGTCGACAGCGTCACGGCGCCGGACGACCAGACCGTTGTGTTCAAGCTGAAGTATCCATCCGGTGCATTCATGCCGGCTCTGGCGACCCCCTACAACTTCATCTACCAGAAGGCGAAGCTGGATCAGGACCAGCGCTGGTATGAGAAGAACGTGCTGGGGTCGGGGCCGTTCATCTTCGATGGACGCGAGGCGGGCGCGGTCATTCGCGGCAAGCGCAATCCGAACTATCACTTCCAGGGTAAGCCCTATCTCGACGGCTTCGAGGCCATCTTCGCCAAGACGCAGACCTTGCGCGTGCAGGCGATCCGTGGCGATCAGGCTGCCGCCGAGTTCCGCGGCTTCCCGCCGAAGAGCCGCGACGACCTCGTCAATGCGCTTGGCAAGGACGTCACGGTTCAGGAAAGCGACTGGAACTGCGTTCTCATCTTGACGCCCAACCAGCGGCGCCAGCCGTTCGATGACGTTCGCGTCCGCCGGGCGATCACGCTGGCCATCGACCGTTGGGGTGGATCGCGCGATCTGTCGAAGATCGCCATCGTGAAGGCGGTCGGCGGCATCGGCTTCCCCGGGCATCCGCTGTCTGCCTCGAAGGAGGAACTCGAGAAAATCGCCGGCTACTGGCCCGACCTGAAGAAGTCGCAGGAAGAGGCGAAGAGGCTCCTCAAGGAGGCCGGCCATCCGAACCTGAAGTTTACGCTTCAGAACCGCGGCGTGGACCAGCCCTACACGATCGTCGGCACCTGGCTGATCGACCAGTGGAAGCAGGTCGGGATCACCGTCGATCAGAAGGTCGATGGCACCGGTCCGTTCTATGCAGCCCTGGACAATGGCGCCTTCGATGTGGCGCTGGAGTTCAACTGCCAGTCGATGGTGAACCCGCTGGTCGACGTCTCCAAGTTCCTGGGTGACTCGGGCGACAACTACGGCGGGTTCAAGGACCCGGAAGCCAACAAGCTCTTCGACTCCATGAACAGGACCGGCGACGTCGCCGAGCAAAGGTCCATCATGCGAGCGTACGAGCGGCGTGTTCTGGATGAGCAAGCCAGTGCCAGCATCACACTGTGGTGGTACCGGATCATCCCGCATCGAACGTACATGAAAGGCTGGACGGTTACGCCGAGCCACTACCTGAACCAGGACCTCTCACAGGTCTGGCTCGACAAGTAGCCCGGTGCTCTTGAACGGCTCACATCAACCCCGGCTCGCTCACCGAGCCGGGGTGCTTCTTAGTTAGGTCGTCGAGACGTCATGCTCGGTTATATCGTCAAGCGCGTCCTGTTGATGATCCCCACGCTGCTGGGGGCGGCAATCCTGGTCTTCTTGCTCATGCGCCTGATCCCAGGCGACATCTGCATGCTGCGGATGGCGAGCGGCGGTGGCAGCGTCGACCCGACCGTTCTGCGCAATTGCCGGGCAGAGATCGGCACCGACCAGCCGATGCTTGCCCAGTTCTGGGTGTTCATCAAAGGGCTTGCTGTTCTGGACTTCGGCCAGTCGATGTGGACCGGCCGGCCGATCATCGATGAGATCGGTCTGCGCTTTCAACTCTCGCTGCAAGTGGCGATCATGGCCACGCTGACGGCGATCGCGCTCGCGATTCCCCTGGGTACGATCTCGGCCGTGAAGCAGAACAGCTGGATCGACTACGTGGTGCGTACCTTCTCCATCGCGGGGGTGGCCATGCCCTCGTTCTGGCTCGGCATCCTGATCATTCTCGGCATTCTCATCACGTCGAAGGCGTGGTTCGGTACGCCTTGGATGCCGCCGATCAGGTATGTGCCGCTGTGGGTAGACCCGCTCTACAACCTGAGCATGTTGATCTGGCCGGCGCTTGCGACCGGCTACCGCTATTCGGCCGTGGCGACGCGCATGACGCGGTCGGCCATGCTGGAGGTGTTGCGCGAGGACTATGTACGCACGGCGCGTGCCAAGGGGGTGTTCCGGAAGCTGATCGTGCGCCGGCATGCGCTGCGCAATGCGCTGCTTCCCGTCATCACGATTATCGGCATCGAGTTCGCCTTCCTGATGGGTGGGCTCGTGGTGACGGAGCAGGTTTTCAATCTGAACGGGCTAGGCAAGCTGTTCGTCGAGTCCATCACCAACTACGACTACAACATGACGCAGGCGCTGGTGATGCTCGTGGTCGGCATCTTCGCGCTCACCAACCTGGTGGTGGATATCCTCTACGCCTGGCTCGATCCGCGCATCCGATACAACCGCTGACCTGGTGCCCTGATGGCGATTCTGTCCGAGTCCGCTCCGCAAACTGCCCGGCGATCGACCGTGCTGTCGTCGATCTGGCAGTTCTGCCGGCAGAACCCGCTCGGTGCCGCGGGTGCCGTCGTCGTGTTCGTCATGGGGTTCATGGCCATTTTTGCCGACTTCGTGACGTGGAATGATCCGACCCGCAACAACTTCGGTGTAATGCTGGAGCCGCCGAGCGCCGACTACTGGCTCGGCACCGACCAGTATGGCCGGGACCTTTATTCGCGCATCGTCTACGGCGCGCGCACGGCGCTGATGGTGGGCTTCGTCTCCGCCTTCGTGGGTGCCACCATCGGGCTGATCCTGGGCGTGGCCAGCGCCTATTTCGGCGGTCGCTTCGACCTGATCTTCCAGCGCGTCATGGACGTGCTGATGGCGTTTCCGCTGGTGATCCTGGCACTGGCCGTGGTGTCAATCTTCGGGACCGGCGTTGAGAACGTCATCCTGGCCATTACCATTCCGTTTATTCCACGCTGTGCACGCGTGGTGCGGTCGAGTGCGCTCGCCGTGCGGGAAACGCCCTATATCGACGCGGCCCGCGCCTGCGGATTCAGCCATACGCGTATCGTGCTGCGGCACATGGTGCCGAACGTGATGGCACCGTATCTCATCATGATGACGGCGGCCGTGGGCCAGGCCATTCTGATCGAGGCATCGCTGTCGTTCCTCGGCCTCGGCGTGCAGGAGCCGGTGCCGGCGTGGGGTCTGATGCTGCGCGGCGGGGCTCAGGAGTATGCCGAGAGCGCGCCGTGGGTGGCGATCTTCCCGGGTATTGCCATCTCGCTCGCCGTGTTCGGGTTCAACTTGTTCGGCGATGCGCTGCGCGACTGGCTCGATCCGAAGCTCAAGTCTTGAGGTGGCGCCGGCGGCGCCTCACGCGAGGGGCAACACCGTGCTCGGTCTTGTCCCAGCGGTAAGGGTCCGTCGCGAGCTGGTAGAGCGCGCGGTAAGCTGCGACCGATACGAGTAGCCAGGTCAGCGGCATCATCAGCGCCGAGAGCGCAAGCCCGGGTCGGCCGCGATGGCAGACGCTGACGGCGCCGACCGCGATCGAAATCAGATAGCCCGCCGTGAGATTGATCCACGCGATAGCCCAGAGCGTCTGGCCGACAGGAGTATCTGACCACGCGAGCAACTGGCTCGTCCAGGCGTGGTAGGCGAGAAGCACATAGAACAGCGGATGCACGAGGGCGGAGAGAACCAGCGCCCCCATCAGGATGTGGATGCCCAGGACGCCACGCAGGCCGAGGTCTGCGGTCAGTTTCAAGGGCTGGCGCATGTGCACGAGGTAGGTCTGCATCCAGCCGCGCAGCCAGCGGCTGCGCTGGCGCAGCCACTGACGGAACTGGATCGGGGCTTCTTCCCAAGTTGTCGAGGGCAGGATCTCGGTGCTCCAGCCATGGCGCGCGAGGCGGAAGCCGAGATCGGCGTCTTCCGTCACGTTGAAGGGATCCCAACCGCCGCTTTGAAGGAGCGCCTCGCGTCGGAAATGATTGGAGGTTCCGCCCAGAGGCACCGGCAGGCGCAG
Source organism: uncultured Hyphomicrobiales bacterium (assembly GCA_902826255.1). Lineage (GTDB taxonomy): Bacteria > Pseudomonadota > Alphaproteobacteria > Rhizobiales > Hyphomicrobiaceae > AWTP1-13. The sequence continues at coordinate 5,511 of CADEEC010000096.1, read as the reverse complement.
GCGGGCGACGGCGGGAAGTATGGCGTCGAACAGCGCGGAGTATTCGATCGTGAACTGGCGCGAGAACCAGCTGGCGTTCGGGTTGTAGATGTTGAGCCGGGCCTGGACGCAGCCAAGACGGGCGGGGCCGTGCGCGAAGGCCTCGATTGCGCGGCGGAGCTGGTCGCGCTCCGGCCGGTCCTCGGCGTCGTAGACCACGAGGAAGTCCCCGTCCGCAAACTGGAGAGCATAGTTGAGGGCTTTCGGTTTGGTCCGAGGGGCCTTGTCCGGCACCACGACCACGCGGAAATGAGGCGGCAGGCGGAGGGCCAAGACAGCTGCTTGGGTTTCCAGGTCTGCCTCCTCCAGGATCAGAAGGATCTGGAGGCGGCTGGCGGGATAGTCGAGCGCCGTGAGGGCGTGGATAAGGCCGCTCAGGACGCCGGCCTCGCGCAACAGCGGTACGAGCAGCGAATACATCGGGAGACTACCGAAGTCTGCTGCATCTATCTTGCCTGCAGGCCGGAGCTTTGCTGCGGGACTATGGCGGCGGCGCATAAGCAGCGCTTCGGCCAGAGCTGCGGTCCGCAGCGCGGTAATGCACAGGAATGGCACGGCCGCAATGGCGGTCAGCACCGCAAACGCTGCGGCCGGCGTCAACGATATGCTGCCGATCAAGAGGCCGACACCTATGGCTGCCGCAACGAGCTGCCAGAGAGGCATCTGGCTTCCGGCCGAGCGGATGGGATGGCGATTCAGCAGGCCGTAGACCGCCTCGTCGATCCGCTCGGATTGCCAGTGGAGTTCCAGCGTGGCGTCCACAACCGCGCGCGGAGCGAGTGCGGCCAACTTTCCACGCTTCTGGAGGGATGATAAGTGGAGGAGAAACTCGTTGCGTGTCAGGGCATCGGGGCAAAGGATGTGGCAGTCCCGGCCATCGACACGCACGGGCAATCCGGTGCGGGGCAGGGCACGGGCTTGCTCCATGGGATGGAGACGGATATCCGAACCCCAGCCAATCAGCGGCAGCCGGAACTCTTGGGCCAGGGCTTCCAGGCTGGAGGGTGCCGTGTTGCCTGGGTTCGCATGGGGCAAGGGTGGCGGCGATCCGGCGCCACGGCGGAGCGGATGAATGGTGTCAGATAGCGCGAAATCAATGTCGCGCTGGGCGCGTTCAGCCCCAGTGTCCCCCGAGGCCATTCCGACGCCCTCTTCGTCGCAACTAGGACGAACACGAATGATCCTTCTACAGATATGGCGTCGTCTGTATATCTTACTTTTTGTTGGCCTCGTCGTCTGCGGCTCGCCCGCGATGCTGATTGCGCAGGGGTCCGGTGCCGATGCCGAGGCCGGCGACGATCGTGCGCCGCCGCGTCGCGTCGCGATCCGCTTCCTGACTGAAAGCGACTTCCCGCCCTTCAACTATCTCGATGAGGACAATGTTCTCACGGGCTTCAATGTCGACATCGCGCGCGCGCTCTGTCTCGAGCTCAACACCGCCTGCGATGTGCAGGCGCGCCCGTGGGCCGAGCTGCTGCCGGCTCTGGCACGGGGCCAGACCGATGCCGTCATCGCCTCGCATACGCCCAGGCCCAATGCCCTGAAGGCGGTCGACTTCACCGATGCCTATTATTTCACGCCTGCCCGCTTCGCAGCCAAGCGCGGTTCTCCCATAGCCGATGTGACCCCCAGCACGCTGGAGGGCAAGAGGATCGCCGTGGCCAAGGGCACGGCGCACGAGGCCTACTTACGCGCATTCTTCCGCGACAGCGCCGTGCGTGCCTTCGAGACGGAAGAGCTGGCGCGCGACGCCCTCGTCAGCGGTGAGGCCGACATCCTGTTCGGCGACGGCATCAGCCTCGTTTTCTGGCTGAACGGCACCGCGTCAAAAGCCTGCTGCGAGTTCAAGGGCGGGGCGTTCGCGGAACCCAGGTACTTCGGCGACGGTGTCGGCATCGCCGTCAAGCGCGGAGACGCCCAGCTCAAGACCATGATCAACGATGCGTTGCGGCGCCTGCGCGAGGGCGGACGCTACGAGGAACTGCTGCTTCGCTACTTCCCGCAGCGCTTTTTCTAAAGTTCAGCAAGGACGAACGATCCTTCCGCCGAAGACCCAACTCAAGATTTGCTTTGCCCACGGCGCCTATCGCATGGCCGACCGTTTCGCGCTCCGCAACACCGGCATAGCTTACGTGCAGGCCTACTCGGCTGAGGAGCTGGACCGAGAGCTGCCCAGCGCCGATGTCCTGGTCCTGTCGATGCTGTGGCGGAACGAGCTGGCGGACAAGGCGCCCCGGCTCAAGTTCATCCAATCGATCAGCTCGGGGATGGACCGCTACGACCAGGATCTGATGCGCGCCCGCGGCATCCGGCTCGCCAGTGCGGCCGGCGTGAATGCCTTTGCCGTAGCCGAGCACGCCATGGCCCTCATCCTGGCACTGCAGCGCAAGATTCCCGACGCGGCCGTCAACCAGTCCAAAAAGCACTGGCGCGGGATGATCTCCGAGATCGCGGCGCGCGAGGACCAGCTCACGGGCAAGACCCTGCTGATTGTCGGCATGGGCCGCATCGGCTCGCGGCTGGCGCGCCTCGCCAAGGCCTTCGACATGCGCGTGCTTGGAACCAAGCGCAACCCGTCGACCGGCGCCGAAGGCGCAGATGCCGTGTACGGCAACGATAAGCTGCATGAGTTGCTCGGCCAGGCCGATGTCGTTGCCCTCACCTGCCCTCTCACCCCGGAGACCGAGCATCTCATCGATGCGGCGGCGCTTGCGGCCATGAAGCCCTCGGCGCACCTGATCAATGTTGCGCGCGGCCGGGTGGCCGATGAGGATGCGCTCATTGCCGCCCTCGCCGGCAAGCGCATCGCCGCCGCCGGCCTGGACGTGACGCAGGAGGAGCCGCTGCCGGCCGCATCGCCGCTGTGGGCTATACCCAATGTCCTCATCACGCCGCATACGGCCGGCGAGACGCAGCGCTACGAGGATTCAGTGATCGATATCCTGCTCGAGAACCTCGATCGGCTGTGGCGCGGCGAAAACGAGCTGCGCAATCAGGTGGTGTGAGGCGAGCCTGCGTGCCTACTGGGACTGCCTCAGTTTCGGTGCGAGGCCTTCGAGCAGCAGTTGCTGGTTGACCTGCTTGGCCTCGCGCTCGGCCATGACCTGCGATGGATCGTCCGCGCTGCGCCTTGCGAAGGAAATCCTCAGCTTGTGCGTGTTCTGGCGTTCGCCCGAGAACAAGCGTCCGGGCCCCTTGAACTGAGCCAGCGTCCAGGTCGGACCTGACGAGCTGATGCCCTTGGTGACGACGAACTCGATCGACGTGCCGAAGGAAGCCTCCTTCTTGCCCTCGCCCCTGCGGTCACCACCCCGGCCGCTGGCACGCGGCGTACGGCGCAGAAACGGCAGCGACTTGGCAATGGGCGTCTTGTCCGTGCCGTACTTCTTGGGGCCATCGAACAGGTCGCCGGAGAAGCCGACACCCACGTCGTGCTCGTCCACCGAGCCGAAGGCCATCTCGACGACCTCTTCCAAACCCAGATTGCCGTTGAGCGAAACCCGGGTGGGGGGCGCGTCGCATTTTCCGTCCTTCTTGCGCAGGTTGCCGATCTGGAAGGTGACGGACTCGGTGTAGATGCGCTGAGACTCCGTGCTGTACTTCACGCCCCAGTCGAAGGCGCGCGTCAGCGTCTTCGAAACGGCGTCCGTGTGGGCGAAGGACGGTGCCAGCGTCGCCTGCTCGTCGACCGTCAGGGTAAGCTCGGCAACCGCGGTCCAGTTGGAGAGATTCGCCAGCGGCCGGCCGGCCACCTGCGTTTCGCGCAGGCCGAGGCAGGGCTCGTAGGCGGCAGGCGCCAGCCTGGCCAGTTCTCGGTTGCGCCGGCAGATCTTGTCGCGCGCATCGATCAGCTCGCACGCGATCACGTCCACCACGCTCTTGGGTGTCACACCGCTCGACTTGTCGAATTGAGGCGTCGTCACACAGCCTGTCAGCGCCGCAGCCACGGCGACAAGCACCACACTAACGCGCACACCCGCCCCCACTCACACGCTCGGTCCAGGGGAAACTAGCCCAAAGCAGGCTGCAAGGGGTGTCAGCCCTGCAACGGCCTGTGGACCATCTGGTATGCGGGATGCCTAGCCCCGATAGTCAGCGAACTGGCCGTGCGGCTGGAAGCGCTGCAGATAACTCGGCACGATGGCAGACATGGCGTGCGGCTGGGCAATGCCGAGCCCGGCGAGCGTTCGGTTATCCACGTTCGCCGCATCGCTGACGACGTTGGGTTCGGTTAGTGCGCGCACCTGGTCGACGGTGATCGGCCGCAGACCGTTGGGAACAGGCACCGTCAGAAAGGCCCCGATCTGCGCCAGCCAGAACGGAATGCGCACATACCACCGCTTGTGCCCCGACCACTGCTGGGCGAGATCCAGAATCTGGCGGAACGTCACGACCTCGGGGCCGCCGAGTTCGTAGGTGGTGCGTTTCACGGCCTTGCCGGCGCAAATGGCGGCGATCGCGGCGGCCACGTCGCCGACGTATACGGGTTGGAACTTGGTCTTGCCGCCGCCGATGAGCGGCATGAGCGGCGACATGCGGGCGAGGTTTGCGAACCGGTTGAAGAGCTGGTCCTCCGGGCCGAACACGAGCGAGGGCCGCAGGATGATGGCGTCGGGAAACTCGGCCAGGACGGCGGCCTCGCCGGCCGCCTTCGTCCGGCTGTATTTCGACCAGGACTTGCGGTCGGCGCCGATTGCGGAGACGTGGATGAAGGTCCTGGCACCAGCTTCGCGCGCCGCTTTTGCGGCGGCCCTGGCGCCGGCAACATGGACAGACTGGAAATTCTGGGCGCCGCTGCGGTGGAGAATGCCAACCAGGTTGACCACGGCTTCCGACCCTTCGACAGCCCGCCGCACGGAATCCGGAAAGCGTACATTCGCTTGGATGGCATGGGTTTGGCCGACGGCACCCATCGTCTGGAGATAGCCGGCGAGGTCCGGACGCCGGGATGCGGCACGTACGCGCCATCCGTCCGCAGCGAGTGCGCGCACGGCATTTCGGCCTATAAAGCCCGATCCTCCGATGACCGTGGCGAGGCTACCTTGCTCCAGCCGTGAGCGCATCGGGCGTGGGTCTCCGGAAGAAACTTAGCTAGCTTGGAGATACCCCCGTAAGCCGCCGCTGTGAAGCGTGGCATCCGCCCGCGGCATGCAATTGACAAGGGAGGATAGGCGCCCTAACTAGCGGGCCGTGCTTGCCCAGGTGGCGGAATTGGTAGACGCACCAGCTTCAGGTGCTGGCGTTCGCAAGATCGTGAAGGTTCGAGTCCTTTCCTGGGCACCACCCCTGTTTCTTCCAGCTTTTCGCGTCACGTTCTGACGCGCACCGTCGCAGGTTGAGCCGCCAGGGTGAGGATGTGATGGGCGAGCCCGATCGGGCGTGTGCGTGCCGGCGCCAGCCTGGATCGATTTCCTTGTTCTTGCACACGCAGAGCTCGGCCACTAGCGCGCTGCGCCCTCGTTGAGTCCCCGC
>CADEEC010000095.1 GCA_902826255.1 uncultured Hyphomicrobiales bacterium | reverse complement strand
AATAGAACGATAATATTGAACACAGGGCGGTGCTGCTCGTGCTAGAGCAGCTACACTTTCTTGCCTTTTTTCGGCTAGAAAAGGCCGGATGGAATCGAGGACCCGAGAGTGCCGAACAGTGGAAAACAGAAGCTCTCCCATGGCGAACTGGAAGTCAGGCGCGAGCTGCTCCTGAAGCGGCTGGAACGCCTTGGTAACAACGCCAAGGCAAAGCAGGGGTATGCCAGCGTGCGGGCCCTTCTCGGCACCACGTACCGCCGCGCTAGCCTGACCGCACGCCTCGCCGTTCTGGAGACGGCGCACTTCATGGTGAGCGTGCTCGAAAAGCTGCCGCCGCTTTAGCCAAAGTGCAGGCGGCATCTTGACTTTGCGCGAACGCGGGCCAATCTAGCAACCACCATGACCAGCGTCCGCACATCATTGCAGAACATGCGCTGCCCGCTCGTCGCGGGATTCTAGCCCCACCCCGGTCATCGCGCGCCGCCGGGTTCCGGGGGCCATCTCAGGCAAATCACATCATCCGCACGGTACTCGTGCACGCCTGACCGCTCGGCGCCCTCTTTTCCATTTTTCCTCAGAACGGACTCGCTTCGCGAGTTTTACACCCATGAACACAACCTTTCCTGAAATGCCCGCCATTGTTGTCAGTGCCGCCGACCAGCGCCGGCTGACCCAGCTTGCGCTCGACTCGCTCAACCGAGCGCCCGACGTCGCCGCCGAGTTGCTGGCCGAGATGGAGCGTGCCCAGGTGATGGATCTCGTTCCCGCCAGCGTGGTGAGAATGGGCTCCATCGTCTCGTTCTCCGACGACGAAGGCCGCCGGAGAGAGGTCACGCTCGTCTATCCCGGCAAGGCAGATATCGGCGCGGGCCGCGTATCGATCCTGACACCCATCGGCACGGCGCTGATCGGGCTGGCGGAGGGGCAGTCCATTGCCTGGACGACGCGTGACGGCCGCCGGCGCGCGCTGACAGTTATCAGCGTGCAGCCGGCCGTGGCAGACGACGATACCGACGCCTAGCTGCGGTAGTCGGCGTTGACCGAGATGTAGCCGTGGGTGAGGTCGCAGGTCCAAACCGTGGCCTTGCCCGCCCCGATGCCGATATCGACGCCGATGGCAACTTCGCGGCCTTCCATATAGGCCGCGACGGTTTTCTCGACGTAGGTCGGCGCCCGCTCGCCGTTCTTGGCGACCTGGATGTCGCCGTACCAGATCGACAGGCGGTCGCGATCCGCCGCCTCGCCGGCCTTGCCGACGGCCATGACGACGCGGCCCCAGTTCGGATCGCTGCCGGCAATCGCGGTCTTCACGAGAGGCGAGTTAGCAATCGCGAAACCAATGCGGCGCGCGGCGGCGTCGCTTTCCGCGCCCTTCACATTGATGGTGACGAATTTGCTGAGGCCCTCGCCGTCCTTCACGACCCACAACGCCAGCTCGTGCATGAGATCGTGCAAGGCGGCGGCGAACGCGGCACCGTCTGCGCTGTTGGCATCGGTAATGCGCGGCGCGCCGCGCGCAGCGGCCGTGCCTGTCGCAAAGGCCAGCACCGTGTCGCTGGTCGACGTGTCGCTGTCGATGGTGATGCAGTTGAAGGTCTTGTCCGCACCCGACACAAGCATGCCCTGCAGCACGCCCTGATCCACGGCGGCGTCGGTGAAGATGTAGACCAACATGGTCGCGAGGTCGGGGGCGATCATGCCGGCACCCTTGGCGATGCCGTTGATGAGCACATCGCCACCCTTGAGCTTCACAGTGCGCGTGGCAAGCTTGGGGAACGTGTCCGTCGTCATGATCGCGCGCGCCGCGTCATGCCAGGCATCCGGCGCGGCCTTAACGGCGAGGTCGCCCAGCAGGTGCGCGAACTTGGACGCATCGAGCGGCTCACCGATCACGCCGGTCGAGGACACATAGACATCGTCGGGCGTGGCGCCGACCGCACGCGCGGCCGCTTCCGCGGTCATACGCGTCGCCTCGGCGCCCTTCTTACCTGTGAACGCGTTGGCGTTGCCCGAGTTGACGACAAGGGCGCGCGCACCACCCTTCTCCAGGCTCTTGCGGCACCACAGCACAGGCGCAGACGACGTCTTGGATTGTGTCAGCACGCCAGCGGCGACTGTGCCCGGATCGAGCACAACCATCAGCAGATCAGTGCGGTTCGCGTAGCGGATGCCGGCCTGGCACGCGGCCACGCGCACCCCCTGGATCACCGGAAGAACCGGCAAATCCTTGGGTGCAAACGGCGACGGCTCTACCACCGAGTTTCCCATGGCGCGCTCCCAATCGTGAAAACGTAGTCCGTCTAGCCGATCTGGCATCGCACGCTCAAGCATGACGGCAACATTACGTCGCACGAAAAGCAGTATTCGCGCCCCTGGTTGCGGCAGTTTTGCGTGCCGAATGGCGCAACCGCGCGGGGGCAACCTTCGTTGACAAGGGGGTTGGCGGTCCTTATCTCAAGGTCGCCCCGCGGATCGGCCAGCCGCAGGCGTCTCTCCGCGCGGGCCTCGCGCATCGTTCTGCCTTGAGATGGCGCTAGAGCACCGTGCCAGCCCGCATGGCGGGAACGATGCTCGCATCTCTACTGGGAACCGTCTCATGCTGTCACTTGGCGCGCTTGCATCCAAGATCTTCGGATCGGCAAACGATCGCCGCATCAAGACTTACCGACCGACGGCCGACCTGATCAACGAGCTCGAGCCAGAGATCGAGAAGCTGACCGACGCGGAGCTGCGCGCCAGGACCGAGATGTTCCGCAAGCAGCTCGCAGAGGGTACCGAGCTCAAGGACCTCCTCGTCCCCGCCTTTGCCACCGTCCGCGAAGCCGCCAAGCGCACGCTCGGCCAGCGCCACTTCGACGTGCAGATGATCGGCGGCATGGTGCTGCACGAGGGCCGCATCTCGGAAATGAAGACCGGTGAAGGCAAGACGCTGGTCGCCACCCTGCCCGTCTACCTCAATGCGCTGACCCAGCGCGGCGTGCACGTCGTCACCGTCAACGACTACCTCGCCAAACGCGACGCCGAGTGGATGGGGCGCATCTACAAGTTCCTCGGGCTTACCGTCGGCTGCATCGTGCACGAACTCGACGACGACCAGCGGCGCGAGCAGTACGCTTGCGACGTCACCTACGCCACCAACAACGAGCTCGGCTTCGACTACCTGCGCGACAACATGAAGATGTCGGCCAGCGAGATGGTGCAGCGCGGGCATGCCTACGCCATCGTCGACGAGGTAGATTCGATCTTGATCGACGAAGCGCGCACGCCGCTCATCATCTCCGGCCCCGTCGAGGATCGGGCCGAACTCTACAACGCCGTCGACGTGCTGATGCCGCTGCTCGCCAGGGAAGACTACGAACTCGACGAGAAACAGCGCCAAGTCTCGTTCACCGAAAGCGGCAACGAGAAGCTGGAAGGCCTACTGCGTGAGCGCGACCTCCTCAAGGGCGACTCGCTGTTCGATATCGAGAACGTCACCGTCGTGCACCACGCCAACCAGGCGCTGAAGGCACACAAGCTGTTCCTGCGCGACCGCGACTACATCGTGAAGGGCGGCGAGGTCGTCATCATCGACGAGTTCACGGGCCGCATGATGCAGGGCCGGCGCTACTCGGACGGCCTGCACCAGGCGCTGGAGGCGAAGGAGCGCGTCAAGATCCAGCCGGAAAACCAGACGCTGGCCTCGATCACCTTCCAGAACTATTTCCGGCTCTACAACAAGCTCGCCGGCATGACCGGCACTGCCGCCACGGAAGCCAGCGAATTTCAGGACATCTATCGCCTCGAAGTGCTCGAGGTGCCGACCAACATCGCCGTCGACCGCAAGGACGAGCACGACGAGGTCTATCGCACGGCTGACGAGAAGGCCCGCGCCATCATCTCCGAGATCGCCGATTGCCGGCGCCGCGGCCAGCCGATCCTGGTTGGAACCACCTCGATCGAGAAGTCGGAGCAGCTCTCCGCGCTTCTCAAGGATCGGAAATACATTCGCGAGCTCAGCACCTACTTCGGCAAGCATGCCGACGCCATCAAGGACGGCAAGGACGATGAGCTGAAGCAGAGCCTGCTGGATGTCAGCTCCTATTTGAACGAGCTCGGACGCAAGAACAGCGGCGATCCCATCCCGCATCTGGTGCTGAACGCCCGTTATCACGAGCAGGAAGCCAACATCATCGCCCAGGCCGGCGTGCCCGGCACGGTGACGATTGCCACCAACATGGCCGGCCGCGGCACCGATATTCAGCTCGGCGGCAACGACCGCTACCGCGCGCGCGACTGGCTGAAGCAGGAGCTGGATGCCGGCCGGCTGGAGGTGGTGCACGGCGAGGACGACGATCCCGATCTGCTCCGCAAATGGGTGGATGACATCCTCTATCTCGGCGACGAGTGGATCGACGGGCGCTTGAAGTCCTGGTTCGGGGATACCCTCGACGCCTGGGTGAAGGAACAGACCACTGCCGGCCGCCAGCCCGGCGACAGCGAAACCGCCAAGAAGCGGCGCGAGATCGAGAGCGACCGCCGCGGCGTTGCCCGCCAGCGCGCCGAGATCGCCAAGGAGCACGCGGCAAGCGTGAAGAGCCCCGGTAACGGCCGCGGCGACATCGAGGCAACCAACTGGTTCGACGCTGCGCTGCGCGACGAGGCGGCGCAGTGGTCGAAGGAGGCCGGCGGCGCCGGCCTCAGCGTCGTGACGGAGCCGATCTTCCACTTCATGAGCGACCGCCTGCGCAGCTGGCAGGAGCGCGAAGCGGCCGCCGGCCGCGTGCCGGGTCCCGCGGATGTTGCCAAGCGGCGCGCTGCCATCGTCGCGGAGTTCAATGCGACCCGGGCCACGCTTGCAGAGATCCAAGCCGACGTCATCGCCAACAAGCAGAAGGCGATCGATGCCGGCGGACTCTACGTGCTCGGCACCGAGCGTCACGAAAGCCGGCGCATCGACAACCAGCTGCGCGGTCGCTCCGGCCGCCAGGGCGACCCAGGCCGCTCCAAGTTCTACCTGTCGCTCGAAGACGACCTGATGCGCATCTTCGGCTCCGGCCGCATGGACGGCGTGCTGCAGAAGCTCGGCCTGCAGGAAGGCGAGGCCATCACGCATCCCTGGATCAACAAGGCGCTGGAGAAGGCGCAGCAGAAGGTCGAGGCCCGCAACTTCGACTCGCGCAAGTACGTCCTCAAGTACGACGACGTGATGAATGACCAGCGCAAGGTCATCTTCGAGCACCGCATCGAGATCATGGGCAATGACGATGTCAGCGAGACCGTCGCCGACATGCGCAGCCAGGTGGTGCACGAGTTCGTGGCGCAGTGCATCCCGCCCAACGCTTATGCCGAACAGTGGGACACCGCCACGCTCAAGAGCGAGATCGAGCGCGTGTTCGGCCTCGACCTGCCGATCGACAAGTGGGCGGCGGAAGAGGGCATCGCCGAGCAGGAGATCACCGAGCGCCTGCTGAAGGAGATCGAGGAGAGGGCGAAAGCCAAGGAAGCCGAGTTCGGCCCCGAGGCCATGCGGCAGATCGAGAAGATGGTTCTGCTGCAGACGCTCGACCATCTGTGGCGCGAGCACCTGGTGGTGCTGGAGCACCTGCGCAGCGTGATCGGCTTCCGCAGCTATGGCCAGCGCGACCCGCTCAACGAGTACAAGACGGAAGGCTTCCAGCTGTTCGAGACCATGCTGGCCCATCTGCGCGAGGCGGTGACCGGCCAGCTGATGCACATCCAGGCCATGCCGAACGAGCCGGAGGAGATGTTCCAGCCGGTCGAGCTGCCGCAGATGCAAGCCTACCGGCCCGAGCCCTCCTACGCGCGCGATGACGAGCTGGCGATGGCGGACGCCGCCATGTCGGCAGTGGGACGGCCGGAGCCGCGCGGCGGGGATCGCAGGGAGCCCGTGCAATCAAGGCGGGCGTCGGGGGCCGTCAATCCAAAGGACCCCAACACCTGGGGCAAGGTTTCCCGCAACGCGCCCTGCCCGTGCGGGTCAGGCAAGAAGTACAAGCACTGCCACGGCAGCCACGGCTGAGCAGGACTCGCGCCCGCCCCGTACGGACGTAAGCGCCTGTAAACCTGCGCCAAATATCTTCCCGCGCGCGGCCGAACAGCCACTAGTCAGGCGTGCATCCTCGACAAGGTGCGACCCCTGGTCTTTATAGGGCCAGCCGATCCGCCGTTGGGGGTCAGCAGACGCAGGATCGGCGAGGCAAACGCAGCGGTGTCAGTGTTTTGAGAATTCTCGGGATCGTAGCCAAAACGCACGACAGCGGCGTGGCGTTCGTGCGCGACGGCGTCCCGGAGCTGATCCTGGAAGAGGAGCGCTTCAACCGCTCCAAGAAGACCAAGAAATTTCCCAAGTTGTCCCTTACCGCCGGCTTCGGGGAGCTTGGCATAGGGCTAGAAGATATCGACGTCCTGACCACGCCCTGGCACCTCGGGTTGCTGCGCCGGTCATTCGCCTCGATCGTCCTGAGACACTTTCCACTCAGTCTCAGCCTGGCTATTCCGCGCTCGCACGCCTCGCAGCAGAACCAGATCGCGGCGCTCAACTACTACCTCGCTCGCGACCTGAGGAAGCATTTCAGCGCGACGCGCATCCCGCCCATCGTCAACGTTCCGCACCACAACGCGCACGCCGCGCTTTTCTTTGCGTCGCCGTTCGAGGATGCGCTGGTGCTCGTCATGGACGGCTACGGCGACGAGTGCTCGAGCAGCGGCTACGTCGGCAGCGGCAACCGGCTGGAACGGATCTGGTCGACAGGGATCATGAACTCCGCCGGGCTCGTCTACACGTTCGTCACCGAGTACCTCGGGTTCGCGGGTTTCGGCGACGAGGGCAAGGTGATGGCGCTCGCCGCCTATGGCGAGGACAGCTACGTCGAGAAGTTCCGCGACGTGATCCGCCCGACCGGCGATGGCGGCTACGCCGTCAACATGGACTACTTTTCCTACCCGAGCTTCGGCCAAATCCGGCCCTTCAAGCGCAAGTTCATCGAGGCGTTCGGGCCGCCGCGTGCGCCGGGCGAACCGCTGCTCGACAGGCATCGCGACCTTGCCTTCGCCCTGCAAACGGTGACCGAGGAGATCGTTCTGCACGTGGTGCGCGCGCTGATGAAGAAATCTGTCACGCGCAACCTGTGCATGGTCGGCGGCGTCGCGCTGAACTGCGTCGCCAACGCGAAGATCCTCGAGCACACCGACGTCAAGCGCCTGTGGGTGCCGCCGTGCGCCTCCGACACCGGCGCACCGTTCGGAAGCGCGCTGTGGCACTATCACCAGGATCTCGGCAAACCGCGCAGCTTCGAGCTGGAGCATGCTCTCTACGGGACCGCTTACAGCGACGAGGAGATAACGCGCGCGCTCAAGGACGCCGGCCTGAGCTACCGCCGCATGAGCGAAAGCACCCTTCTCGGCCAGGTGGCGCAAGACCTGGCAGACGGTAAGATCGTCGGCTGGATGCAGGGCCGGTTCGAGATGGGCCCGCGCGCGCTCGGCAACCGCTCCATCCTTGCCGACCCGCGACGTGCCGATATGCGCGACACCCTCAACGACAAGGTCAAGAAACGCGAGTCGTTCAGGCCGTTCGCGCCCGCCGTGCTGCTGGAGCGAGCCGGCGAGTTCTTCGAGATCGACCAGCCCGACCCGTTCATGACCCTGGCTCCCAGGGTGCGCCCGGACAAGCGCGGCGCCATCCCGGCAGCCGTGCATGTCGACGGCACGGGGCGCATCCAGACCGTCACGCGCAGCTCCAACCCGCGCTACTACGGGCTGATCGAGGCCTTCGGGCGCCTGACCGGCGTTCCGGTGCTGCTGAACACCAGCTTCAACCGCCACGAACCCATCGTCGCCTCGCCGCAGGACGCCATCCGCTGCTTCCTGGCGACCAAGATGGACGTGCTGGTACTCGGCGATTTCTACACCACCGACCGCGGCGGCAACGACATGAGCCAGGAAACGGCTACGCCGGCCAGCCAGCCGCATCGGGACACCGCGCTGCCTGCGAGCTAGCTGCCGTGAGACGTTAGCCCTGTCGCGTGCGGCGCTCCGGGCGTTGACAGCCCCTGGAGCGGCCTCCAATAAGGCGAGCGGCGCCTGTGCCGAACACATCGAGAGTGCACCGATGGTCGAGCTGACACTTCCCAGAAACTCCAAGGTCAAGACCGGTAAGACCTGGAACAGCCCCAAGGGCAGGGACAGCTGGCAAGAGTTCCGCGTTTACCGCTGGAGCCCGGATGACGGCCGGAACCCGCGACTGGACACCTACTGGGTGGACCGCGCCACCTGCGGGCCGATGGTTCTCGACGCGCTGATCAAGATCAAGAACGAGATCGACCCGACGCTGACCTTCCGCCGCTCCTGCCGCGAAGGCATCTGCGGCTCATGCTCGATGAACATCGACGGGCTCAACACGCTGGCGTGCGTGAAGGCCATCGACGAGGTGAAGGGGGCCGTGAAGATCTACCCGCTGCCGCATATGGAGGTGGTGAAGGATCTCGTGCCCAATATGACGAACTTCTACGCGCAGCTGCAGTCGATCGAGCCCTGGCTGAAGACGGTGACGCCGACCCCGCCGCACGAGCGCAGGCAGACTCCGACCGACCGCGCCAAGCTCGATGGCCTCTACGAGTGCATTCTGTGCGCCTGCTGCTCGACCTCGTGCCCCAGCTACTGGTGGAACGATGACCGCTACCTGGGGCCGGCCGCGCTGCTGCAGGCCTACCGCTGGATCTCCGACAGCCGCGACGAGGGCGCGGGGGACCGGCTGGACAACCTGGAGGACCCCTTCAGGCTGTATCGCTGCCATACCATCATGAACTGCACCAAGACCTGCCCGAAGAGCCTGAATCCGGCGAAAGCCATCGCCGAGATCAAGAAGCTGATGGTGGAGCGGGCGACTTAGGCCGGTACAACCGGCGGCCGAAGCGCAAAAAGTGAGGCCGGAGACGCTCGCGCGTCCTCCGGCCCAGGAACTTCACACAAATTTCGAGCTGACGGTCCGCTGCTCTGCCCTAGTGCCCAGCCAAGGCCGGCGCCAGACCGTCCTGATGCCCGATTATTAGCGACGACGCTTGGCGGCGCGCTTCACGGCCCGCTTGGCGGGGCGCTTCGTAGCAACGCGCTTCGCAGCGGTCTTCTTCTTCGCAACCGGCTTCTTCTTTGCCTTAGCCATGACAAGTCCCTCTCTCTTTTCTCTCAATCGTCCGAATCATTTCGGACAAATAGATCATGCGGAAATGCACGCAGTTTGTTGACTTAAAAGAGAATTTTTATCGTCTGACCGCGGTGCTTTGGGCAGCACCTGTTGCATCAAGTCCACAAAATCACGTGTTTTGAATGAGTTGGGCGAGAAAATTGAGATGCGAAGCATTTGTCGCGCGCTTTATTTCCATGCGCTTAGCGATGTGTTTGCACATCTCGGTCCGCAAAATATTGCCGGCGCGTGCGCGCAAGGACGCCGAGTTTGATTCGGCGGCACCCAAAAACAGTTCGGCCGGAAACTGCGCTGCAGCTCCGGCCGAAACTTGAAAGGTGTCGCGGTAGGTTCAGGCGGCCTTGCGGCGAGCCTTGGCCTTGCGAGCGACCGGACGAGCGCGCTTCGTTGCCTTGCGGCGGGCGCTACCGGAACGCTTGGCGACGGTCCGCTTGGAAGCAGCGCGCTTCGCAGGCTTGCGGGACGGCTTCGCCTTCTTCTTCGCAATCTTTGCCATTTCTCTCTCTCCTTCGTTCTTAAGTTCAGTTCTGCCCAGTACATTCGAATCACAACTACTTGCCGTGTGAAAATCTGCGACAAGTCTTAACTCGGTGTTAACGGCTTCATCTTGCGCGCGACACGCTTCACTTCAGATGATCACATACGGTTACAGCGAACGGCATTGACCGCCGTTTCGCTCGACACGGCGGCCGCAAACCAGCCCGCAACCGGCGTGCCGGGCCGGCGGCGCATTGCGTGCGCGTGCATTTGCTCTAAATTTGCAGGAAGACCTGAGACGTCGCCGATCCCGGAACACGCATGGCCAATCTCGACATTTCCCGCGCCCAGGGGCGTGAGGCGAAAATCAAGCTGCACGGGCCCGACGGGTTCAAGGGCATGCGCCGGGCCGGGCAGCTTGCCGCCCAGGCGCTCGACATGCTCGAGGCGCACGTCAAACCCGGCGTGGCGACGCAGTATCTGGACGACCTCGCTGTGCAGTTCGCGATCGACCACGGCGCGGTCCCCGCGCCGCTGAACTACCGTGGCTTTCCTCGCTCCATCTGCACGTCCGTCAACCACGTCGTCTGCCACGGCATTCCCAACGAGAAGCCGCTGAAAGAGGGCGATATCGTCAATATCGACGTCACGCTGATCGTCGACGGCTGGCATGGGGACACCAGCCGCATGTACGCGGTGGGCCAGATCTCGCGGCGCGCGGAACGGCTGATCGAGGTGACTTACGAGGCCCTGCAGCGCGGCATCGCCGCGGTCAAACCCGGCCATACGACCGGGCATATCGGCGCGGCGATCCAGACCTTTGCCGAGGCCGAGCGCTGCAGTGTGGTGCGCGATTTCTGCGGCCACGGGCTCGGCCGCATCTTCCACGACCGGCCGAACATCCTGCACTACGGCGAAGCGGGCGACGGCGTCGTGCTGGAGGCGGGCATGTTCTTCACCATCGAGCCGATGATCAATCTCGGCAAGCCGCATGTGAAAATTCTGGCCGACGGCTGGACGGCCGTGACGCGGGACCGCGAGCTGTCGGCACAGTTCGAGCACACCGTGGGAGTCACCGAGGCGGGCTGCGAGATCTTCACGCTCTCGCCCGCGGCGACCGACAGATCAGCCGAGGCGCGAGCCAACTGAGGACAGCGATGGCCGGCGGGGAGCTGAAGGACCGGACCACAAGTCCCGACCTGTTCCGCCCTGACGCCAAGCAGGCGCCGGCGTCCCGGAATGCCGGCCACCGTCAGCGGTTGAAATCGCGCCTTGCCAGCAGCGGGCCGGAAGCCTTGCCGGACTACGAGCTGCTGGAGCTGATCCTGTTCAGCGCCATCCCGCGACGCGACACCAAGCCGTTGGCCAAGCGGCTGCTGGCTGAGTTCGGCTCGTTCTCGGAGGTCATCAACGCCCCGCGCGAGCGCCTGCTGGAGGTCGAGGGCACCGGCGAGGCAGTCGTCACGCAGCTCAAGATCGTCCGCGCCGGCGCGCAGCGCATGATGCGGGTGGAGATGGCGAGCAAGCCGATCCTGTCCTCGTCGCAAGCAGTGCTCGACTACTGCCGGGCGGTGATGGCCTTCGAGGCCCGCGAGCAGTTCCGCATTCTGTTCCTCGACAAGAAGAACCGGTTGATCGCCGACGAAGTACAGCAGCAGGGGACGGTGGACCACACGCCGGTCTACGTGCGCGAGATCGTGAAGCGGTCGCTGGAGCTCTCCGCCTGCGCCATCATCCTGGTGCACAACCACCCATCCGGCGACCCGGCGCCCTCCCGGGCCGACCTGGAGATGACCAGCCAGATCGTCGCCATCGCGCGCCCCTTCGGGATCGCGGTGCACGATCACCTCATCATCGGCCGGCAGGGGCACGCCAGCTTCAAGACCCTGAAACTGCTTTGAAGCCGCTTTGACGGTGGATGATCGGCCACGCCCGGCCGCTTATGCAGGGGGTCGCATTGACCCCGGCGTTGCAGCGTCCTAATAGCCTTCCCATATCCCAGTTCAGGCTTCGTTCCACATCTCGCCGCCACCGGGGTCGGCTCGCCATGACCACCACGCATCGCAAAGTCATCATCCTCGGCTCGGGACCGGCAGGCTACACGGCGGCCATCTATGCGGCGCGCGCCATGCTCAAGCCGATGGTGATCCAGGGCAACCAGCCGGGCGGCCAGATGACCATCACGACGGATGTCGAGAACTATCCGGGCTTCGCCGAGGTGGTGCAGGGCCCCTGGCTGATGGAGCAGATGCGGGCCCAGGCCGAGCACGTCGGCACCGAGTTCGTGATGGACCACATCGTCAAGGTGGACCTGAAGCGCCGGCCCTTTCAGCTCACGGGCGATTCCGGCGACACCTACACCTGCGACGCGCTCGTCATCGCCACCGGCGCCCAGGCGCGCTGGCTTGGAATTTCGTCAGAGGAAAAATTCAAAGGCTTCGGTGTCTCGGCCTGCGCCACCTGCGACGGCTTCTTCTACAAGGGCAAGCGCGTGGCCGTGATCGGCGGCGGCAATACGGCGGTGGAGGAGGCGCTGTTCCTCACCAACTTCGCCGAGAAGGTGACGATCGTGCACCGGCGCGACAGCTTCCGGGCCGAGAAGATCATGCAGGACCGGCTGTTCAAGAACCCGAAGGTGGAGGTGGTGTGGAACTCCGTGCTGGATGAGGTGATCGGCACCGAAGGCCCCAACACTGTGACCGGCATCAAGGTGCGCAACGTCACCACGGGCGACGTCAGCAAGATCGACCTCGACGGCGTGTTCGTGGCCATCGGCCACGCGCCGGCCACCGACCTGTTCAAGGGCCAGCTCGAGATGAAACCGTCCGGATACCTCGTGACGGCACCGGACTCGACGCGGACCTCCATTCCGGGCGTGTTTGCGGCTGGGGACGTTAAGGATGATATTTTTCGCCAGGCTGTAACTGCCGCGGGCATGGGATGCATGGCCGCGCTGGAAACGGAACGCTACCTCGCCCACTCCGAAAACGTCGCAAAGGCCGCCGAATAAGCCTATACCTGCGGCAACCGACGCGAGTATTACACTTTCATGCCCATGGATTGGGACAAACTGCGCATTTTTCATGCTGCCGCCGAGGCTGGCAGCTTCACGCATGCAGGCGAGCAGCTGCGCATGAGCCAGTCGGCCGTGAGCCGGCAGGTGTCCGCGCTGGAGAAAGAACTGAAGGTCGCGCTGTTCCACCGCCACGCGCGCGGGCTCGTGCTCACCGAGCAAGGCGAGATGCTGTTCGGCACGGCGGCCGAGATCATGGGCAAGCTCTCCACCGCCGAGACGCTGCTCACCGATACCACCACCAAACCCTCCGGCGATCTGCGCATCACCGCGCCGATCGGCCTCGGCACCGTGTGGGTCACGCAGCGGCTGCGCGAGTTCCTCGAGCTCTATCCCGACATCCGCGTCGAGCTCGTGCTCAACGACGAGCAGATCGCCATTGCCATGCGGGCGGCCGACGTCGCCATCTGGTCGGCGGAGCCGCAACAGAGCGATCTCATCCGCCGCCGGCTCTTCAACATGAAGATCCATGCCTTCGCGTCGGCCGGATACATCCGACGCTTCGGGGCGCCGCAGACGCTCGACGAGCTCGACGACCATGCCATCGTGTCCTACAGCGGCACGCCAGCCCCGCATCTCTCCGCCATCCGCTGGCTGGAGACGGCCGGCATCAACGGCAAAGCGCCGCGCAGACCCGCGTTCGCGGCCAACAGCGTGGTGGCGATGAAGTATGCCATTCGTGCCGGGATCGGCATCGGTCTGGTGCCGGATTACCTCACCGAGGAGGAGTCCGAGCTGGTGCCGGTGCTGCGCGATGTGCAGCTGCCGACCATGCCGATCTATTTCGTCTTCCCGGAGGAATTGAAGACCGCCAAGAAGGTGCAGGTTTTCCGCGATTTCCTCGTCGCCAAGGCGCGTCAGTGGAAGTACTGAGCGCGCTTGTTGCGCGCAAGCCATGCGTAGAGACATGGCTCGCATGCGGGGTGCCGTCTACCGCATCAGGCGCACAGTGCCGATAATGGCTGCAGCTGTGACGGACAGCTATTGAAGGCACCTACCCTCCCTTCGACGCCTTCAGCCGTTTCCCCCAAGGAAGCGGTCGAAACAACTAGCGCGCCGGGCAAGTTGCCCGGCTTTTTTTTATGCGCGGGCCGCGCTATCAGAATGTTCCTACATTCGCTGACCGGCCAAGGACCTCGCGCACATGGCGCCCAAAACCCTCTACGACAAGATTTTCGACGACCACGTGGTCGAGCGGCAGCCTGACGGCACCTGCATTCTCTATATCGACCGGCATCTCGTGCACGAGGTGACGAGCCCGCAGGCGTTCGAGGGCCTGAAGATGGCCGGCCGCAAGGTGCACGCACCGGAAAAGACGCTGGCCGTCGTCGACCACAACGTGCCGACCTCGGACCGCCGGGCCGGCATCGCCGATGAGGAAAGCCGCATCCAGGTCGAGACGCTGGCCAAGAACGCCAAGGACTTCGGCATCGAGTACTACGATGAGCTCGATATCCGGCAGGGCATCGTGCACGTGATCGGGCCAGAGCAAGGTTTCACGCTGCCCGGCACCACCATCGTGTGCGGCGACAGCCATACCTCCACGCACGGCGCCTTCGGCGCACTGGCGCACGGCATCGGCACCAGCGAGGTCGAGCACGTGCTCGCCACGCAGACGCTG